>NZ_JAPDCG010000004.1:237413-454244 GCF_027705845.1 Aeromonas sp. S41-2 | reverse complement strand
CTCAGAAGTGAAACGCGGTAGCGCCGATGGTAGTGTGGCATTCGCCATGCGAGAGTAGGACACTGCCAGGCACCCAATTAAACAGCGCCGTGCACATCACGACGTTGGCTGCGAGGATGACACCTCAATGAAGCGGCAGACAATTTAGCAAAAAGCTAACCAGACAGCGGAGCGGTAGTTCAGTCGGTTAGAATACCGGCCTGTCACGCCGGGGGTCGCGGGTTCGAGTCCCGTCCGCTCCGCCACTAATTTGAAAGGCCTTCCCATCAGGGAAGGCCTTTTTGCTATATGGTTTTGGCGAATGAAATAAGGAAACAAAGGACAACTGACAGGGCTGCGACTTGCCACTGGCAACTCGGTCCCTGTCTGTTGTCCTTTGTGCTTGAGCCGGACTCTGTCCGTCTCCCCGTCCGCTCCGCCACTACTTAAGAAGCCCAGTCTAACGACTGGGCTTTTTTTCGTTTAACTTTTCCCGAATTGCCTCTTTTTCCCTCACGCGACTTAGTAAAACACGCAGAGCCAGACGGTGGTCATGTCGGGATGGGTCCATTCCACCCTGTGTTTCTAGCGGGTATGTAGTCGCTGGCAATGAGCCAGCTTTATACTGGGAGCTTCCTTGGTTGAAGCACTTTTAAGAAGCCCTGAGCGAATGGAGGGGAGCTTTGCGGGTGGTTACTTGCCTGCTGCAGCACTAACCCAGAGCAGCGTTCACGAAGTGTATGAGGTGAAAGAGGGGGATTCTGGCTGACAATGGGCGCCCAGATTGAGGGGGGCTCTAGAGCACACAGGATGTGCTGTGACAGCGAGTAGAGCCCCATGTCATTGATCGTTCTGGTACAAAAGGCACATAAAGAAAAGGGGACGGCGGCTGCCGTCCCCTCAAGTCATCTAGTCCAGTCCATGAACTGCAACGCTCCCTGCAATCCCTGACTTTATCCTGATCCTTCGGAATATCCCCTTCCCAATCCGTTGAGGTGTCCTGTGGCCATCCTAGCCTGGCAATCGCTCCTGATTGCTGCACTCTCTCCATCCTGGAGGTGTCCGTTACCACATCCCGTGGTGTTCCTTGCGTCATCCTGACAGACAACCATCCGGGTTGTCTCGCTTCATCCTGAAGCTGTCCTGCTCGCTTCCTGCGAGGTCCATATACTTCCTGAAGAGCAATCATCCTGTTTGCTCTGCCTCATCCCGAGGTGTCCGCAACCACGTCCCGTGGTGTCCTGTAATCCGTTTGATAACCGTCCTGGTTACCGGCCTCATCCTGAGGTGTTCCTTGCCCACACCCTGTGGTTTATTCCCTGCTTATGCGCTGTTTCCGCATCCTGCCGAACCAGCTCCGTCCTTGTGAGACCCATATTAAGGGAACCAGGGGGCGGCACAAGGGAGGATCCGGCGTTGTTGGCGTGGCGATAACGGATTAATGACCAATGCTATAGAAATAAAGCCATACAAATCATGGTATTAGTTTGTTTCATGGGAAAGCATGTGGATTCAAAGATGGCTTCGCGTACGGTTCGACACAGTGGCCTCTTACAGCTGCCATGGCGGATCTCTTACACGCAAAAACGGGGCGAAAACGATGGTACAAACAGGCTCAATTCGGTGGGCAAGACTTAAAAATTAGTTGAATAAATATGCTCAAAAAGAATACAAAAAGCCGGGCTTGGCCCGGCTTTTTTCTGAGGTGGTCAGCTGACGCGGCTACCCGGTGTCGGATATGCCTTGCGCAAGGATTCAGGCGCCAGCACTTCCAGGTTCCCGCTCATGTTGTTGAGCCAGGTACGGAACTCGGGGGTGTCCTGTACCTCGGTTTCCACCACCACGCTGCGCTTGTCATAGCGGGTCATGCGCGGATTGTGGCCGGGGATCTGTCCGTCGACCAGGGTCGGGCAGTTGGCATCGATGCGACCGACGAAGCGGATCGGTCCGCTAACATCCTGATAGCCCTGATCGCGGATCAGTTTCTGGATGTTGAAATCCTTCGGCTGGGTCGCGCTGAAGTTGGTCAGCTCCACGTTCTTGATGTGATCGAATGGGATGCCGTAGACCTTGGGATCCAGCTCGGACAGGGTGCAGAGCAGCGTCGGCCCTTCCGCCTGGTTCAGGATGCCGAGCGGATTGATGCGGTCGTAGCAGAGCCATACTGTGCGCTCCTTGATGACACGCTGGATCTCGGCACTGAACTTGCGACCGCGCCACAATGCATCGCGGATCAGCGTGCTGCGGCGGATCTCCGGGTTGCCGGCAAACGGACGTGGTGACTGATGCACGCTCTCGAGCCAGCGTTCGGCCAGTTCGCTCTGGCTATCGCGGATCACCTGGCTGGCCTTGTCGACCAAGGGGTTCAGTTCGGTCAGTACGCTGGCCGGCAACAGCTGGCTGGCCTGATCGCTCCAGGTTTTCAGCGCCACTGCCAAGGAGAGCGGCATGATGTTGGCAAAATCGTTGAGGCCATGGCGCTCGAAGCACCAGCCGTGTGGTTTGCTGCGTTCATCCGAGGTGAGATCGAACAACCCCATGCCGGACATCTCTTCCAGGTCCCGTTGCACGGTACGCAGACTGACGTGGATGCCTTCTTCTTCCAGTTTTACCTGGAGTTGGCTGGCGGTCAGCTTGTAAGGGCGGTGCGGGATGCAACGCGCCAAGGTCAGTTGTCGTAACAGCTTCTTACTCATGGTGCATGCCTTCACTGGTTTAGCGTTGAGTGTATCCTAGCCATGCCTTGCGACAGTCTATGTCGCAAGTTTTGCTGCGACAACTGTCGCCATTTTCATACAAACCAAACTAACTACATGATAATAAACATAATTACCCTTATTTTGGGCAGCAATCGAGGCTTAAAAATGATGAAAATTCACCAAATGAAAGTGCTGTCTTACGGATTTAAGGGAGAGGAAAAAACAGAAATGACGGGGAAACGCAGAATATGATGTGGAGGGGATGGCTCCCCTCCACCAGGCAGGTACTTTTTGGCTGGATCAGGCCAGCCAGGACAAGGCGGATTTGGTGATGGCGGCGCCCACCATGTAGCCAAATACCGCCAGGGCAGCGAGGCCGGCCACCAGCTTCTGGCTGCGCGCAGGGCGCTTGAGCGCCATGACGCCGAGGCCGATGTAAACCACCAGAGCGATCAGCTTGGCCATCAGCCAGGGTTGTTGGCCCGGGCTCATCTGCAGGGTCACCGCCAGCAGCACCCCGAACAGCAACAGGAAGGTGTCGTTGACATGGGGCAGGATCTTCAGCCACTTCTGCTGCAGGCGGGCACTGCCACCCAGGGCCAGCAGCCAGCGATAGAGGAACAGCAGCACGCTGACCAGCGCCAGCGTCATGTGCAGGTGTTTGAGCATGGGGTAATAGGCAATCATATTGCTTCCTTGTCGTTGTCGGGCAGACCGCTGTTCCAGTTGTGAGCGTGAATGCGCTCCTGTCCTTCCTGATCGTCTTGCAGCAGATCGGAGAGGATGTCCCGGTATTGCAGGCTCTTGTTGATATAGGTGTGTTCGTCGTCCAGGTAGTTGACCTGTTCCCGCAGCAGCCAGTTGTCGTGCTGCTTGAAGGTCTGGCCGGCCCGCCAGGCCTGGTTGGCCCGAAAGCCGAGCTGGGTCAGGGCTTCTACCCCCAGATCCACGGCAGAACCCAGGGTTTCCCGGTACACGCTGCCCACGCCCTGGCGCAGGATCTCGTGAGCGTGGGGACGATCCTGGGCTCGCGCCAGTATCTTAAGGTGCGGGAAGTGTTTCTTCACCATTTCAATCACTTCGAGTGATGTGGCCGGATCGTTGATGGAGAGCACCAGCAGCTTGGCCTTGTGGGCGCCGGCGGCGTGCAGCAGGTCAAGCCGGCTGGCATCGCCATAGAACACCTGATAGCCATACTTGCGCAGCATCTCGATCTGGCTGGCATCCTGCTCGAGGATGGTGGTACCGATGCCGTGGCCGTGCAGCAGGCGGCCCACGATCTGACCGAAACGGCCGAAGCCGGCGATGATGACCGGGTGCTCCACCAGCTCCGGCTGCTCGTGCTGCGGCAATTCACTCTGGTTGCGATAGTCGAACCAGGGCTGGATCACCCGATCGTTGAGGATCAGCAGCAGCGGCGTCAGCGCCATGGAGAGCGCCACCACCAGCGTCAGCAGGGCGATGGTATCCCCCGGCAGCACCTTGTTCTGGGCGGCGAACGAGAACAGCACGAAGGCGAACTCGCCGCCCTGGGCCAGCGCCAGCCCGAAGGTCCAGCGCTGACTCGGCGAGATGCGAATGGCAAAGCCGAGCGCCATCAGCACCAGCCACTTGAGCACCATCAGACCAACTACCAGGGCCGGGATCAGCAGCGGGTGCTCGGCAAACAGCCCGAAGTTGATACCGGCGCCGACGGACATGAAGAAGAGGCCGAGCAGCAGCCCCTTGAACGGCTCTATGTCCGCTTCCAGCTCGTGGCGATATTCGCTATCCGCCAGCACCACGCCGGCGAGGAAGGAGCCGAGGGCGGGGGAGAGGCCGACCGACTCCATCAGCACGGCGATGGCGATCACCAGCAACAGGGCGGCGGCGACGAAGATCTCCCGCATGTGGGACTGGGCGATGGCGCGAAACACCGGTCGCATCAGGTAATGACCACCCAGCACTATGCCGGAGATGGCAGCCACCACCAGCAGGCCGTGTTGCCAGCCGGCCAGCTCCGAGCTGCTGGCTACCGGCGCGATGGCCAGCAGCGGCAGGATCGCCAGGATGGGGATGACGGCGATGTCCTGGAACAGCAGCACGGCGAAGGCGGAGCGGCCGCTTTCGCTCTGCATCAGTTTGCGCTCCTGCAGGCTCTGCAGCACGATGGCGGTGGAGGAGAGCGCCAGGATGAGGCCGATGGCCAGCCCCTGCTGCCAGGGCAGGCCGATGAGGTGGGCCACGCCGGTCAGGGCGGCCGTGGTCAGCAACACCTGCAGCCCGCCGGTGCCGAGGATCGGTCCCTTCAACTGCCACAGCAGCGCCGGCCTGAGCTCCAGCCCGACCAGAAACAGCATCAGCACTACCCCGAACTCGGCGAAGTGCATCACATCCTTCTGTTCACCCACCAGCCCCAGCAGGAAAGGGCCTATGATGATGCCCGCCAGCAGGTAACCGAGCACGGATCCCAGCCCCCAGCGCTTGGCCAGCGGCACCGCGATCACCGCGGCGGAGAGGTAGATGAAGGCATCGAACAGCAAACCATGTCCCATCAGCGGATCCTCCGCACAGTGGTGGAGGCCGATGTCGGCAGGCCGGGCTGTCGCCCGGATCGAGAGCGGGTCATGAGAGTACCTCCAGCAGATCGCGCAGATAGGGGCTGCCGGCAAGCTGGGCCGGGGTCAGCTGTTCGTCGCGCAGGGCACACAGCAGCTGGCGATAGTCCTGGCCACAGCGGCGCAGCGCCTCCTGATCCCGGATCTTGTGAAAGGAGTGCAGCACGAACGGCGGCAGCCAGCTCATGCCGCACAACTGGGCCGTCTGCCGGAATGGCAGCAGAAAGTCGAGCAGCGGGCGTTGGTTGTAGCCCTCGCTGCAATAAGATTCGGGGGCACCGCCGGTGGTGATGGCCGACAGCCACTGCTTGCCGTTGAGGGCGTGGGCTTCCGGGCCGTAGGCGTAGCCATATTCCAGCACCAGATCCATCCACTCCTTCATGATGGCGGGGCAGGAGTACCAGTAGAAGGGGTGCTGGAACACGATGATGTCGTGTTCAGACAGCAGGGCCTGCTCCCGCTTCACGTTGATGAACATGTTGGGGTAGTGCTGGTAAAGGTCGTGCAGGGTGACGCCCTCCAGGCCGTCGATGGCCTGCAGCAGCTGCTTGTTGGCCCGGGAGCTCTGCAGCGCCGGGTGTGAAAAGATAACCAGAATGCGTTTCATGGGTTCCTGATCTGAAGAGGGGCCAAATACCGGTGCAAGCGACCGGCGAAAAAAATGATGCATTGAGCAGCGACGTTATCAAGAAGCGCCATGGCTCGCCAGTTCCGGGATCAGCTCGCGCAGCGCCGGATTGAGGGTCTGGTGGGCGGGATAGCAGAGGCCGATGCGCCGGAACATCCGTGGCCCGCGCACCGGCACGGTGCACAGACCCGCTTCGTCTTCCACCAGCCCGTCCGGCAGAAAGCTGATGCCGACCCCGGCCAGCACCAGCGCCATCACCAGCCCCTTGCTCTCGGCCTTGGCCACCAGATTGAGGGTGAGCCGGTCACAGGCCAGCAGGCCTATGGTTTGCTGATGGGCTTCGCAGGGAGGGCACTCAATAAAATCATAATGTTGCAGCTCGGCCAACTCGAGTTGCTGGCGGCTTGCGAGGGGATGGTCGCTTCGCACGCACAAGACATAATCCTCCTCCCACAGCGGCAGGAAGATCTCGTCTTCGCGGCGCAGGGCATCCAGGGTCAGCCGACAGTCGGCAGGCGTCCCGTAATCGGAGAGGGTGAGATCCAGCTCGGGCAGCACAGCCTGCACCTGCTGCAGCAATCCCGCCACCCGCCGCCGGCTCAGGTCCGGCATGATGGCCATGTTGAGCCGCGCACGCGTCGCCTTCTGGCGAAACAGCGCCGGCAGCCGGCGCGCCTCTTCCACCAGCTTGACCGCGTGGGGATAGAGGTAATGGGCCTGATCCCTGGCCGCCACCCCCTTCTTGCCCCGGATGAACAGGCTGTCACCCAGGGTCTCTTCCAGCTGGCGCAGCCCCGCCGAGAGGGAAGGCTGGCTGACGTGGCAGCGTTCGGCCGCCGCCGTGATGTTCTTCTCTTCATAGATGGCGATGAAGAAGCGCAGCAGTCTCAGATCCAGCATAAGCCCAACCATAGTTTTTTCAGATGATAACCAGCGGAAAACAATATTTATCACTGATGGATGCAGTGACTATAGTGATCCCGTTCCGTGCTGGCCAGCCGCTTGTTTGCTCAAACCGACTCTTGAATCAGAAGGAAAACATCATGTCCAAGCCTCTCGTCGTGATCACCGGTGCCTCCGCCGGGATCGGTGCCGCCATCGCCCGCGCCTTCTCCGCCGCCGGCCATCCGCTGCTGCTGCTGGCCCGCCGGGTCGAGCCCATGCAGGCGCTGGCGCTGCCCGATACTCTTTGCATCGGGGTCGATGTGACCGACACCGCCGCCATGAAGGCCGCCATCCAGCAGGCCGAGGCACAATTCGGCCCGGTCGGCTGCTTGGTCAACAACGCCGGCGTCATGCTGCTGGGACAGGCCGACGTGCAGGACCCGGCCGAGTGGCAGCAGATGCTCAACATCAACGTGATGGGGGTGTTGAACGGTGTTCACGCCGTGCTGGCCGGCATGAAGGCCCGCCGCAGCGGCACCATCATCAACATCAGCTCCATCGCCGGTCGCAAGACTTTCCCGAACCATGCTGCCTACTGCGCCACCAAGTTCGCCGTGCACGCCCTGACCGAGAACATCCGGGAAGAGGTGGCCGACGTCGGCGTGCGGATGGTGACCATAGCCCCGGGCGCGGTGGAGACCGAGCTGCTCAGCCACACCACGGACGAGAGCATCAAGGCCGGCTACCACGACTGGAAGGATCAGATGGGGGGCGTCATTGCGCCTGAGGTGATCGCCGACGCCGTGCTCTATGCATGGAGCCAGCCGGCCAATGTCTGCGTGCGCGAGATCGTGCTGGCGGCGACCCGTCAGCAACCTTGATGGCGGCTGACTGGAAGCGGGGGAGGGCTTGACCCTCCCCCTGGGCCAAGGGTTACCATAGGCTACCTTTCATCAATGAGTCGTCTCATGGTTCTGACCCGTCGCCAACTCGCTCGCGCCCGCCGCTGGCTCCCCCTGTGGAGTCTGCTGATGGTGCTGATGTCGTTTGGCAGCCGGGCAGCGACTGATCTCTGTACCCTGACGCCTCATTGCAGCCAGAGCGAACGTACCCTGGAGAAGGCCATGCCCTGCGGCAGCTTCACCTCGGCGCTCGCCATGACGGTACTCACCGGCGACAGCCTGACGGTTGCCATGCTGGAACCCGATACCCCGGATTTCATCTCCCCCTCCCAGTTCATGCCGGATGTTCCGACCGACCGGCTGGAGCGTCCGCCCCGTCATCTCGGTTGAGTCGAGTCCCCCTGCTTTTTTGGGCATTTCTTCTTATCCGAGGTGAGTTATGTACAAGTCCCTGTTATTGGCCGTGCTGGCCGGTACCGTCAGTTTTTCTGCTCTGGCAACCGAGCAGATGACCGTCTACAAGTCCCAGTATTGCGGCTGCTGCAAGACCTGGATCAAGCACATGGAGGAGAACGGCTTTGAGGTCAAGGTCGTCGAAACCGAGCAGCTTGAACCGGTCAAGCAGCAGTACGGCATCACTCCGCAGCTGGCTTCCTGCCACACCGGGGTGGTGAACGGCTATGTGGTGGAGGGGCATGTACCCGCCGCCGACGTGCAGAAGCTGCTCAAGGAAAAACCGGCGATCCGCGGCCTGACCATTCCGGGCATGCCCCAGAGTGCGCCAGGCATGGATATTCCGGGTCAGCCCTATCAGGTGCTGAGCATCAGCAACGAGGGCGCGACCAAGGTCTGGTCGAGCTACCCCGGCTGATGAAAACTGGCCGTGAGCAGACACACTTCCATCATGTGAGGCACACCTGAGCGAGCCCGTGTCGCTCACGGTCAGGTATGGGGGCCGCCATCGCGAGATGGCGGCCCTTTTACATCAGGGCGCGGGAGAACTTGCAACTGAAGGCGACAAGGGGCAGATTGATCCCCTGTCCAAGGAGCCAAGGCTCAGGTCCGCCAACCCTTTTACAGCGCAAAGGATGCGACATGTTCACCTTTTCCCGAGGGCTTCTGCTGCTGGCTTGTCTGGCCGCCGTTCCCTGTTCATATGCCAATGATGAGTCCGCCATGCCCACAAGCGACACCCTGATCCAGCCTCCCGTGGCCGCCAAACACCCTCACGCCATCAAGAAACACGGGGATACCCGGGTCGACAACTACTACTGGCTGCGCGATGACGAGCGCCAGAAACCCGAGGTGCTGGCCTATCTCGAGGCCGAAAACGCCTACACCGACGCCATGCTCAAACCGATCAAGCCGCTGCGCGACCAGCTCTATCAGGAGATGGTGGCCCGCATTCCGCAGCAGGACGAGTCGGTGCCCTACGTGAAGAACGGCTATCGCTACCAGACCCGCTACGAGCCGGGCAAGGAGTACGCCATCTATTCGCGCAACAAGCTGGGTGAAGAGGCTGCGAGCCTGCTGCTGGACGGCAACCAGCGCGCTGAAGGCCACGAGTTCTACGCCCTGGGGGCGCTCGAGGTGAGCCGCAACAATCGCTGGCTGGCGGTGGCGGAAGATTTTCTCTCCCGCCGTCAGTACCAGATCCAGTTCCTCGATCTGGAGAGCGGCAAATGGGCCGCCGAGTTGCTTCCGAACACCTCCGGCAATCTGGTGTGGGCCAACGACAGCAAGACGGTGTTCTACGTGCGCAAGCACCCCAAGACGCTGCTGCCCTACCAGGTCTATCGCCACGAGCTGGGCACGGATCCGGCCAAGGATCAGCTGGTCTATGAGGAGAAGGACGACTCCTTCTATGTGAGCCTCTACGCCACCACCTCGGAAGATTTCATCGTCATCGCCCTCTCCAGCACCACCTCAGGCGAGGCGCGCCTCATCGATGCCAACGTGCCGACCCAGGCGCCGCGGCTGTTCCTGCCGCGCCAGGTGGATCACGAATACAGCCTGGATCACTACCGCGGCCGCTTCTATGTGCGCTCCAACAAGGACGGCAAGAACTTCGGCCTCTACGAGACCAAGGAGAGCCCGGTGGATCGCTGGAAGGCGGTGATCGCCCCCAATCCGGACGTGCTGCTGGAGAGCTATGCCCTGTTCAAGGAGTGGCTGGTGCTGGAGGAGCGCAGTCAGGGGCTGACCCGACTGCGTCAGGTCAACTGGCAGAGCGGCGAGCAGAAGGAGATCGCCTTCGACGATCCGGCCTATGTCACCTGGCTCGCCTACAATCCGGAGCCGGATACCAGCGCCCTGCGTTATGGCTACTCCTCCATGACCACCCCCTCGTCCACCTACGAGCTCGATCTGAACAGCGGCAAGCGCACCCTGCTCAAGCAGCAGCCGGTGGCGGGCTTCAAGGCTGACCAGTATGCCAGCGAGCGGCTCTGGATCACCGCCCGTGACGGCGTGGCCGTGCCGGTGTCGCTGGTCTATCGCAAGGACAAGTTCAAGCAAGAGGGGGCCGGTGCGCACACCAATCCGCTGCTGGTCTACGGCTACGGCTCCTACGGTGCCAGCATGGACCCGGACTTCAGCAGCGCCCGGTTGAGCCTGCTGGACCGCGGCTTCGTCTACGCCATTGCCCACATTCGTGGCGGCGAGGAGCTGGGGCGCCACTGGTACGAAGATGGCAAGCTGCTGAAAAAGCAGAACACCTTCAACGACTTCATCGACGTGACCGAGGCGCTGGTGGCGCAGGGCTACGGCGCCAAGGATCAGGTCTACGCCATGGGCGGCAGCGCCGGCGGCCTGCTGATGGGGGCCGTCATCAATCAGGCGCCCCAGCTCTATCGCGGCGTGGTGGCCCAGGTGCCGTTCGTCGACGTGGTCACCACCATGCTGGACGAGTCCATTCCCCTCACCACCGGGGAGTACGACGAGTGGGGCAACCCGAACCAGAAGCGCTACTACGACTACATGAAGGCCTACAGCCCCTACGATCAGGTCAAGGCGCAGGCCTATCCCAATCTGCTGGTGACCACCGGGCTGCACGACTCCCAGGTGCAGTACTGGGAGCCGGCCAAGTGGGTCGCCAAGCTGCGCGAGCTGAAGACGGATGATAACAAGTTGTTGCTGAGCACCGACATGGACGCCGGCCACGGCGGCAAGTCGGGTCGCTTCAAAGCCTACGAGGATATCGCGCTGGAGTTCGCGTTTATTCTGGATTTGGCCAAGCCACAAGCATAAGTCACCACAGTTGCAGCCCTTGCCAGTCAAGGGCTGCAAAAGAATCTCCCTCATCCCATTCTGTCTGCCGACCGGTAGCACATCCAATTAATCTCTGATCAGCAAATTAATGATCGGCTTCAAATTTCTCGTCATTCATATCCATCATTTTGTGTTTTTGTTTGATTTATGTTGGCGCCGTGTGCTTAATCGAAGCCGTTATGACTCTTTAATTGGCCCCCTTGGGGCCAATTATCTTCGGTTGGCATGAAGCCGACTGTCTCACCACAGGATGCTGGTGGCTTTTTGGGGAACGTTCGCCGTTCACCCGCTTCCTCATATCGAGGTCATGGGCAACCGCCGACGCAGAACGGTGGTTTGTCCGGCATTCGCCCGTGGAACGGGCGAGCTGAATCAATCAAAAAGGATGAACAACATGAAAGGATTATCCCTGGCGTGTGCCTTGTCGGCTGCCCTGGTCGGTGTCTCGTTTGGTGGTCCGCTGCAGGCGCAGGAGCGCTTCGTGACCATAGGCACAGGCGGTCAGACCGGCGTCTACTACGTGGCGGGCCAGTCCATCTGCCGCTTCCTCAATCGCGGCGCCGCCGATCACCAGATCAAGTGCAACGCCCCGGCCAGCGGTGGCGGTGTGGCCAACGTCAACGGCATCCGCAGCGGTGAATTCAACTTCGGCATCATGCAGTCCGACCATCAGTACAAGGCGATGAAGGGGCTGCCGCCGTTCCAGGCCGAGGGTGCCATGGACGACATGCGCGCCGTCTTCTCCCTGCAGAGCGAGGTGTTCACCATCCTGGCCCGCAAGGACGCCAAGATCGCCGGCTTCGACGATCTCAAGGGCAAGCGGGTCAACATCGGCAACCCGGGTTCCGGCCAGCGCGACACCTTTGAAGAGATCATGGCGGTGAAGGGCTGGAAGAAGGGCGACTTCGGCCTGGTCTCCGAGCTCAAGCCGGCCGAGCAGGCCTCGGCATTGGGCGACAACAACATCGACGCCATGAGCTACTTCGTCGGTCATCCCAACGGCGCTATCCAGGAAGCTTCCACCACCACCGACGCCGTGCTGGTCCCGGTCACCGGCGCCGACATCGACAAGCTGCTGGCCGAGAAGAGCTACTACAGCAAGGCCGAGATCCCGGGCGGCATCTACAAGGGCAGCGACCAGCCGACCCCGTCCATCGGCGGAAAGGCGGTGCTCTCCACCAGTGCCAAGGCCGATCCGGAAGTGGTCTATCAGCTGGTCAAATCCGTGTTCGACAACCTGGATCGTTTCAAGCGCCTGCATCCGGCCTTCGCCGACCTGAAAGAGGCCGACATGATCAAGGTGGGTCTCTCCGCCCCGCTGCATGAAGGGGCTGCCCGCTACTACAAAGAGCGCGGCTGGCTCTGATAGCGGGCCCAAGGGCCGCTGTCACTCTCTTCGACACCCGCCTGCCGCAGCCCGTGGCAGCGGGTGTCGTGTCGTTGTACTCGTTGGCACAAGTTAACCCCTATGCAAGATAAACAACTCTCTACCGAGGAACTGATCGCCCAGGATGTGGGGGCGCGTCTGCCGCTCGGCATCATGGGTGGGTGCATCACCACCCTGGCGCTCGCCTGGTCGCTGTTCCAGCTCTGGATCGCCTCGCCGCTGCCCTTCATGCTGGGCTTCGGCGTACTCAATGACACCGAGACCCGTGCCATTCACCTCACCTTCGCCCTGCTGCTGGCCTATCTGGTGTTCCCGGCCTTTCGCCGCTCGCCGCGCGACCGGGTGCCGCTCGGCGATCTGGCGCTCGGGCTGGTGGCCGCCGGCGCCGCTTCCTACCTGTGCGTGATGTACGAGGCGCTGGCCCAGCGGCCGGGCAACCTCACCACTGCCGATCTGGTGACCGCCTGCATCGGCATCCCGCTGTTGCTGGAAGCCGCCCGCCGCGCCTTGGGGCCGGCCCTGGCGGTGATCGCCCTGGTATTTCTCGCCTACAGCCTGGCGGGGCCCTGGATGCCGGGCCTGCTGGCCCACCGTGGGGTGAGCTTCACCGCGCTGGCCAACCACCAGTGGATCACTACCGAGGGGGTGTTCGGCATCGCCCTCGGCGTCTCCACCAGCTTCGTGTTCCTGTTCGTGCTGTTCGGTGCCCTGCTGGAGCGGGCCGGTGCCGGCCACTACTTCATCCAGCTCGCCTTCAGCCTGCTGGGTCACCTGCGCGGCGGCCCGGCCAAGGCGGCGGTGGTGGCCTCCGGCCTGACCGGCCTCATCTCCGGTTCCTCCATCGCCAACGTGGTGACCACTGGCACCTTTACCATTCCCATGATGAAGAAGGTGGGGTTCAGCTCGGAGAAGGCGGGGGCAGTGGAAGTGGCCTCCTCGGTCAACGGCCAGATCATGCCGCCGGTGATGGGGGCTGCCGCCTTCCTGATGGTGGAGTACGTGGGCATTCCCTACGTCGAGATCATCAAGCACGCCTTCCTGCCGGCGACCATCTCCTACATAGCGCTGCTCTACATCGTCCATCTGGAGGCGCTCAAGCTCGGCATGCAGCCCATCGGCGATCATCAGCCCAAGCCCTGGCTGCGCCGGTTGACCGGCTTTGCCTTTGGCGCCGCCCTCATCAGCGGGCTGTCGATGGCGGTCTACTACGGCCTGGGCTGGCTCAAGCCGGCGCTGGGCGACTATGCCCTGCCGGGTATCGCCCTGCTGCTGGCCGCCACCTATCTGGGGCTGCTGAAGATTGCCGCCAGCAATGAGCCGCTGGCGGCAGAAGATCCGGACAAGCCGCTGACCGAGCTGCCCAACACCCGTACCGTGCTGCTCTCCGGCCTGCACTTCCTGCTGCCGGTGGTGGTACTGGTGTGGTGCCTGATGGTGGAGCGCCTCTCGCCTGGGCTGTCGGCCTTCTGGGGCACCGTCATGCTGGTGATCATACTGCTGACCCAGCGGCCGCTGCTCAACTGGCTGCGCAGCGATGGCCGGCACGATTACGGCTCCCTGCAGGACGGCTTGATCGATCTGCGAGAGGGCTTGGTGGCCGGCGCCCGCAACATGATCGGCATCGGCATCGCCACCGCCACGGCGGGGATCATCGTCGGTGCCGTCTCCCAGACCGGGGTTGGTCTGGTGCTGGCGGATCTGGTGGAGATGCTCTCCATGGGCAACCTGCTGCTGATGTTGCTGCTGACCGCCCTGCTGAGTCTGATCCTCGGCATGGGGCTGCCCACCACCGCCAACTACATAGTGGTCTCCAGCCTGCTGGCGCCGGTGGTGGTGACGCTCGGGCAGCAGAACGGACTGATCGTGCCGCTCATCGCGGTGCATCTGTTCGTGTTCTACTTCGGCATCATGGCCGACGTGACGCCGCCGGTGGGGCTCGCCTCGTTCGCGGCGGCGGCCGTCTCCAAGGGCGATCCCATCAAGACCGGCATCACTGCCTTCTACTACAGCCTGCGCACCGCGGCGCTGCCGTTCCTGTTCATCTTCAACACCGACCTGCTGCTGATCGACGTGGACTTTGCCCACGGGGTGCTGATCTTCATGGTGGCCACCGTTGCCATGCTGATCTTCGCCGCCGCCACCCAGGGTCATTTCCTGGTGAAGAGTCGCTGGTACGAAAGCGTGCTGCTGTTGCTGGTGGCCTTCACCCTGTTCCGCCCCGGTTTCTGGATGGACATGGTGCACGATCCCTATCGCGAGACGCCGCCGGCCCAGCTGGCCCAGACCCTGGGCGAGGTGGAGGCGGAGAGCACCCTGCGGCTGCGGATCCAGGGTGAGGATGCAGTGGGCAAGCTGCGTCAGTCGACCGTGCTGCTGGCAGTGCCGGCAGGGGAGGACGGGGCAGCCCGCCTCGCCAGCCTGGGGCTCGCGCTCTATGAGCAGGATGGCAAGACCCTGATCGACAGCGTCACCTTCGGCAGTCCGGCAGCGGCAGCCGGCATGGAGTTTGATCAGGAGATCCTGATGGTCAAGGCCCCCACCGAGCGCTGGCGCAAGGAGCTGATGTGGCTGCCCGGCTTCCTGCTGTTTGCGTTGATCGTCTGGCTGCAGCGGCGCCGGGTGGTGCGAGCATAACCAGGGTCAATAAAAACGGCGCCATCATGGCGCCGTTTTCATGCTCCCCGCTGGGGGGCTTATTCTTGCGGATCCTGCTCCTGCAGCAGGTTCAGGGTCTGTTGTCCCACCTGGCTCAGGCCAAGCAGCTCGCAGGCTTGCTCGGAGCTGATGCCAAGGTGGCACATCATGATATCCATCACCGGGAGGGATTATTCCTGCGGATCCTGCTCCTGCAGCAGGCTCAGGGTCTGTTGTTCCACCGGACTCAGGCCCAGCTGTTCGCAAGCTTGCTCGAAGCTGATGCCAAGGTGGCACATCATGATATCGATAGCGGGCAGATAGTTTTTCATTGCGTCTTCCATGGTGATCCTCCGGACCCGTCCCTTATGCCCGAACAGGGTGGGTGGGACAATTAGACTTTAGGCGTAGACTGCTCGTTTGCTGAGCGCCTCTGCCACTGGGCGGGGGAATTTGTTACTCTGCTTGTCAGCAAGAAGATGTTGCCGTATGACTGCGAGCAACACGTGAGGAGCAGGGCATGTTATTGAGTTTCTTGATCATCGCATCGGGCTGGTGGCACATTCGTGCGGCCTATGGCTCAGACTCCCGTCAGTTCTACATCAGCAAGCCGTTGACCATGCTGCTCATCATAGCGCTGGCCTTCGGCTATCAGAGCTATGACCACGACGGTTCCCACGCCTGGATCCTGCTCGGTCTTTGCCTGTCGCTGGCCGGTGACGTGCTGCTGATGTTGCCGAGCGACCGCTTCATCCAGGGGCTGGCGGCGTTTTTTGTCGCGCACCTCTGCTACATCGTCGGCTTCGCCCAGGGGCCGCTGGTGCTGAATCTGGTGGATGGCCTGCTGTTGCTGCTGGTGGCCGGCATGGTGTTCGGCCTGCTGTGGGGCAAGCTCGGGGAGATGAAGGTGCCCGTGTTCTGCTACATGCTGGTGATCATCGGCATGGCCTGGGTTGCCGCCGGCGCCTGGCATGCCTCTCTCACCGCCGGCAGTGCCGCCGCCCTGGTGGGGGCGCTGATGTTCCTGTTCTCCGACAGCATGCTGGCGCTGGACCGTTTCCGCCGTCCCTTCCCCCATGCCACCGCCTGGGTGATGACCAGCTACTTCGCCGCCCAGTTTCTGATTGCCGCCTCGCTGGCGGGGTGACTGTGGCTGAGTTGTCCCCTCGCCAAGGGGCGTGTGCAGACAAAAAAACGGGCCCTCAGGCCCGTTTTGCTATGCCATTTCTACCGTTTTTCACGCCTCGAGCGGTTCGGCATCCGCTGCCCTGGGGGCGGGCTGCTTGAGCAGCAGCATCAGGCTGCTGGCGAGCAGCAGGAAGATGCCCATCACGAAGAACACCTGGTTGTAGGCCATGATGGCCGCCTCCCGGCTGATGGTGTTCGACAGCATGGCCTGGGCCTGCTGACGGGCCAGCTCGGGGCCGGAGCCCTGTGCCATCATGGTCTGGGCCAGCTGCAGCAGGTAGCTCTGCCCCTCTATGCTGCTGGCGGCCAGGGTGCTGCTGATCTGGCTGACGTGGATGCGGGTGTCGTTGTCGATCAGGGTGGCGATGATGGCGATGCCGAAGGCGCCGCCCAGGTTGCGCAGCACGTTGAGCAGGGTCGAGGAGGAGGGGATCTCGTCGTGGGTCAGGCTGGCGGTCGCCACCAGGGAGAGCGGTACCATGATGAAGGGCTGGCCCAATGCCCGCACGATGAGCGACTGGATCAGCTGAGGCCCGGCGTAGTCGGCACTCATGTTCATGTTCATGAAGCAGCTGACGGCGAACACCAGAAAGCCGAAGCTCACCAGATAGCGCGGATCTATCTTGTGGGTCAGTCTGGGCACCAGCGGCAGTACCAGCAACTGCGGCAGCCCCATCCACATCAGCACCTCACCGATTTCCAGCGCGTTGTAGTTGTGGATCTGGGTCATGTAGAGCGGCAGCACATAGATGGAACCCATCAGCGCCATGCCGAGCACCAGATAGGCGAAGCAGGCCAGCGCGAAGCGCGGGTTGTGCAGCAGCCGCAGGTTGACCAGCGGATGGCGCCGCAGCAGCTGGCTGATGACGAAAAACACCAGCGCCACCACCGAGATGACGGTGAGCCGGACGATGAAGCTGGAACCGAACCAGTCCTCCCGGTTGCCCTCTTCCAGCACCACTTCCAACAGGCCCAGTCCCACCGCCATGGTGACGATGCCGATGAGATCCACCCGCTTGATCACCTCCCAGTCCACCGGTTTCTTGTCCAGCCCGTGGGCCAGCATGGCCATCACCAGCAGTCCCGGCGGCACGTTCATGTAGAAGATGTAGTGCCAGGACATCTGCTCGGTCAGCCAGCCACCCAGGGTCGGCCCGATGGCGGGGGCGAAGGTGGCGCACAGGCCGAACAACGCCATGCCGGTGGCCCGCTTGTGCAGCGGCAGCAGGCTGACGATGAGGGAGAAGGCCATCGGGATCAGCGCCCCGCCGGTGAAGCCCTGCAGCGCCCGAAAGACGATCATGCTGGTGAGGTTCCAGCTGAATGAGCAGAGCACGGAGGCGACGATGAAGGCGCCGGTGGTCCACAACAGGTAGCGCCGCACGCTCAGCCCCCGGCTCAGCCAGCCGCTCAGCGGAATGGCGATCATCTCCGCCACCAGATAGGAGGTGGAGATCCAGGAGCTTTCGCTCAAGGTGGCCGACAGGGCCCCCTGAATGTCCTTCAGGGAGGCGTTGGTGATCTGGATGTCGAGGATGGCCATGAAGGCGCCGATGAGGCCCCCCATGACCGCGATCCAGTTGCGACGCGGGATGGGTTCCATCAGTGGGCCGCGACCATAGGATCAGGGCTGCGGGTGTCGACGATCACCTCGGTGGAGAGGCCCGGCAGCAGCTTGCCCGCCAGCGGCCCCGGCTCCGGAATGCGGATCTTGACCGGCACCCGTTGCACGATCTTGGTGAAGTTGCCGGTGGCGTTCTCCGGCGGCAGCAGGGCGAACTTGGCGCCGGTGGCGGGGGCCAGGCTATCGATGATCCCCTCGACCGGCTGATCCGGATAGGCATCCAGGATCACCTCTACTTTCTGGCCGGGCTGCATGTGGAGCAGCTGGGTCTCCTTGAAGTTGGCCTCGACCCACACCTGCTGCAGTGGCACCAGACTGGCCACCTGCATGCCGGACTGGACGTAGAGCCCCGCCCGCAGACTGCGCTTGCCGATGATGCCGTCGGCCGGTGCCCGCAGCTCGGTATAGGCCAGCTCCAGCTTGGCCTGCTCCAGCTGGGCGGCACTCAATGCCAGCTTGGCCTGGTTCTGTTTGGCCTCGGCATCCAGTACCAGCAGCCGCTCGCGGGCGGCCTGCAGGGCCGCTTTGGCCTCCTGCTCCTGGGCCTGGTTGACCTGCAGGCCGGCCCGCACCTCATCCAGGCTGTCCTGGGAGCTGTAGTGGCGCTGGTTGAGCTGGCTGACGCGGCGCACCTGTTGCTGGGCCCGAACCTGTTCGGCATTGGCCGAGCTGACCTTGGCTTCGGCCTGGCGAATGAGGCTCAGCTGCTGGGTGCGGGTGGCGGCGAGATTTTCCGCCGTCGCCTGATTGAGGCGCAGGTCGGCTTCGGCCTCGGCCACCTTGGTCTTGTACTCCCGATCGTCGAGGCGGGCGATGAGCTGGCCGGTCTTCACCGGCTGGTTGTCGGTCACCAGTACTTCGCTGATGTAGCCGGACAGCTTGGAGCCGATGCCGGTGACCTCGCTCTGCAGGTAGGCGTTGTCGGTGCTCTCGAAATAGCGGCCGTGCAGATACCAGTAACCGGCAAACAACAGGCCGAGCAGGGCCAGGATCATGGCTGCCAGCAGGGGGATCTTCTTGTGTTGACTCATGTGGGGGATTCCTGAACTTAAGAGAGGCAGGCTAACACTGGCCGACTGTTTCGATTAGTATCCATTTATGAGATATACAGTTTCACTGGTGCAACAATGGATCTGAACGCTGCATTGATTCTAGTGCGGATCGTCGACAAGGGTTCCTTCACGGCGGCCGCCCAGGAGCTGGGCATGACCAAGGCGACGGTGAGCCGGCGCATCGCCGAGCTGGAGCAGCGCCTCGGTGTGCGGCTGCTCTACCGTTCGACCCGCCAGCTCACCCTGACCGAGGCCGGCGAGCAGTACTATCTGCGCTGCAGCAAGGCGGTGGACGAGCTGGCTCAGGCCGAGCTGATGGTGAGCGCCAGCCAGCAGGAGGTGACCGGCACCCTCAAGCTGGCGGTGCCCATCGAAGCGGGGCAGCTGGTGGTGGGCAGGCTGGTGGCGGAGTTTCTGCAGGCCTATCCCGGTCTGCAGGTGGAGCTGGAGCTGACCAACCGCATCGTGGATCCCATCAACGAGGGGCTGGATGCGATCGTGCGGATCGGCGACATGAGCGATTCGAACCTGGCGGCGCGGCGGCTGTGGAGCAACGCCCGCCTGATCTGTGCCAGCCCGGCGTACCTGGCGCGCAGCCCCGCCATCACCCATCCCGAGGATCTGGTGCATCATGAGCGGGTGGCGGTGACCAGCGGGTTTCTGGCGTCGCACTGGTGCTTTGAGCGGGATGACAGAGAGGTGCTGGTTGACCCTCCCTCCCGCTTTCGGGTTAATAATATAACCTGTGCCAGAGAGGCGGCGAAGGCCGGGCTGGGGCTCGCCTCCCTGCCCGCCATGCTCTGCCATGAGGAGCTGGCGAGCGGGACCCTGGTGTCCGTGCTGCCCGAGTGGCAGCAGCCCAGGGTGCCGATTTACCTGCTGTTTCCGGAGCGGCGGCTGATGCCGCGAAAATTGCGGGTGTTCATCGACTTCATCGTGGCCAAGGGGGCCGACTACGGCATAGATACCCTGCTGTAGCTGGTCAGAGGCGGTGCCGTGGTCACGGCATCGTGAGTGGATCTGAGGGGGAAGACATGGATCACTGGATCAATCTGTATCGGGCTTCCCATTCGCTGGAGGCCCATGCCCTGAAAGGGGCGCTGGAAGTGGAGGGGGTGCCGGTGCGGCTCAATGGCGAGGCGCTGTCGGGCGCCCTGGGCGAACTGCCGGTGGACCTGCTGCAGGTGACCCTGATGGTGCGCGAACAGGATCGCAGCAAGGCAGGGCGGGTCATCGAGCGCTATCAGCAGCGCCAGGGCAACGGCTGGCTGTGCGGTCAATGCGGGGAGGAGAACGGCGCCAACTTCGATGTCTGCTGGCGCTGCCACCACGATCCCCACGAAAATTAATCGCGCGCCCTGCCTCAGCGCAGGGTGAAGTCGATGTCCTCGCCCGCGCTGGCGTCGTGATAGGTCGCCAGATCCAGCTCCCGCTCGCTGCGGGCAATCAACACGGATACCAGAATATCGCCGGAGACGTTGACCGTGGTGCGCGCCATGTCGAGGATCCGGTCGATCCCGGCGATCAGTGCCACTCCTTCCAGCGGCAGTCCCACCGCGGTCAGCGTCAGCGTCAGCAGCATCAGGCCGGTGCCCGGCGTGCCCGCCGTGCCGATGCTGGCCAGGGTCGCGATGCTGATGATGGTCAGGTAATCCACCATGTGCAGATCCACCCCGAAGGCCTGGGCCACGAACAGGGCCGTTACCCCCTGATAGAGCGCGGTGCCGTCCATGTTGATGGTGGCGCCGATGGGCAGCACCTTAGCGGTGATGGCGGGAGAGACCCCGAGCCGGCGCTCGGCGCAGGCCAGGCTGATGGGCAGGGTGCTGTTGCTGGAGCTGCTGGTGAAGGCCACCGCCTGGGCATCGACGATGCTCTTGAAGTAGTGCAGCGGATTGAGGCGGGCCAGCAGGATCAGCAGGCTGCTGTAGACGCCGAGCACGTGCAGCAGGCAGCCGAGGTAGACGGCGCCGATCACCTTGAGCTGCGGCAGCAGCAGGCTCATGCCGTACTTGCCGGTCATCCAGGCCATCAGGGCGCAGACACCGTAAGGGGCCAGCGCCATCACCATCTGGGTCAGCTTGAACATCCCCTCCGCCAGCGAGGTGAAGAACAGGATGGCGGGGCGACCGCGCCGACCGGTGGCGTTGAGGGCGAGGGCGAGGGCCACCGCGAACACGATCACCTGCAGGATCTTGCCGTCCACCATGGCTTGCACCGGGTTGCGCGGCACCAGGTGGCTCAGCACGCTGGCCAGGGTGGGGGATTCCGCCATGCCGACCCGCTCATAGGGCCCCATGTTGGCGCCCATGCCGGGTTCCAGCAACCAGCCCATCATCAGACCGATGCAGATGGCGACCGCGGTGGAACAAAGGTAGAGGCCGATGGCCTTGCCGGCGATCCGATCGAGGGTCTTGCCCTTGAGCAGCGAGGTGAGGCCGGCGATGACCGAACAGAAGATGAGGGGCACCATCAGCATCTGGATGGTGTTGACGAACAGCACGCCGATGGGCTTGAGCAGCAATGCCTGCTCGCTGAAACCGGCGCCGAGCCCGATCCCCGTCAGCATGCCGAGCAGGGTCTTCAACCAGAGCGGGCGGCGGGTCCAGATCCGCCAGGGCTTGAAAGCCAGTCCATGGAACAGCATGACGCCAATGTCCTTATATTCGGTCTGCGGTGGCAAAAAGGGGCGTTAGTGTAGCCATCCCCTGCTCAGGTTGCCACATTATCGACAAAGCCGCGGCCATCACCAGTACAGACGCAGGGAAATCGGCAATTTGTTGGCCTATATCAAGGTCGTCGGCGGTGGGGCAGGATTTAATAGGCATCAAATATGTCTATTCAAGAGGTTTGCAATGACTCAATCGGTACACGGTCACGAAGTGATGGAGATGATGCTGGCGCAAGGCGGCCAGTTTACCCGGGCCAGCCTCAAGCAGGCCATTGATGAGCGCTTCGGTGCCGATGCCCGTTTCCACACCTGTAGTGCCAGCGAGATGGATGCCGAGGCCCTGATCGACTTCCTGGCCAAGCGCGGCAAGTTCATCGAATCGGAGCAGGGTTTCCAGACTCACGCCGACAAGATTTGCAACCACGGTTGATCCCTGCCGGCGAGCGCCCGCCGCGCTCGCCGAATCCCGCCGCCTTTGTTATATTTCGCCCTCTTTCCCCTCCTTTTGTTGAAGGCTTAGCCTGGGCGTTGTATGGACACTTTCTCCGCTGCCGTCATGTTGTTTCTGATCATGGATCCGCTGGGTAACCTGCCGGTCTTCCTGTCGATCCTGCGTCATATCGATCCCAAGCGGCGCCGCAAGGTGATGATGCGGGAGCTGCTGTTTTCACTGGTTATCATGATGGCCTTCCTGTTCGTCGGCCAGCAGATCCTCAATTTCCTCAACCTGCGGCAGGAGGCGGTCAGCATCGCCGGCGGCATCATCCTGTTCCTTATCGCCATCAAGATGATCTTCCCGAGTGAGGGCGGAGTAACCGGGCTGGCTGCGGGTGAAGAGCCCTTCCTGGTGCCCATGGCCATCCCCATGATTGCCGGCCCCTCGATCCTGGCGTCCTTGCTGCTGCTGGCCAACCAGGAGCCGACCCGGATGGCGGACTGGTCGCTGGCGCTATTGATGGCCTGGGGCGCCAGCGCGGTGATCCTGATGTTCTACGAGGTATTCAACAAGCTGCTGGGTGAGCGAGGACTCACCGCGGTGGAGCGTCTGATGGGCATGCTGCTGGTGATGATCTCGGTGCAGATGCTGCTCGACGGGGTGCACCACTACCTGGCGGTGACCGGTCAGAACTGACCGGCCGGCATGCCAACAGAAAAGACACGGGGCTCGACGAGCCCCGTTTTTTGCCTGTGATCCGGCGTGGTGACCGTCAGGGTCTTGCGGTCCGGTGCCGACAATCAGGACGGTTCGGCAGCAGTGGGCTCCAGCTTGCCCATGATGAGGGTCAGAAGGGTTTCCCGCAGCCAGCGGTGGCCTGGATCCTCCTCGTGACGCTGATGCCAGATCAGCAGGTGGGAGATGCTGTCGAGGGCGATGGGCAGCGGCAGCGGCACCAGCGGATAGACCTGGGTGGCGTGGCGAGCGTAGAGCCGGGAGAGGGTCACTATCATGTCCGAGTGCATGCCCATTCGCAGCGCCGCCTCGAAGGAGGGCACGGTCGCCTCGATGCGGCGATAGAGATCCTGCTCCGCCAGCTTGTGATCCAGCATCCAGCGATCGCGCCCCTCGCAATAGGTCTGCACGTGGGGATAGGCCAGGTAGCGGGTGAGATCCCACTCCGGTTCGTGCAGGGCGGGGTGGTCGTGCTGCACCAGGCAGGTCAGATCGTCGATGGCGAGCAGCCGCTGGCAGATGGTGTTGGGCAGGGTGTCGAGCCGAAAGTCCGAGTTGATGCAGTTCTCCCGCACCGTGAAGGCGATGTCCACCTGGCCCTGGCTCATCTCGGTCAGGCTGTTCTCGGTCCACTCCTCGTAGCGCAGCCGGATGCCGGGGGCCTGTCGTTTCAGCTCGCTCAGGTAGAGCGGGGCGAACAGGGTGAAGGCGCTGTCCATGCTGGCGATGACGAACTCCCGCTCGGTGGTGGTCGGGTCAAAATCCGGTGGCTGGATCAGGTTGTCGAGCGACAGCAGGATGGGCTGCAGTTGCTGCTGCAGGCTGAGGGCGCGGGCGGTGGGTTCCAGCCCGTAGGCCGAGCGCACGAACAGGGGGTCGTCGAAGGTTTCCCGCAGCCGGCCGAGCGCCTTGCTGACGGCAGACTGGCTCAGGTGCAGCCGACGGGCCGCCCGGCTGCCGTTTCGCTCTTCCAGCAATACTTGCAGGATAATCAATAGATTGAGGTCGATGCGCCCCAACTGTTCCAGCAACATGATATGAATCCTCTTCAATTCTTAGATGAATTTATACCATTTGTTTTCATATCTAGGCGAATTTATGCTCGAAACGTCTCTCGCCTTCGATGGCGGCTGGTACAGGATGTAGTGGTTGAGGGGACAAGTAGCATCAAGCAATACGGCGACCCTGGGTCGCCGTATTTTTTTGAGTGATTTATTTGCAAACTTGCACCTGTCTTGATTTTGCCCAACAATCTTTGCGCCTTCTTTTGATACAAACAATCGGTATCTATCAGTCAGGAGTATCCCTATGGGACTCGGTGGAATTCATATCTGGCATTTGTTGATCCTGCTCGTGGTAGTCGTCGTGGTGTTTGGCAGCAAACGCCTGGCGAGTGCCGGAGAGGATCTGGGCACCGCCATCAAGGATTTTCGCAAAGCCTTGCGTGACGATGAATCACAGCCGAAATAAGTGGGAGTTGAATGATGTCCGTAGAAGAGAAAGTGGAATTGAACGAGACCTGTGACAGCTGCGGCTGCTTCGCCGAAATTGGTACCATCATCGGCGAAGGTGACGATGTGATGGAGCTGGTGATCGAGGCCGCTGCAGAAGCCGACGCTCGTGCCAAGCTGGCCGCCTACGAGGCGCTGGCCAAGCAGGTCACTGCCGAAGCCAAGAGCAGCAGCGAACTGAGTCAGGGCGCCAACGGCGTGATCCTGAAAGCCCGCCTGCAATTCACCTGCACCGCCGAAAAACTCATTTTCGAGATGCGTGCCCGCTCTATCTGAGCCTGCTGATGACACGGCAGGCTTGCCTGCCGTGTTGACCCTTCTGCTGTGGGTCCGCGTTCTATAGTTAGTTATCCCACAGACGGTTTTGCCCGACGCGAGTCGGCCAACAGAAGGCGATCTCATCATGGTTCAGCGCTGGCTCTTCGCCATTTTCCCCACCCTTGTTCGCCACCCGTTTGACGGGATCCCGCTCGCTGCGAAGCAACCGCAGGCGCTCTCATCATGAGACGGCGCTGGCTTTGGGGCCTGCTCGCTCTGTGTGCGCTGCCGCTGCTGGCGGCGGATCTCAAGCCGCAACGGCTGCCCCAGCCCGGGGATCTCGCCAGCATATTGCAAAAGAAAGAGCTCAGGGCCCTGGTGGTCTATGAGCGGGGCTTCTTCTTCTTCGACAAGGGGGCTCAGCACGGCATCCTGGTCAACCAGCTGCAGGGGTTCGAGCGCTGGCTGAATCAGACCTACCTGGCCAAAGAGAAGATCAAGCTCAAGATCATCTACATCCCGGTGCGTCAGGACAAGCTGCTGGACTACCTCACCGAAGGGCGGGGGGATCTGGTGGCCGCCAACATGACGGTGACGCCGACCCGGCGCGAACAGGTGACCTTCTCCAACCCGGTGATCGCTCCCATCGAAGAGTGGGTGGTGAGCCAGCACAGCCTGCCGACCTTCAACCGCATTACCCAGCTCTCCGGCCGGCGGGTCTGGGTGCGGGCCAGCTCCAGTTATTACGAAAGCCTGCGCCAGCTCAACTGGCTGTTTCGCGAGTTGGGGCTGCCGCCCATCTATATCGAGACGGTGCCTGAATATCTGCAGGACGGGGATCTGCTGGAGATGGTGGCGGCCGGCATCATACCGCTCACCGTGACCGACAGCTTCAAGGGGCGGATCTGGCTCGGCATGATCAGCGGGTTGCGGGCCCACAAGCTGATCCCGCTGCGGGACAACGGTCGCAGCGCCTGGGCCCTGCGCAACAACAGTCCCGAGCTGCTCAAGGCCGTCAACGACTATCTGGCCGATGCCGGCAAGCGCACCCTTTACAGCGACATGGCTCTGCGCCGTCTGCTGGCGCGCAACGACCAGATGAGCAACATACTGGCGCCGGATCCGCTGGGCAGGTTGTCGACCATCCGCAAGGTGCTGGAGCAGCAGGCCGACAAGTACCGGCTGGACTGGCTGATGCTGGCGGCGCTGGCCTACAAGGAGTCTGGGCTCAATGCCAACATCCGCTCCGAACGGGGGGCGGTGGGGATCATGCAGCTGTTGCCGAGCACCGGCGGCGAGGTGGGCATTCGCGGCGCCCGGCTTGCCAGCCTGGAGGGCAATGTGGAGGCGGCTTGCCGCTATATGCGGCTGATCCTCGACACCTATTTCAATGATCCCAAGCTGGATGTGCTCAACCGCCACCTGTTTGCGCTGGCGGCCTACAATGCCGGCCCGAACCGGGTGCAGGCGCTCAGGGCCAAGGCCGAGGCCGCCGGGCTGGATCCGAATGTCTGGTTCGGCAACGTGGAGCAGCTGGTGGCCAACGAGGTGGGCCAGGGGCCCATCAACTATGTCAGCACCATCTACAAGTACTATGTGGCCTACCGCTTCAGCCTGCCCCAGCTGGAGGGCAAGGCGGCCGCCATCGAGGCGGTGGCCCAGCCCTGACGTCCTGCTAGTGTGGTTGGGCGGGCGGGGCAAAGGGCTGCCAGGCCTGATCCTTATGCTGCAGATACCAGGGGGCCAGCTGGCCGCTCGGCGAGGGATCCGGCTCACTGGCCTGCGGTCTGTGACTGATGGCGGGGCGATCCGTGAGTTCCATGGTAAATTCCTTCATCCTGTTGCTACGAGGCCCTTAGCCAGCGTTATGCCATTTCCTCATGACAGGCGGATGACGCCATGATCCCCGCTGAATTTGCCCTGATAGACCAGCCCGAGCTGGCACTCAAACTGCGCTGCCAGCTGATCCGCGGTGCCAGAAGCCGGATCCAGGCCCAGTACTACAGCTGGGAGGAGGACAGCAGCGGCAAGCTGTTGCTGGCGGAGCTGCTGCATGCCGCCCGGCGCGGAGTGCGGGTGCAGCTGCTCATCGATGACCTCTATGCCGGCGACAACCGTTTCCTGGAGATGGTGGCCCACCAGCCGGGCATCGAGGTGCGCCTGTTCAATCCCTTCTGGTTGCGTGGCTGGCGGCCACTGACCCTGCTGCTGGAAGGGCTGCTCAGCTTTCGCCGCATCAATCACCGCATGCACAACAAGCTGCTGCTGGTGGATGGCAGTCAGGCGGTGATCGGCGGTCGCAACATCGGGGACCGTTACTTCGGGCTCGGTGGGGCGCCCCAGTTCGTCGATCTGGATCTCGCCTGCCGCGGCCCGCTCTGCCAGCAGGCCGAGCAGGGGTTCGATCAATTCTGGCGCAGCCGCTGGAGCCATCCGATCCGCCGGCTGCTGCGGCGCCCGCTGCAACGGGCCGAGGTGCAGGTGGTGAACGACTTTCTGCTGACGATGAACGAGCCGCAGGTGGCGGCCGTCTACGATCTGCCAGTCAGCCTGTTCGATTCCGAACCCGTCCCCCTGCGCTGGCATGCCGGGCGGGCAGAAGTGTGGTTTGATCGACCCGGCAAGGGGCTGGTGTCTCGACCCACCACCGCACGCCTGCTCTGGCGCAAGCTGGCCGACAACCAAGGCACGCTGAGTCTGGTCACCCCTTATCTCATCCTGACCCGGGGACTGCGCCGCCGGCTCAGGCAGCAGCGGCAGGCGGGGGTGAACATTGACATCCTGACCAACTCCCTGGCCAGCACGGATGTGCCGCTGGTGTACGGCGCCTATCGCCGTCACCGTCCCTGGCTGATACGGCAGGGTATCGCGCTGTCGGAGCTGGAGGGGGAGTCGCTCAGTCTGCACGCCAAGCTGATCCTGGTGGGGGAGGAGGAGGCGCTGCTCGGCAGCTTCAATCTGGATCCGCGCTCCCTGCTGCTCAACACCGAGCTGGTGCTGCATCTGGCCTGTCCTGCGCTGTGCGCCGAGTTGCAGCTGTGGCTGGCGACCTGGCAGCAACGCTCTTCCCACTCGGTGGCGGCCCCGCCCTCCACCCTGCGCCGCCTGCTGGCGAGGGTCAGTGACTGGTTGCCGTTGCAGCGCTGGTTGTGAGCGGGCCGAGCGTGTGCGAGATCTCGCAAAGCCTTGTGCGCCTTCGAGGATAACGTTTGCCATCCTATGGCGATGAACTGGTTTATCGTATTGTTTTTAATCGAATTGTTTTCTGACCGAAGTTCCATGAACGGCTGCAGCTTGCATACACGGGCGCATAAAACGGTTTTTTATTTTATTTATCTGCGTAATATTTCAACTGCAAGGACAACACGGTGGCTTGCCGCCGTGCGGAAGAGGGTCGTGAAGGGAACTGGCCAACTGGATTGCTCCAGCAGGCGCCTGCTTCAGATGGGTAGCGGAAACTCAGGAAACAGGGGCAGCACCCGACAGGACCGGATTCCAATATGGAACATGCTATTTGCGAGGGGGTGACATGCGAGTGTCACCCCATTTTTTATGGCTCGCTGGCTGAGCCGCGCCCAGAAAAAGACCGCCGATTGGCGGTCTTTTTCTTTGCTCAACCCGACGATCCAGAGTCAGGCGATGCCTGCCAGCAGTCGGCTCCAGTTGCGTTTGGCGGCGATGAAGGCATCGTGCAGGTTGCGATACTCCAGCTGCAGCTTCAGTTGGTCGTAGCGGGCCAGTGCCTTGCGCTTGCGCTGCTCCAGCAGGCGTTTGCGGCTGGCGTAGTAGTGCTGCAACTGCTGGTTCAGCTTGTCGTACTCCTCCTGCAGCAGGGCCTGCCACAGCTCCCTGTCATCCTGCTTGCGCAGCTTGGCCTGGGCCCGTTTCAGCTGCATCTCCAGCCTGGCCTGTTCGATCCGCTCTTCCGGACAGGCGCGCAGATCCCGGGTCAGCCCGCACCAGGAGGCGCTGCGGATCAGCCATTTGGTGGGATCGAACTGCCACCAGTGGATACCGTTGCGATAGTCGTTCTCGAACAGGTGATGAAAGTTGTGGTAACCCTCGCCGAAGGTGAAGAAGGCCAGGATGCCGTTGTCCCGTGCGCTGTTGCGGTCGGTGAAGGGCTGGCTGCCCCAGATGTGGGCCAGCGAGTTGATGAAGAAGGTGGTGTGATGAGTCATCACCATGCGCAGCACCCCGGCCAGCAGCAACATACCGAGCAGATCGCCGTGGACGAGCCCCAGCAGCAGCGGGATGCCGATGTTGGTGGCCAGGGTCAGCGCCAGATAGTGCTTGTGCTGGAAAACGACGATGGGATTGTTCTGCAGATCCCGCACATTGCTGTAGTCGTGATAGGTGTCGCCCTGGTATTCGCGCAGCATCCAGCCGATGTGGGAGTACCAGAAACCGCGTCCTGCACTGTAGGGATCCTGCTGGTTGTCATCCACGTGGCGATGGTGGCGGCGATGGTCGGAAGACCAGTGCAGGGCCGAGTTTTGCAGGGCGAGGGCACCGCCGATGGCGAAGATCCACTGCAGGATCGGGTGTGCCTTGTAGGCCTTGTGGGACCAGAGCCGGTGGTAGCCGGCGGTAATGGAGATGCCGCAATAGCAGAACAGCAGCAGGAAGCTGCCCCACTGCCAGAGGTCATAGCCATGGGTCATGCCGTACCAGGGCACGGCGATCAGTGCGGTCAGCCCGGAGAGGGCAAACAGCAGGGTGTTGGTCATGATGATCGGGGGGCGTTCCATCTCACTCGGTTCCTTTCAGCGAACAGCTGTGCGCCATTCTCCATGCAGCCAGAATTCGGGTCAATGGTAAAAAAGTAGGAGACAAACCTGATCCTGGCGCAGCCTTCGGGTTATCATTTGGCCTCGATAACCTGAAGGTGACTGTTTTCGTGGGTATTCGCGCGCAACAAAAAGAAAAAACCCGGCGTACTCTGATCGAGGCGGCGTTCAGCCAACTGTGCGCCAACCGCAGTTTTTCCAACCTCAGCCTGCGGGAAGTGGCACGGGAGGCCGGCATAGCGCCCACTTCCTTCTATCGTCACTTTCGCGACATGGAGGAGCTGGGGCTGACCCTGGTGGATGAAGGCGGCCTGACCCTGCGCCAGCTGATGCGCCAGGCGCGCCAGCGCATCGCCGGGGGCGGCAGCGTCATCAGCACCTCGGTGCAGACCTTCATGGAGTTCGTCGAGAACAACCCGAACATCTTCCGGCTGCTGCTGCGCGAGCGCTCCGGCACCTCGGCGGCATTCCGGCAGGCGGTGGCGCGGGAGATCCAGCACTTCATCGCCGAGCTGACCGATTACCTCGAGGCCACCACGGGAGCGCCGCGGGAAGAGGCCTACATCCAGGCCGAAGCCATGGTGACCATCGTCTTCAGCGCCGGTGCCGATGCCCTCGACATGACCAGCGAGGAGTGCCGGGCCCTGTCCGATCGCACCATCCGTCAGCTACGCATGATCGCCATGGGCGCCGAGGTCCAGAACCAGAAGCGCCGTGAACCTCTCTCTTAAGTCAAAGGATGGACAGCTCCATGCATGATCAGAACCCGATCCCGAAGAAACCCCTGCTGCTGGCCCTGCTCATCGGCATCTGTGGTGATGCCTCCCTGACGGTCTTGTCGGAGTCGGTGGTGCCCTTCTCTTTCTTCCCGATGATCGCCCTGGTGCTGGCTGCCTATCAGCTCTACCAGCACTACCGTCATGTCTCGCTGGAGGGCAACACACCCGTTTGCATGCTGCTCTGCTTCTTCATTGGCGTGTTCGGCCACTCGACGCTGGTCAAGGTGCAGTACCCCGAGCTTGGCAGCAACTTCTTCTCGCTCATCATGATGTTGCTGCTGCTGGCGGTGCTCTCCATCAAGCTCGGCATCAGCGTGGGGAAAAAAGAGAAGGAGTGACCAGCACTCCTTCCTGAACCACCATGACAGAGCCGGGATCACCCGGCTTTGTTGTCTGTGCCGCGCTGTTTGGCATCGACGATGGCCTGCAGCCTGGCGCGGATCTCCACCATGCCGAACACCCCGAACACTAGCACCTGGGTGAACTCAAGCCGGCTCACCGCGAAGTAGGGCTTGCAGGCCGCCTTGACCATGCTGGCCTGCACCCAGTGCATCAGGGCCACGATCACGCCGCACACCGGCAGAAAGCCGTTGAGCTTGCCCGGCAGCGGGGCAATCAGGCTGACCAGCACGCCGAACCAGAAGAACAGGATGAGGCCCATCGCCAACAGATTAAACACCCGCTTCATCGTTTACCTCCCGCAGATAGAGTTGATAGCAGACTTGGATTTGATCGGCCTGCTTGTCCTTGAGCCGTTGTCCAAATTGACGGGGAGGGGCACCGCGCCCATCTCCTCCCTTTAAACTGCAGCGTCATGCTTGGTGTCCCGCAGATAGAGCTGATAGCAGACCTGGCCTGCCTGTTTGTCCTTGAGTAGTTGCCAGCTGGCCGGCAGCGGCAGATCGGCCATCTCCTTCTCCCGCTCCAGATAGATGAGGGCGTCCGGCGCCAGCCAGCCGCGCAGCTCAAGCAGCTCGCAGACCTGAGGCAGTAGCTCGCGGCGAAAGGGGGGATCGAGAAACACCAGATCGAACGGCGTAGCCGGCCCCTGCAGCCAGCTGACGGCATCGGACTGGATCACCTGGCCCTGGCTGCTGCCGAGGGTGGTCAGGTTCTTCTTGATCTGGTCGGCGGCGCCCTTGTCCATCTCGATCAGGGTGACCTGCTCGGCATAGCGCGACAGCGCCTCCAGCCCCAGGCCGCCGCTGCCGGCGAACAGATCCAGACAGCGGGTGCCACGGACATGCGGGGCCAGCCAGTTGAAGATGGTCTCCTTGACGCGATCCGTGGTGGGTCTGAGTCCTTCCACATCCCTGACCGGCAGTTTGCGGCCTCGCCACTGACCGCTGATGATTCTTACAAAGCCCGATTTCCCCTGCGGGGCTGGGCTCTTGCTCGGGCCGTTACGGCTGGATTTCACTCTGGGCATCGCGTTTCGTCGTCAGAAAATAAAGTGGTAGTATAAGGCGGTTCATTTTTATGCCGACCCGCCGAGGGACGGCTATCTTAGCAGTCAGCCTTTGATGTGAGTATTTTTAGATGGCAAAAGGTTTGTTTTCCTGGCTGGGTTTCGGCCGCAAGAAAGAAGAGGCTGAGGCTGTCCAACCACAGACACCGCAAGCCACCCCGATTACCGCTGAGCCCGAGGTCGCTGCTGCCCCCGCTCCCGTTTCCGATCCTACGCCAGCCGTGGCGGCTGAAGTGCCCGCCAGCGCACAGAATTCCGTTTTGCACGACGATTGCTGCCCACCTGCCGAACTGGACGACCATGGTCCGCTGGTAGTGGAGGAGTGTGCCTCCGATCTGGAGCCGGTGATCGTCAATGAAGCCCTGCTGGCCGAAGAGGAGCGTGCCGCTGCGAAAGCGCAGGCGCAAGAGGCTGCCCGTGTTGCTGCCGAGCTCAAGGCTGCGCAAGAAGTTCGTATTGCTGCCGAAGCCCGCGCCGCAGAAGAGGCCCGTATTGCTGCTGAAGCTCAGGCTGCGCAAGAGGCTCGTCTTGCCGCTGAGGCTCGCGCCGCAGAAGAGGCTCGCATTGCTGCCGAAGCCCGCGCCGCAGAAGAGACTCGCATTGCCGCCGAGGCCCGCGCCGCAGAAGAGGCTCGTATTGCTGCCGAGGCCTGTACCGCAGAAGAAGCGCGTCTTGCCACCGAGGCTCGCGCTGCAGCAGAAGAGGCTCGTGTTGCTGCCGAAGCCCGCGTCGCGGAAGAGGCTCGCATTGCTGCCGAAGCCCGTGCTGCAGAAGAGGCCCGTCTTGCTGCCGAGGCCCGCGCTGCAGAAGAGGCTCGTCTTGCCGCAGAGGCCCGCGCCGCAGAAGAGGCCCGTCTTGCTGCCGAAGCCCGCGCTGCGGAAGAAGCACGTCTTGCTGCCGAAGCTCAGGCTGCAGAAGAGGCCCGTATTGCCGCCGAAGCGCAGGCTGCCGAGGAAGTCCGTCTCGCCAAAGAGGCCCAGCGAGCGGAAGATCTGCGCCTGGTCGCCGAGATGGAGGCTGAGGCCGCTGCCCTGGCCGCCCTGCCGCTGGCCGCCAAGGTGGACGACGACACCCAGGAGAAGCCGCAGCGGGAGGGCTTCTTCACCCGCCTCAAGCGCAGTCTGGTGCGCACCCGGGAGAATATCGGCTCCGGTTTCTTCGGCCTGTTCCGTGGCAAGAAGATCGACGACGAGCTGTTCGAGGAGCTGGAGACCCAGCTGCTGACCGCCGATCTCGGTGTCGATACCACCAGCCGCATCATCGAAGGGTTGGTGCAGCACGCGGATCGCAAGCAGCTCAAGGATGCCGAGGCGCTCTACGGCCTGCTCAAGCAGGACATGGGCGAGATGCTGGCCAAGGTCGAGCAGCCGCTGGTGATCGACACCAGCAAGAAGCCTTACGTGATCCTGATGGTAGGCGTGAACGGCGTCGGCAAGACCACCACCATCGGCAAGCTGGCCAAGCAGTTCCAGGCCGAGGGAAAGAGCGTGATGCTGGCCGCCGGCGATACCTTCCGTGCCGCCGCCGTCGAGCAGCTGCAGGTGTGGGGCCAGCGCAACAACATTCCGGTCATTGCCCAGCACACCGGGGCGGATTCTGCCTCCGTCATTTATGACGCCATCGAGGCTGCCCGCTCCCGCGGCGCCGACGTATTGATCGCCGACACCGCCGGCCGCCTGCAGAACAAGAGCAACCTGATGGAAGAGCTCAAGAAGGTGGTGCGGGTGATGAAGAAGCTGGACGATGCGGCGCCCCACGAGATCATGCTGACTCTGGATGCAGGCACCGGCCAGAACGCCCTGAGCCAGGCCAAGCTGTTCAGCGAGGCGGTGGGCCTGACCGGCATCACCCTCACCAAGCTGGACGGCACGGCCAAGGGCGGCGTCATCTTCGCGGTAGCCGACAAGTTCCAGATCCCGATCCGTTATATCGGGGTGGGCGAGGGGATCGACGATCTGCGTCCGTTCGTCGCCAACGACTTCATCGAGGCGCTTTTCAGTCGCGAGGAGTGATCTCCTTCGCGATGAGCAAGCTCGGGCGCCGCGAGTCGTGCGCCCCCAGCCCCGACCCAGGTCGGGGTTGGTCACTGTCAGGGAACCGTTATGATCCGTTTTGACAAGGTCAGCAAGGTCTACAGCGGCGGCCATCAGGCGCTGCAGAAGGTCAGTTTTCACCTGCGCAAGGGGGAGATGGCCTTCCTGACCGGGCACTCGGGTGCAGGCAAGAGTACCCTCCTCAAGCTCATCAGCGTGATGGAACGGCCCACCGACGGCCGTGTTTTCTTTCATGGCGACGACGTCAGCCATATCAAGCGGGGGGAGATCCCCTACGTGCGCCGCCAGATCGGCATGATCTTCCAGGATCACCGGCTGCTGATGGACCGCACCGTGTTCGACAACGTGGCGCTGCCGCTGGTGATCGACGGCTACAGCCATGCGGACATCAACAAACGGGTGGCGGCGGCGCTCGACAAGGTGGGGCTGCTCGGCAAGGAACGCTACCAGCCGCGCATGCTCTCCGGCGGTGAGCAGCAGCGGGTCGGCATCGCCCGCGCCATCGTCAACAAGCCGCCGCTGCTGCTGGCGGATGAACCGACCGGCAACCTGGATCCCCAGCTCTCCATGGACATCATGCGACTGTTCGAGGAGTTCAACCGCTTCGGCGTCTCCGTGCTGATTGCCACCCACGATCTGGGGCTGATCGCCCGCATGCGTTATCGCACCCTGACCCTCAAGGCGGGTCGCATGTATTCGGCAGGGGAGGAGCTCTGATGGCTATCGTTCGTCATAAACAGCCACCGCTACGGCGCTTCATGATGTACTGGGTCGACCACGCCCGGCAGGCTTTTTCCAGCCTGGGGGAACTGTGGCGCAACCCGCTCGCCTCGCTGATGACGCTGGCGGTGCTGGGGGTCAGCCTGGCGTTGCCCTCCTGCTTCCACGTGCTGCTGAAAAACGCCGAGGTGGTAGAGGGCAGCTGGCAGACCAGCTCCCAGATCTCCCTCTATCTGCGCAAGGATCTGCCCGAGCAGAACATCCTCGACATGAAACAGCGGATCCTGCTCTACCCGGAGGTGGAGTCGGTCACCTACATGAGCCGGGATGAGGCGCTCAAGGAGTTTCGCGAGATCTCCGGGTTTGGCGATGCGCTCGACTACCTCGACAGCAACCCGCTGCCGCCGGTGCTGAGCGTGATCCCGGATCCGCGCTGGCAGAATCCGGAAGGGGCGGCCGAGCTGCTCAACAAGCTCAACAACGAAGACGGGGTGGAACAGGGCAAGCTGGATCTGCAGTGGCTGACCCGGTTGCAGGGGATCATGAACCTGCTGCGCCACACCATCACCGGCATCGCCGTGCTGCTGCTCTCCGCCGTGCTGCTGATCGTCGGCAACACGCTCAGGCTGAATATTCTCAACCAGCGCTCCGAGATCGAGGTGCTCAAGCTGGTGGGGGCGACCGATGCCTTCATCCATCGCCCCTTCCTTTATACCGGCATCTGGTTCGGGGTCATCGGTGGCATGCTGGCCTGGTGGTTGACCGAGGTGATGGTGATCTGGAGCGAGGGGGTGGTGAAGGAGCTGGCCGGCCTCTACAACAGCAACTTCCGGCTGGTGGGGATGGGGGCGGTGGACGGGATCAACCTGATCCTGCTGGGTGCCTTGCTGGGGCTGATCGCCTCCTGGTTTTCGGTCCATCGTCACATTCGCGACATCGAACCGTCCTGATTAATTTATCAGCTTTTTAAAGCGCTGGATTTTGCGACCTGGATCAAGTAAAAGAGTGGCCGTTTCTGGCACGGCCGCCGTTCTGGGAGTAATCTGAACATTGCCGATCTTCGGGATCTTCTCTGGATCCTGTGAACCTTCTGATTTATAAGCAGTCTACAAATGCTGAAGAATTTATACGGGTGTGGCCCCTATGCCTTGCTCGTCTGACTTGGCAAGCATGTGAAGGTTGCGAGCTCCGCAACAATGGACTTAGCATGCTACTTTTCGGGGGTCCTTTATTGTGACCCCCTTTTTTTGACTGTTCATTCATGATTCATCCTGCCGGCCTAAGATAACCCCGGTTCAAACATGTTCAGCATGTTTGATGCAGGCCGCAGAATGGCGTCCGGTCAGTAGACAGGCCCTCTCAGGGTGTTAGACTGATTCGATTGAAAAGTAAGAGGTAGAACATGGGAACTTCATTGCAGCGCACTATGGCTCTGATTCCGCAAGGTAGTCTGGAAGGCTATATCCAGGCAGTAAACTCGATTCCGGTGCTGAGCGCAGAGGAAGAGCGTGAACTGGCTGAGCGTTTGCAGCAGGGTGGCGATCTCGAGGCTGCCCGTCAGCTCGTTATGTCGCACCTGCGCTTTGTCGTTCATGTCGCCAAGAGTTATGCCGGCTACGGTCTGCCCCAGGCCGACCTGGTGCAGGAAGGCAACATCGGTCTGATGAAGGCGGTCAAGCGCTTCGACCCGAGTGTCGGCGTGCGCCTGGTCTCCTTTGCCGTGCACTGGATCAAGGCCGAAATTCACGAATACGTGCTGCGCAACTGGCGCATGGTCAAGGTGGCGACCACCAAGGCCCAGCGCAAGCTGTTCTTCAATCTGCGCAAATCCAAGAAACGTCTGGGCTGGCTGAACCACGAAGAGGTACAGGCCGTGGCTGCCGACCTCGGCGTCTCCGCCGCCGACGTTACCGAGATGGAAGCGCGCATGAGCAACTACGATCAGGCGTTCGATCTGGTCGGCGATGACGAAGAAGAGGGTGGTTTTGCACCGGTCCACTATCTGGAGGACAAATCCTCCGATCTGGCCGCGACCATCGAGAACGACAACTGGGACGATCACGCGACCCGTCGCCTGAGCTCGGCCCTGGCTACCCTGGACGAGCGCAGTCAGCACATCATCCGTGCCCGCTGGCTCGACGATGACAGCAAGACCACCCTGCAGGAGCTGGCCGATACCTACGGCGTCTCCGCCGAGCGGGTGCGTCAGCTTGAGAAAAACGCCCTCAAGAAGCTGAAGGATGCGATGGAAGCATAAGCCTGTGCGCCGAGCGGGTCCGTCAACTTGAGAAAAATGCTCTCAAGAAGCTGAAAGATGCCATGGAAGCCTGATGCTTCCTCTCATAAAAACAGGGCCTGATGGCCCTGTTTTTGTTTGACGGGGATCTGGTCGGCCTTGCCTTGGTTACCCTTGTATATGGTATGTTGCCGCCACTGCCACAGTAGGGAGAGCAGATAGTGAAACTCTTGAACGACTTGTTTACCAACAACCGCGAGTGGGCGGAACGGATCAAGGCCGAGGATCCCGAATTCTTTGCTACCCTCTCCGCCCAGCAGGCCCCCGAATACCTCTGGATCGGCTGCTCCGACAGCCGGGTACCCGCCAACCAGCTGATGGGGCTGCTGCCGGGGGACGTGTTCGTCCACCGCAACGTCGCCAACCTGGTGGTACACACCGACTTCAACTGCCTCTCGGTGCTGCAATACGCGGTCGAGGTGCTCAAGGTGAAGCACATCATCGTCTGCGGCCACTATGGCTGTGGTGGCGTCAAGGCGGCGATGCAGAACCAGGAGCTGGGGCTCATCGACAACTGGCTGCGCAACATCAAGGATGTCTACTTCAAGTATCGCGAGCAGCTGGATGCCATCGAGGATGAGCACGAGCGCTTCGACTACCTGTGCGAGCTGAACGTGGCCGAGCAGGTGGCCAACGTCTGTCATACCACCATCATCCAGAACGCCTGGCGCAAGGGGCAGGAGCTGGCGGTACACGGCTGGATCTACGGCATCAAGGACGGTCTGCTGCACGATCTCGATCTCTGCATCAGCGGGCCCGAGCAGATCCCGGACGTCTATCGCGCCTGGCCGGACATGCGTCCGCCCCACCGCCGTCGCTGAGGAGCATCCCGTTGGCACCGGCCCTCTATCTGCAGATCAAGCAGCACATCCTGGACGGGATCCGCGAACGCCACTATCAGGCGGGCGATCGGATCCCGACCGAGGCCGCCCTGTGCGAGCAGTTCGCCGTGAGCCGGATGACGGTCAACAAGGCGCTGCGCGAACTGGTGGCCGAGGGGTGGCTGGTGCGCACCGCCGGCTCCGGCAGCTTCGTGGCGGACAGGCGTACCGAATCGCCGCTGCTGGCCATTCGCAACATCGCCGACGAGATCGCCGAGCGGGGCAGCGAGTACAGTGGCCGGGTGATCCGGCTGCAGCGCCAGGCCGCCGACGAGAAGGTGGCGGTGCAGCTGGGCCTGCGAGTCGGCGCCCCCATCTTCCACAGTCTCATCGTCCATCAGGCCGATGGCGAGCCGCTGCAACTGGAAGAGCGCTTCGTCGATGCCGAGCGGTTGCCACAGTACGGTGAGCAGGATTTTGCCAGCCAGACCCCCAACCGCTATCTGATGGAGGTCTGCCCTCTCTCCGAGATGGAGCACGTGGTGGAGGCGGTGCTGCCAAGCGCCGGCGAGGCCGGCGTGTTGCAGGTGCGGGTCGACACCCCCTGCCTGCTGCTGCATCGGCGTACCTGGTCCGACGGTTATCTGGTCTCCTATGCCCGTTTGCTGTCGCCTGGCTCCCGTTACAAGTTGAGCTCCAAGACCAGCCTTAGCTAATTGTATATACATATCATTTTTGAAAAAGCCCGCCTCTGGCGGGCTTTTTTGTGTTTAAGCTCTAATGAACACGCTGTTATCAAGATGTGAACTTGATCCTTTCTTTCCCGTCAGAGATCGGATATAAGTTAATGTATATACATTTAGAGGTCGGTATGAACAAGGAACTGTTGAACTGCGAGCGGGTCTGGCTCAACGTGACACCCGCCACCCTGCGCTCCGATCTGGCCGACTACGGTCTGCTGGAGCCCCATGCCCTCGGCGTTCACGAGGGGCGGATCCACGCCCTGGTGCCGATGCAGGATCTCAAAGGCCCCTATCCCGCCCATTGGCAGGACATGAAGGGCAAGCTGGTCACCCCCGGCCTCATCGATTGCCACACCCACCTCATCTTCGCCGGCAGCCGTGCCGAAGAGTTCGAACTGCGCCAGAAAGGGGTGCCCTATGCAGAGATCGCCCGCAAAGGCGGCGGCATCATCAGCACGGTGCGCGCCACCCGCGCCGCCAGTGAGGATCAGCTGTTTGAGCTGGCGCTGCCGAGGGTGAAATCCCTGATCCGGGAAGGGGTCACCACGGTGGAGATCAAGTCCGGCTACGGCCTCACCCTGGAAGACGAGCTCAAGATGCTGCGGGTTGCCCGCCGACTGGGGGAGGCGCTGCCGATCCGGGTCAAGACCACCCTGCTGGCGGCCCATGCGGTGCCGTCGGAGTATCGAGACGATCCCGACTCCTGGGTCGAGACCATCTGCCAGGAGATCATCCCGGCTGCCGCCGAGGCGGGCCTGGCCGATGCGGTGGACGTCTTCTGTGAACACATCGGCTTCTCGCTGGCCCAGACCGAGCAGGTCTATCTGGCGGCGGATCAATACGGCCTGGCGGTGAAAGGGCACATGGATCAGCTCTCCAACCTGGGTGGCAGCACGCTGGCCGCCAACTTCGGCGCCCTCTCGGTGGATCACCTGGAGTACCTGGATCCGGAAGGGATCCAGGCGCTGGCCCATCGCGGCGTGGTGGCCACCCTGCTGCCCACCGCCTTCTATTTCCTCAAGGAGACCAAGCTGCCGCCGGTCGCCGCCCTGCGCAAGGCGGGGGTGCCGATGGCGGTCTCCTCCGACATCAACCCTGGCACGGCCCCCATCGTCTCGCTGCGGATGGCCATGAACATGGCCTGTACCCTGTTCGGCCTGACCCCGGTGGAGGCCATGGCCGGGGTGACCCGCCACGCCGCCCGCGCGCTTGGCGAGCAGGAGCAGTTGGGGCAGCTCAGGGTCGGCATGCTGGCGGACTTTCTGGTCTGGAACTGCGGCCATCCGGCCGAGCTCAGCTACCTCATCGGCGTCGATCAGCTGGTGAGCCGGGTGATCAACGGCGAGGAGACGCTCCATGGATAAGTTCAACCCGGTCGACATGTCGGTCTGGCAGGGGCGCCAGGATCCGGAAGATGGCGAGCTGGCCTTGCGCTGGCACGACAAGGTACAACCCTGGCCACAAGCAGGCCGCGCCGCTCCAGGCGTTGCCCTGGTGGGCTTTGCCTGTGACGAGGGGGTGCGCCGCAACAAGGGGCGGGTAGGGGCCGCCGGTGCGCCGCTGGCGGTGCGCAAGCTGCTGGCCAACACTGCCTGGCATCTGGGTCGGCCCGTCTATGACAGCGGTGACGTGCACTGTAAGGATGGCGATCTCGATGCCGCTCACGACCGCCTGGCCGAACGGGTGGCCCGCTTGCTGGATGAGGGGCACTTCCCGCTGGTGCTGGGCGGTGGCCACGAGGTGGCCTTTGGCAGCTGGAGCGGCCTCAACTTGCATCTGGCCGGCCGTGGCCGGATCGGCATCATCAACTTCGACGCCCACTTTGACCTGCGCATGAAGCTGGAGCAGGCGAGCTCCGGCACCCCCTTCTTCCAGATTGCCGAGCAGTGTGCCGCCCAGGGCACGCCGTTTACCTACGCCTGCCTCGGGGTGGCCGAGACCGCCAATACCAAGGCGCTGTTCGCCCGCGCCGAGGCGCTGGGGGTGTGGCACGAGCTGGACGAGGCGATGACGCCGGCCGAGCTGCCGGCCTTGCTCAGCGGGCTGGATGCCTTTATCGCCCGCTGCGATCACCTCTATCTGACCATCGATCTCGACGTGCTGCCGGCGGCCGTGATGCCGGGAGTGAGCGCCCCCGCCGCCCGCGGCGTGGAGCTGGCGGTCATCGAGCCGCTTATCGCCCATATCCGGGCCAGCGGCAAGCTCAGGCTCGCCGATCTGGCCGAATACAACCCGAGTCTGGATCAGGACAACCGCAGTGCCCGTGTGGCCGCCCGGCTGGTCCATCAGTTAACCAAGTAGCGGCCTGCCACGGGCCGGCCGCCACCCTGCTGCATCGATAAACAAGGAGTGTATATGTCCCAGCAACACCAGGATCCCCGTCACGATCCCAATCGCGTGATCCGCGCCCCGCGCGGCACCACGCTGACCGCCAAGAGCTGGCTCACCGAAGCGCCGCTGCGGATGTTGATGAACAACCTGGATCCCGAGGTGGCCGAACATCCCCAGTCGCTGGTGGTGTATGGCGGCATCGGCCGCGCCGCCCGCAACTGGGCCTGCTTCGACAAGATCGTCGAGGTGCTGACCCGGCTGGAGGAGGATCAGACTCTGCTGGTGCAGTCCGGCAAGCCGGTCGGGGTGTTCCAGACCCACAAGGACGCGCCCCGGGTGCTGATCGCCAACTCCAACCTGGTGCCGCACTGGGCCAACTGGGAGCACTTCAACGAGCTCGATAAGAAGGGCCTGATGATGTACGGCCAGATGACCGCCGGTTCCTGGATCTACATAGGCACTCAGGGGATAGTCCAGGGCACCTACGAAACCTTCTTCGCGGTGGCCAACCAGCACTTCAACGGCGAGCCCAAGGGGCGCTGGATCCTGACCGGCGGTCTCGGTGGCATGGGCGGCGCCCAGCCGCTGGCGGCCACCATGGCCGGCTTCTCGATGATCGCGGTGGAGTGCGACGAGACCCGCATCGATTTTCGTCTGCGTACCCGTTACGTCGACAAGAAGGCCCACAGCCTGGATGAGGCGCTGGCCATGATCGAAGAGGCCAAACAGAGCGGCAGCGCCGTCTCCGTCGGCCTGCTCGGCAACGCTGCCGACGTGTTCGCCGAGCTGGTGGCCCGTGGCATCACCCCGGACGTGGTGACCGACCAGACCTCCGCCCACGACCCGGTGCACGGCTACTTGCCGCAGGGCTGGAGCGTGGCCCAGTGGCGCGCGCTGCAAAAATCCGCGCCCCAGGAAGTGAACCAGGCCGCCCGCCACTCCATGGCCCGTCAGGTGGAAGCCATGCTGACCCTGCAAGCCCGCGGTGCCGCCACCCTGGATTACGGCAACAACATCCGCCAGATGGCGCTGGAGGAGGGGGTGAAAAACGCCTTTGACTTCCCCGGCTTCGTCCCGGCCTACATTCGCCCGCTGTTCTGCGAGGGCATTGGCCCGTTCCGCTGGGTGGCGCTCTCCGGCGATCCGGAAGATATCTACAAGACCGACCAGAAGGTGAAGGAGTTGATCCCCGATGATCCTCACCTGCACAACTGGCTCGACATGGCTCGCGAGCGCATCGCCTTCCAGGGCCTGCCGGCGCGGATCTGCTGGGTCGGGGTCAAGGATCGGGTACGCCTCGGCCTGGCCTTCAACGAGATGGTCAAGAATGGCGAGCTGAAAGCCCCCATCGTCATCGGCCGCGATCACCTGGACTCCGGCTCGGTGGCGAGCCCGAACCGCGAGACCGAGTCGATGATGGATGGCTCCGATGCCGTCTCCGACTGGCCGCTGCTCAACGCCCTGCTCAACACCGCCGGCGGCGCGACCTGGGTCTCCCTGCACCACGGCGGCGGGGTCGGCATGGGCTTCTCCCAGCACTCCGGCGTAGTGATCGTCTGTGATGGCTCCGATGACGCCGCCAAGCGGGTCGGTCGGGTGCTGCGCAACGACCCGGCCACCGGGGTGATGCGTCACGCCGACGCCGGCTACGAGATTGCCATCAACTGCGCCCACGAGGCGAAACTGGATCTGCCGATGATTGACGGCGCCAACGGTGTCAAAGGAAAGGTGTAACACCATGTTTGAATTGACTATTACCCCGGGCGAGCTGGATCTTGCCACCCTGCGCCGCGTCAGCCGCGAGCCGGTACACGTTTCACTGGATCCCGCCGCTCTGGCGGGGATCCACGCCTCCGCCGCCGTGGTCACCAAGGTGATCGAGCAAAACCGGGTGGTGTACGGCATCAACACCGGCTTTGGCTTGCTGGCCAACACCCGCATTCCGGTGGAGCAGCTGGACGAGTTGCAGCGCTCCATCGTGCTCTCTCATGCGGCAGGGATTGGCGAGTACATGGATGACGCCACCGTGCGGCTGATGATGGTGCTCAAGCTCAACTCGCTGGCGCGCGGCTTCTCCGGCATTCGGCTGGTGGTGCTGGAGGCCCTGATGCAGCTGATCAACGCCGAAGTCTATCCGGTGGTGCCGAAGAAGGGCTCCGTCGGTGCCTCCGGCGATCTGGCGCCGCTGGCCCACATGAGCTGTCTGCTGATCGGGGAGGGCAAGGCCCGCCACGCTGGCGAGCTGATCGATGCCGCCACGGCCCTGAAGATTGCCGGGCTCGAGCCCATCGCGCTGGCACCGAAAGAGGGGCTGGCCCTGCTCAACGGCACCCAGGCGAGCACCGCCTTCGCGCTGGAAGGCTTGTTCCACGCCGAGGATCTCTACGCCGGCGCCATCACCATCGGTGCCATGAGCGTGGAGGCCGCCCTTGGCAGCCGCCGGCCGTTCGATGCCCGCATCCATGCGGTGCGTGGTCAGCGTGGCCAGATCGACGCGGCCGCCTGCTATCGCCACCTGCTGGTGGATGGCAGCGAGATCGGCATGTCCCATCACAATTGCGAGAAGGTGCAGGATCCCTACTCCCTGCGCTGCCAGCCGCAGGTGATGGGTGCCTGCCTGACCCAGATCCGCCAGGCGGCCGAGGTGCTGGTGTGCGAGGCCAACGCGGTCTCCGACAACCCGTTGGTGTTTGCCGAGGATGAAGACATTCTCTCCGGCGGCAACTTCCACGCAGAACCCGTGGCCTTCGCCGCCGACAACCTGGCGCTGGCCATCGCCGAGATCGGGTCGCTGTCCGAGCGGCGCATGGCGCTGCTGATCGACTCGCGCATGTCCGGTTTGCCGGCCTTCCTGGTCAACAACGGCGGCGTCAACTCCGGTTTCATGATCGCTCAGGTCACCTCGGCGGCGCTCGCCTCCGAGAACAAGACGCTGGCCCATCCGGCCTCGGTGGACAGCCTGCCGACGTCTGCCAACCAGGAGGATCACGTCTCCATGGCCACCTTCGCCGGCCGTCGACTGGCGGACATGGCCGAGAACACCCGCGGCATTTTGGCGGTGGAACTGCTGGCGGCAGCGCAAGGGCTGGATTTTCGTGCCCCCCTGCGCAGCACCGAGCTCATCGAGCTGGCCAAGGGCCGGCTGCGGGAAGAGGTCAGCTTCTACGACAAGGACAGGTACTTCGCGCCGGACATCGAGGCGGCCGCCGCCCTGCTGGGCCGCGCCAGCTACAACGACCTGCTCCCGGCTAGCGTGTTGCCGAGCCTGTAAGTGGCCATCCCGCCCATAACAAAAGACCGCCCATCGGGCGGTCTTTGCGTTTCTGACGTTGCTTGAACGCGGTTATTCGTGCTCGAACATCAGGAACAGGTACACCACGAACAGCACCAGGTGAGTGGCCCCGTGCAGCACATTGGTGCGGCCGCTGCTGAAGGTCACCTTGCACACCATGAGGGTGGTGAACAGCAGCACCATGTCGGCGGCGGAGAGGCCCAGGCGCACCTCCTGCCCCAGCATGGCGCCGATGAACAGCACCGCAGGCACGGTGAGGGCGATGGTAGCCAGCACAGAGCCGAAGTAGAGGTTCATGGCCCGCTGCAGCTGGTTGTTGAAGGCCGCCTTGATGGCGCCGACCGCTTCGGGGGCCAGCACGATACAGGCGACGATGAAGCCGCCCAGCGCCGGCGGCGCCGCCAGTACCTTGACCCCGTGGTTGATGGGAATAGCGAGGGTCTTGGCCAGCAGGATCACCACCACCAGATAGGCGAGCAGCAACAGGGTGTGGTAGACGTTGCTCTGCAGCGGGCCGTGGTGCTCTTCGTAATCCTCGTGATCGCTGTCGATGAAGAAGTGGCTGTGGCTGCGGGTCTGGATCAGCAGGAAGACGCCGTAGAGCAGCACCGAGATGATGATGAGCATCCAGGACATGGCGCTCGACATGCTGCCGATGTTGCCCCCTTCGGTGAAGTTGGGCAGCACCAGGCAGAGCAGCGCCAGCGGAATGATGGCCACCAGATAGGATTTGACCCCGTCCAGATTGAAGCTCTGGGTGTGGTAGCGCCAGCCGCCGAACAGCAGGGTGAAGCCCACTAGGCCGTTGGTCACCAGCATTACCACGGCAAACATGGTGTCGCGGGCCATCACCGGATTGGGTTCGCCGGTCAGCATGACCGAGGAGATCATCACCACTTCCAGCGAGATGACCGACAGGGTGAGGATCAGGGTGCCAAAAGGCTCGCCAAGCTTGATGGCAAGGGCATCCGAGTGGCGCACCACCGAGAAGATGGCCCAGGTGACGATGGCAAGCAGTACCGCCGAGACAGGAAGATAAATCCCGAGCGGAGTGGCCTCTGTCAGCAGGTCGCTGCCGAGCGTCTTGAAAAAGAGCAGGGTGAGCAGGCCAACGGGCAGGGCAATCTCTTGCCGGATAAATGACTTCATAGGCAATGGTTCTCATCATCAGGGCGGCGTGAGCCGACGGGTAAGGAACAGGGTGGCGGCGCCACGCAAGGTAGCGCGCCTGTTCATGATAAAGGGAGTTGTCCGCTCAAGGGAAAATCATTTTGTTGCAAGATATGATCGACCTGCCTCGGCAGTGTGGCTCATCGCTCGCCCGTGTGGTTCTGATACCAGGCCAGCAGCCAGATCTTCAGCTTGGTCAGCGCCATGGGCTGTGCATAGACATAGCCCTGGATCAGGTGCACGCCGCGTTGGCCCAGGTAATCCACTTGAGACTGACGCTCGACCCCTTCGGCGATCATCTCCATGCCCGATTCACGGCCGAAGGCGATGGTGGCATCCAGTACGCTGCGTTTGAGGTCATCGGTGCCTATGGTGTCGACGAACATCTTGTCGATCTTGATCTGGCGGATGCCGAGCCGCTGCAGATAGGCGAAGCCGCCATAACCGGTGCCGAAGTCATCCAGCTTGAAGTGGTAACCCTGCTGCTGCAGGGCGCCGATCTCGGTGATCGCGGTCTCGATGTCGGTGATGGGCTTGCGCTCGGTCAGCTCGAAGGTGAGCTGGGAGGGGGAGGGCCAGCCGTGCAGCAGCAGCAGGTTGCGCAGGTGCGGGTGCTCGAGGTGGGCGGCCACTATGTTGACGCTGACCCACTGGCCGGGGGCGAGTCTGGGCAGATCCGCGATCACCTTCTCCAGCAATTGGCTGGTCATCGGCAGGATCAGCTGCTGCTCCTCTGCATAGTCGATGAAGGCACCGGGCGGGATCAGGCCGCCGCCCCGCTGCCAGCGCAGCAGCGCCTCGAAGCCCACCACCTGCTGGCTGCGGCTGTCGACCACGGGTTGATAGAAGGGCACGAACTCCCGTCGTGCCAGCCCGGCTTGCAGCAACCCCTTGAGTGAGCGCCGGTAGTTGCGCAGCCCCCAGTAGGCGGCGACCAGCAGGGCGCCGACCGCCGCGCCGCCCCAGAGCCCGTAGTGGCGGGCCTGCTGCTGGGCGTAGCGCTCGAGCGCTTCGCCCGCCCACAGGGTTTGCCGGATCTGCTCATTGGGATCGAGGAAACTGAGGCTGAGGCTCTGGCTGCCGGTTTCCTGCTTGATGGCGCTGTCGCCGCGAGGGAAGATCGGGCTGGCGACTCCCGGCTGCTGCTGGCTGAACTCCAGATAGAAGCAGTTGCGGCAGGGGTACTGCAGCAGGGCGTGGCTCCAGCTGTTGCTCAGCACCCAGTAGACGATGTTGCCGCCGGTGCGGTAGTAGGCGACCAGCTCCTGCTCGGTGTGAAAGCGGGCCATGGTGGCGGCGATCCCGAACTGCTCCTGGCTGGGGTAGGGCGGCAGTTCGGCCGGGGTGAAGGGCAGCTCCACCCCCAGGCTGGAGCAGCCGCCACCGGTGGCGAGCATGATCCCCTGGATGCGGATGTGGCTGTTGTAAAAGCGGGGATCCCGCAGCAGCGCCATGTCCTGCTCGCCGCAGTCGAAGCGAAACTGGGTCAGCTGGCTGCGGATGCTCTCGTCCAGCGCCCGATGGCGTTCCGCCAGGGCGGCTTCGATCTCCGTCTTCTTCTCCTGCAGCAGCTGGTGGGCCAGCGGGCTGCCGAGCAGCTGGCTGAGGGGCAGGCTGGCCAGCAGGGGCAGGCAGAACAGCAACAGGGTGAGCCAGAGGGGGGAGATGGGTCGCAAGGGATACCTGCCTGATGAACGAATGGGATGCATATGAGAGGCATCATCATAGTGCATTAGCTGCATCGATTTGAGCGGAGGCGATCACACTTGTGCAGCAGATTTATAATCTGCTGATAAATAATGGTTTTATAAAATGGACTGCTGAAGATTCAATCGCTGACCTGTCATAAATGACAATTGTCCAGCTTATCTGAAGTGGCTAGAGTAGCCGTGCGGTTTGACTCACCGTGTGTTCAATACTCCTGTATCTGTTTTTTTGTCAGTAGCACAGAGTGTTAGTTTTGATATGAGTGTTTCTTTTGGTCCCCTTTGTGGGACCATTTTTCTGCCCGCTGTTCAGCCAATGCGCTGAGTTACCTCCCGTTTCTTTCCGTCATCCGTCATTTTTTGGCCGTCACCCCGCCCGGGGCTTGGTGTTCTCGTACCGGTTTGGGTATGCTCGCCCGCTTAATTCCAGAAGCGGGATCTTCGTCCATAGGCGCGCTTCGAGGTTGGCTGATACGATGAAGCCACATGGATGTTGTCGGGCATACGGAAAGGCACATGAAACTGACCACTCAGCTTGTCTCGTTTATTACCCTGTGTGTCATTGCGGCCATGGCCATGGTGCTGCTTGGCGGGGTGTTCAGCTTCCGTGAGCTGGGCATGGAGATGCAGCAGAAGAAGGTCAACTCGCTGGTCGAGATCATCGACAAGCAGCTGGAGGTGGCCGACGATCATCAGGATCTCACCCGCTGGCTGCCGACCCTGCTGCGCTCGGCCCACGTGGTGGAGCTGGAGATCCGCCAGGACAAGCAGCGGATCTACTGGTTTCGCGACGTGCAGCAGCCGACCGACGAGAGCCTGCTGATCCCCTATCATCAGCCCATGCCCCATCAGCCGGGCATGCAGGCCGACTTCAAGCTGGAGCGGCCGTTCAAGGAGTTCGAGTACTCCATCAAGGCGATGTCCGGCATCTCCCTCGGCGTCTTCATCGTGGTGTTCGGCCTCTGGTACTCCATTCGCTGGCTGCGGCTGCAGTTGCGGGGTGCCGAGCTGCTGGCCGAGCGCGCCCAGCTGATCCTCGACAACAAGCTCACCAAGCTGGCCCACGATCCGGCCGATGAGTGGCCGCAGCCGGCCAGCCAGGCCCTCGACTATCTGCTGGCCGAGCTGGCGGATGCCCGCAAGGAGCGTAGCCGCTTCGACAACTTCATCCGCAGCAACGCCTTCGTCGACAAGATGACTGGCATCGGCAACCGGCTGTTCTTCGACAACCGGCTGGAGAGCGCCATCATGGAGGCGAGCGTGATGAGCGGTGGCGTGCTGCTGATCGAGCTGGCCGGCCTGGAGGAGCTGGATCCCGAGCTGAACGGCCGCCAGAGCCAGGATCTGCTGATGGAGGCGAGCGCCTCCATCGCCGCCTTCGTGCGCAAGCACAACGGTGCCCTGCAGGCCCGCTATGCCGGCCAGGTGTTTGCCGTGCTGCTGCCCAACATGTCGGAAAGCGAGATGGTGGATGGCGCCGGCCAGCTGCACAAGAGCCTGCAGCGACTGCACTGGCCCGAGGCGGTCAATCCAGATACCGCCGTCTATCTCGGCGCCGTCTGCTATCAGGCCGAGGATTCCCTGCTCAAGGTGCAGGAGGAGGCGGAGCTGGCGCTCAAGAGCGCGCGGCTGCAGGGCCACACCGGCTGGTTCCTCTACGAGAAACAGCTGGACGAGGAGCAGAGCAGCAAGGGCACGGTGCGCTGGCGCACCCTGATCGGCCGGCGCATCGAAGAGCACGGCATCGATTTTTATGTGCAACCGGTGCAGCAGGAGCGGGATCAGGTGGTATTGCAGCAGGATCTGCTGATCCGGATCCACGACGAGCAGGGGCGGGAGCTGCAGGCCGGCGTCTTCATGCCGATGGCGGAGAAGGCGGGGCTGTTGCTGCCGCTGGATCGGTTGGTGGCGGAGCAGACCCTCGGCCTGCTGCGCCAGCGCTCCGAACAGAGCTGCCCCATCAGCCTGACCCTCTGCGCCCAGAGCCTGCTGCACCGGGAGTTCCAGCGCTGGCTGTTCTTCGACCTGTTCCAGCTGCCGCGCAGCACCAACGAGCGCTTGATCCTGCAACTCTCCGAGGCTCAGGTCACCCGCCACTACGAGGCGCTCAAGCGGCCGCTGCGGGCGCTGCGCATGCTGGGCTGCCAGCTGGCCATCGATCACGCCGGCCAGGATGTGGTGAGCACCCAGTACATCAAGGAGTTCGAGATCAACTTCCTCAAGCTGCACCCCAGCCTGGTGCGCGAGATCCATACCCGCCAGGTCAACCAGATGGCGGTGCGCAGCCTGGTGGGAGGCTGTGCCAACACCCGCACCCGGGTCATCGCCGTGGGGGTGGAGAGCGGCGACGAGTGGAAGATGCTGCGCCACCTCGGGGTGCACGCCGGGCAGGGCCCCTGGTTCGCCGAGCCGGAGCGGCTGGTGCTGGAGCCGGCCGGCGCCTGATGGATGCAAGAGAGGATCGCCTGGGCGACCCTCTCTTTTTGTGGTTCAGCGCCGGTATTGCGCCCGGCACGCCGTCACAGGCGCCCCTGCTCCCTCAGCCCCGCCAGCCCCTGCATGCCACCGGTGTGGATGAAGACGATCTTGCTGCCGCGCGGGATGCGGCCTGCCGCCAGCTCGCGAAACAGCCCCCACATGGCCTTGCCGCTGTAGATGGGCTCCAGCGGCAGGCCCGTCTCGGCGCTGAAGGCCTGCACCCATTGCCAGAGTGCCGGACTGAATTTGGCATAGCCGCCGTCGTGGTGATCCAGCGCGATCCGCCAGCCGGGCGTGTCGGCGGCGGCGGGATGGAGTCGGCGCACCTCGTCGGCAATGAAGCTCCCCCCCTTGAGTACCGCGATGGCGAGGATCTGCTGCGGTGCCCGCTTGCCGGCGATGAGCCCGGCCAGGGTGCCGCCGCTGGCGCAGGGCAGCACCCAGAGATCCGGCGAGAAGGGCACTTCATCGACCAGCTCGGCCACCCCGGGAATGGCCAGCGGGCTGCTGCCCCCTTCCGGCACTATCAGGGTCTCTTCATTTTCGAATTGGGCCAGCCAGGCGGGATCCTGCCGCCGCCGGTAGCTTTGGCGGTCGACAAAAACGAGATCCATGCCCCAGCCTTTTGCTGCGCTCAGAGTGCAGTTGCTGACGGCTTCCGGCTCCCCGCGTATGATGCCGGTAGTACGCAGGCCAGATTGGCACCCCGCTGCCGCCAGGGCATGGATGTGGTTGGAGTAGGCGCCGCCAAACGAGAGCAGATGGCGTTTGCCCTGCTCCTTGGCATGCAACAGGTGGTACTTGAGCTTGCGCCACTTGTTGCCCGAGATGGCGGGGTGGATCAGATCGTCCCGTTTGCACCAGAGCTGGACTCCATAGACGCTCAACAGCGGGTGCGAGACAGCTTGCAGCGGCGAGGGCAACAGGGCGGGCGGCAGGGGCGGCTGCGCCATCGGGGACGAGTGGGGTGACAATGAGTAATCGGTCATTTATCTGGAGGCTAATGCTCTGTTTATGCTAAGGTTTAATCCGTTTTGGGCAGCCAGGTGCGGGTTTCAATGAAACAACTTTTCAGACGTTCGACCCCCAGCCGTCAGGTAGGACTCCTGCTGGCCAGCGATCGGATCATGCTGGCTTCGCTCGGCAACCCGCCCATCTTCGCCACCCGCGCCATCAATGGCCCGCAAGAGTGGCCCCAGGCCATGGCCGAGCTGTTCAGCCGCCACGGCCTCGCCAAGTCTAAGGTGCGAGTCGCCCTCGCGGCCAGCCTTTATCAACAGGTTCAGATCGACAAGCCCGCCGTCCCCGATGCCGAAATGGCCGGTGCCCTGCCCTGGGCGATCAAGGATTATGTCAGCGAATCCGTGCTGCAGCTCGCCATGGATTATGTGGATCTGCCCACCCCGCCGGCGGGCCGGCCGCGCATCAACGTGATCTGTGTGCCCAAGGCGCGGGTGCAGCAGCTGGCGGATGCGGTCAACGGCATCGCCAGCCTGGACGCCATCGTCAGCGACGAGCTGGCGATGACCGCGCTGTACGAGCCGGATCAGACGGTGCGCATGCTGCTGTGGCAGCCGAAGGGGCAGGATCTGCAACTGCTGGTGTTCCATCAGGGGGGGCTCTGCTTCTCCCGCCAGTTGCGGGGTTTCGGCGCCCTCACCGGCGAGCATGAGCCTGACGCCATGCTGCTCGATTCGCTGGCGCTGGAGATCCAGCGTTCCCTCGATTACTTGGTTGGCCAGCTCAAGCTGCCGGAACTCGGCCAGATGCAGCTCGCCATCGCCTCGCCTTTCATCGGTACCCTGGTGCGCCACATGGAGCAGACCTTCGGCTTTGCCGTCTCCGCCATGGCCAACAAGGCGATCCTCTCCGGCGTGGAATATCTCTCGGCTTATGCAGCTGCTCTGGGGGAGGATGCCTGATGAAACGCCAGATCAACCTTTACGGCGCCGAGTTTCGGCCCAGACGGCAGTGGGCCAGCCTCAACCAGATGGCGCTGGTATGGGGCGGCAGCGTGCTGTTGCTGCTGTGCGCCGCCGGCGTCATCGCCTGGCAGCAACACGCTGTCGAGCGCGAGCTGGTGCAGGTGCGGGCTGCACTGGAGATCAAGCGCGGCGAGGCGCAGCGGCTGGATGCCGAGCTTGCCCGCCATCAGGCCGATGGCCTGCTGCAACAGCAGCTTGTCACCAAGCAGGAGGAGCTGACCGCCAAGCAGGGCTTGATGCGGCAGTTGGGCAGCCTGGCGCTGCAAAAATCCCAGGGCTATGCCGGGCTGATGGCCGATCTGTCCCGCATCCGCGATCCGCAGCTCTCCTTGCAGCGAATCGAGATCGCCGACGGCTACGTCAACCTGTCCGGCTTCGCCGGGCGCAGCCAGGATGTGCCGGCCTGGGTCAACCGTTTCAAGCAGACCCCGTCGCTGGCGGGCAAGCAGTTTGGTGAGCTGACGTTAAGCCGTGACAAGGAGGGCCGGCTGGCCTTCCAGCTCAGCGGCATCGAGCGGGAGAAGCCCTGATGAGCCTGAAAGAGCAGTGGCAGGCCTGGGCCGACAAGATCGCCGCCCTCAGCCAGCGCGAGCGAGTCCTGATCCTGCTGACCGGGGTGGTCGTGGTTGGCGCCGTTGCCATTTATGGCTGGCTGGATGGGGCCGCGGTGCGGCTGGAGCAGGAGCGGCTGGCGCTGAGCACTGCCCAGCGGGATCTGGAGATCATGGACCTCGAGAACCAGGGCAAGCAGGCCAAACTGGCGCGGGATCCGGATCTGCATGTGCGTACCCAGCTGGCGCAGCTGGATGGCGAGTTGGGCAAGCTGGACGCCGAACTGAAGGCCCAGACGGTGGATCTGATCCAGGCCCACGAGATGCCGGCCGTGCTGGAGGCCCTGCTGTCGCGCTCCGCCAATCTGCACATGGTGGCACTCACGTCGCTGACGCCGGAGCCGCTGATGGCGGGCGAGCAGCGCATCAACCTGTTCAAGCACGGCATCCGGCTCAAGCTGGAGGGCGGCTATTTCGATGTGTATCAGTATCTCAAGGCGCTGGAGGGGCTGCCGCGCCACTTCTACTGGAAGCAGTTTGACTACCAGGTGCAGGAGTATCCCAAGGCGGTGGTGGAGATGGAGATCTACACCCTCAGCACCAGCAAGGAGTTTATCCGTGGCTAGATGGTTTCCCCTGTGGGCGTGTCTGTTCAGTCTGCTGGCCCAGGCGCAGCCCGAGTTGTTGCAGGACCCCACCGCCCCTTTGAGCGGCGCGACCAGCGGCGCCAGTGCAACCGGCCAGCGCGAGGCCGGTCTGCCCAGGCTGCAGAGCATCATGCTGGGCAACGGCCCGGCACTGGCGGTGCTCAACGGCAGCAGTTATCGGGTCGGCCAGCAGGTCGACGGTTATCGCGTGGTGGCCATAGGTGCAGATGCCGTGGTGCTGGAGAAGGGGGGCAAGCGCCAGTCGCTGACCCTGTTTGCCAGCAAGGTCCGGATCTGAACGCGCTCCACCCGGGATGGGCGGAGCCAGGTTTGTCGAGTTTAATTGCAAGTCAGGGTGCACTTATTACATGAAAAAACATCATCTCTGCCTGATCTCCGCCGCCGTGCTGACGGCAGGCTGTACCAGCTACCGGCACCCCGAACCCGTGCAGGCCAAGGACGTACTCAGGCATGCCATGACCGAACAGAACAAGGGCGGGGCGCTGACCAGCGTACCCAAGTCGGTACAGAGCGAACTGCTGCAGCTCAATCGTCCGCCCCAGGCCATCAGCATGCCGGAACCGCGGCTGCGCATTGCCGCCCACGACGTGGATGCGGTGGAGTTTTTCGGCTCCCTGTTCAAGGGCTCCCGCTACAGCGTGGCGGTGCACCCCGGGGTGGCCGGCCAGATCTCGGTCGAGCTCAAGGACGTGACCCTGACCGAAGTGCTGGCGGTGGTGGGCGACATGTACGGCTTCGACGTGCAGCGCAAGGGCAACGTGTTCCACGTCTACCCGGCCGGGCTGCGCACCGAGACCATCCCGGTCAACTACCTGATGATGTCCCGGCGCGGTCTCTCCCGTACCTCGGTCAGCACCGGCGGGGTGGCCTCTAACGACAACAACAGCAGTAATAACAACAACTTCGATAACGCTAACAACAACAGTACCAGCAACCGCTCTTCCAACGGCAGCTCGAACAGCGACAGCAACGGCACCCGCATCGAGACCGACACCAACAGCGACTACTGGACCGATCTGCGCGACACCCTGCAGACCCTGATCGGCAGCGGTGATGGCCGCGCCGTCATCACCAGCCCGCAGGCGGGCCTGGTGACTATCCGGGCCTATCCGAAGGAGCTCAAGGCGGTGCGCGAGTTCCTCAATCAGTCAGAGAGCCACTTGAAGCGCCAGGTGGTGCTGGAGGCGCGGATCCTGGAGGTGGCCCTCAACGAGGGTTACGAGCAGGGGGTGGACTGGAGCGGTCTCTCCGCCAGCTGGGATGGCAACAAGGGCATTACCGGCGGTGGTTCGCTGACACCGAGCACGATTGCAAACACCCCGAACCAGATCTTCAGTGCCCTGGGTGGCGGGGCCGGCTTCAAGATTTCCGACGGCAACTTCAACGTGGCGGTGAACCTGCTCAAGACACAGGGGGACGTGAATACCCTCTCCAGCCCGCGGGTGACGGCGACCAACAACCAGAAGGCGGTGATCAAGGTAGGGACCGACGAGTATTTCGTCACCAACGCCTCCACCACGACCACAACCTCAGGCACATCGGCACCGATAGTCACGCCCAATGTAGAGCTGACTCCCTTCTTCTCCGGTATCGCGCTGGACGTGACGCCGCAGATCGACGAAGAGGGCAAGGTGCTGCTGCATATCCACCCCTCCGTCATCGACACCGAAGAGCAGAAGAAAACCATCGATGTCGGCACGGCGGACCCCTTGATCCTGCCGCTGGCCAAGAGCTCGATCCGCGAGTCCGATACCGTGGTGCAGGCCAACAATGGCGACATCATCGTCATCGGCGGCCTGATGAAGACCGACAAGCAGGAGATCGTCAGCAAGGTGCCGCTGCTGGGGGACATTCCCTGGGTCGGCGAGGCTTTCACCAATCGCCGGGAAAGTACCAAGAAGGTGGAGCTGGTGATCCTGCTCAAGCCGACCGTGGTGGAGAAGGACACCTGGCAGAACGAACTGCAGCGCTCCTCCGAGCTGCTCGACAAATGGTATCCGCCCAAGGGCTGAGTCATGATCTTGGACTGGTTTGATCACGTGCCGGGGGCCATCACGGGCTCCCGGGCAGAGATGGCAGGTGATTGCCCATGTACCTGAACCACTTCGGTTTGCAGGAGGCTCCCTTCGGCCTCACCCCCAACACCGGTTTCTATTACGGGCTGCCCCCGCACGAGGAGGCGCTGCAGGTGCTCAACTGGGCGCTGGCGCAGGGGGAGGGCTTCATCAAGGTGACCGGCGAGGTCGGCACAGGCAAGACCCTGCTCTGCCGCAAACTGCTGAGCGAGCTGGGCTCCGAGGAGCGGTCGGTGCGTCTGGCCTGGTTGCCCAATCCCCATCTCAACCCGGCCGAGCTGCGCATCGCCCTGGCACTGGAGCTGGGACTGGCGGTGCGGGATCAGAGCGAGCTGGATCTGACCGATCGCATCCATCGCCACCTCATCGCCTTGCACCAGCAGGGGAGCCGGGTGGTGGTGCTGATCGACGAGGCGCAGGCGCTGCCAGACGAGACGCTGGAGGCGATCCGGCTGTTTGGCAATCTGGAGACCGAATCGAGCAAGCTGCTGCAGATCGTGCTGTTTGGCCAGCCGGAGCTGGATGCCAGGCTGGCTAAGCCCCATCTGCGCCAGCTGCGCCAGCGGATCGGTTTCTCCTACTGCCTACGGCCGCTGCGTTTCGATGAAACCCGGGCCTACCTGGAGCACAGATTGCAGATTTCCGGTTATCGCGGGGCCCCGCTGTTTGGCGGACGGGCGCTGCGCCAGCTGTGGCGCGCCTCGCGCGGCATTCCGCGACTCATCAACATACTGGCGCAGAAGTGCCTGATGCTGGCCTACGGCCAGGGAGCGCGCCAGATCGACAGCCGGCTGGTGCGGCTGGCCGTGCGCGACACCGACGATGCCCACCGCTTCGTGCCGCGGCGCTGGTGGCCACTCGTGCTGCTGCTGGGCTGCGCCCTCGCCTATGGAGTCTGGCAATGAGCGTGATCAATCAGATGCTCAAGGATCTGGAACAGCGCCAGCAGGGGAGCGAGGGGGCCGTCTATGTGCCGCCCGTGCGCCAGCAGGGCTGGTGGATGCTGCTGCTGACCCTGATCTGCGGGCTGGCCCTCGGCATTCTGGGCTGGCGCACCTGGATCTACTGGCAGCAGAGCCAGCGGGTCGTCGAAGCCCGCCAGCTGCAGGCGGCCGGCGAGCCCAAACCGGACGCCATCGCCCGTGCGGTTCCCGCAGCGGTGCCGGCCAGTGCAGAACAGGAGCCGGTGGATCAGGTGGTGGCGCTGCCAACCCCGCGCCACCTTGCTGCCCCGCCTACCACCGAGCCGCAGGAGAGTGCAGCCGATGATGCCGATATGGCCACCATCGATGAGGAGGGGCCGAGCGACGAGGAGCTGCAACCCGATCTCTATGCCGAGCTCGCGGCGGAGCAGGAGGCCCCCGCGGCCGCGCCGCGCAAACCCGGCGTGCTCAAGATAGAGACGGTCAATCTTTCCGAGGCTGAACTGGCCACCCTGGCCGAGCGCAAGGCCACCACCGCCATGGCCAAGGGGCAGCTGCGCGATGCCCAGGACAACTACTATCAGGTGCTGGCCCACGATCCCCGCAATCAGGGGGCGCGCGAGCAGCTGGCGGGCCTGCTGTACGGCGAGGGGCGGCTGAGTGAGGCGAGCCAGTTGCTGGAAGAGGGGCTCAGATTCGATCCCGAACAGGCCGATTTTCGGTTGCTGCTGGCGCGGCTCGCCATCAGCGGCGGCGATCAGCTCAAGGCGCTCGGCTGGCTGACCGGCCATCGACCGGATCTGGCCAGCAATCTGGATTATTACGCCACCTGGGCCGGGCTCAGCCAGGAGCTGGGTCAGCATGCCGAGGCGGCGGATCTTTACGTGAAATTGTTGCGCCAGCAGCCGGATCAGGGTCGCTGGTGGCTCGGGCTCGGGGTGGCCGAAGATGGCCAGGGCCACAGCCAGCGGGCGTTGGATGCCTATCGCAATGCCCAGTTGCACGGCAATCTGGGCGAGGCTTCGACCAGCTGGCTCGAACAGCGGATTGCCCAGCTTGCCCCCTGACGGGCGGCCGGGATCACTTTTTTGGAGTTTGCATGGCACAACCCAGACTGAAAATGCGCCTCGGCGACCTGCTGGTACAAGAGCAGATCATCTCGGATGATCAGCTGCAGCTCGCCCTGCAGCAGCAGCGTCAGACCGGCCGCAAGCTGGGCACCACCCTGATCGATCTCGGCTTCATCAGCGAGGTGCAACTGCTGCAGTTCCTCGCCCGTCAGCTGGATGTGCCCTTCTTCGATCTCAACAACCTCACCATAGATGCGTCGGCGGTGCCGCTGCTGCCGGAAGTGCAGGCGCGCCGCTATCGCGCGCTGGCGGTCAACCTCACCGACAACAAGGTGACGGTGGCCATGTCGGATCCGGCCGACTTGAGCGCCCTCGACGCCATCGCGGCGCTGCTGCGCCCGCGGGAGATGGGGCTGGCGGTGGCGCGGGAAGGTCAGCTGCTGGAGTATTTCGACCGCCTCTATCGCCGCACCCGTGAGATCGAGAGCTTCGCCGAACAGTTGCATGAGGAGTATCAGGACGCCGGCTTCGAGCTGGGCTCCAGCAATCTGGGGGCCGGTGACGAGGGGGAGGCGACGGTGGCCAAGCTGCTGCGCTCCCTGTTCGAGGATGCGGTGCAGGTGGGAGCCTCCGATATTCACATCGAGCCGGACGAGAAGGTGCTGCGCATTCGCCAGCGCATCGACGGGATCCTGCACGAGAACATCCTGAGCGAGGTGCGTATCGCCCAGGCGCTGGTACTGCGCCTCAAGCTGGTGGCCGGCCTCGATATCTCCGAGAAGCGGCTGCCGCAGGATGGCCGCTTCAACATGAAGGTGCGCGGCCGCGACGTGGATGTGCGGATGTCGACCATGCCGGTGCAGTACGGCGAATCCGTGGTGATGCGGCTGCTGGACCAATCCTCCGGCATCCTGTCGCTGACCGAGACTGGCATGCCGCCGGAGATCCTGACCCGCTTCCGGCGCCAGCTCAAGCGTCCCCACGGCATGATCCTGGTGACGGGGCCGACCGGCAGCGGCAAGACCACCACCCTCTACGGTGCCCTCTCCGAGCTCAACCAGGCCAGCCAGAAGATCATCACGGTGGAAGATCCGGTGGAATACCGGCTGCCCAGGGTCAACCAGGTCCAGGTCAACCCCAAGATCGGGCTCACCTTCTCCCACGTGCTGCGCTCCACCCTGCGTCAGGATCCGGACATCTTGCTGGTGGGCGAGATGCGGGACAACGAAACGGTGGAGATCGGCTTGCGCGGCGCCATCACAGGTCACCTGGTGCTGACCACGCTGCACACCAACGATGCGGTGACCAGCGCCCTGCGCCTCATCGACATGGGGGCTCCCGGCTATCTGGTGGCGAGCGCGCTGCGGGCGGTAGTGGCCCAGCGGCTGGTGCGGCGGGTGTGCGAGCATTGCGTCGAGGAGAAGGCGCCGGATGAAGGCCAGGCCACCTGGCTGACCGTGCTCTCCGGCGAGGCGCCGGGCCAGCACGTCTATCACAAGGGGCGCGGCTGCCAGAGCTGCAACTTCACCGGCTATGCCGGCCGGATCGGGGTGTACGAGCTGCTGGAGCTGGATCAGCCCATGATGGACTCCCTGCGCCGCAACGACGCCGAAGGGTTTGCCAAGGCGGCCCGCCAGCACCCGCACTACCGGCCGCTGGCGCTGACCGCGCTCGATTACGCCCGCCAGGGGATCACCTCGGTGGACGAGGTGCTGCGGTTGGCGGAGGACCTGGGGTAAGTGATGACCAACTTCATCGGCAGTGAACGCGGCCGGCTGGCGCGAGGCACCCCATGAGCAGCTTCGCCTACAAGGGGCGCGACAGCCAGGGCAATGCCGTCAGCGGGGTGGTGGACGCGGCCACCGAGATGGCTGCTGCCGAGCAGCTGATGCGCCGCGGTGTGATGCCGACCGAGTTGAAGCCCGGCAAGACGAAGGCGGCCGCCCTCGACTGGTCGCTCTTGCTGGAGCGGGGCGTGCGGCTGGACGAGCTGGTGGTGTTCAGCCGCCAGATGTATGCCTTGACCCGGGCCGGCATCCCCATCCTGCGCGCCATCGCCGGGCTGGAGGAGAGTGCCCACAGCAAGCCGCTCAAGCGGGCGCTGCACGCGCTGGGAGAGGATCTGGGCAACGGCCGGCCGCTGTCGAGCTCGATGCAGGCCCATCCCAGGGTGTTCAGCAGCCTGTTCGTGGCCATCATCCACGTGGGGGAGAACACGGGTCAGCTGGAAGAGGCGTTCTTGCAGCTTGCCAACTATTTCGAGCTGGAGCTGGAAACCCGCAAGCGGATCAAGACCGCCATGCGCTACCCCAGCTTCGTGCTGATTGCCATCGGCATCGCCATGGTGATCCTCAACATCATGGTGATCCCGGTCTTTGCCGGCATGTTCGCCAAGTTTGGCGTCGAGCTGCCGCTGGCGACCCGGATCCTGCTCGCCACCTCCCACTTCTTCGTGCACTACTGGTGGGTGATGCTCGGCGTGTTGCTGGCCATGGTGTTTGGCTGGCGGCGCTGGGTGAGCACGGTCAAGGGCAAGCTGACCTGGCACAGATGGCAGCTCAAGTTGCCGATCGTCGGCACCATCATAGAGCGCTCCCTGCTGGCCCGCTTTGCCCGCAGCTTCTCCATGATGCTCAAGGCCGGGGTGCCGCTCAACACGGCGCTGAGCCTGGTGGCCGATGCGGTGGACAACGCCTGGATGGCGGGCCGGATCCGCGACATGCGGGCCGGCATCGAGCGGGGCGAGAGCCTGCTGCGCACCGCTGGTAGCAGCGGCCTGTTCACCCCGCTGGTGATGCAGATGATCGCGGTGGGGGAAGAGACCGGCCAGGTGGATGATCTGCTGCACGAGGCAGCAGAGTATTACGAGCGGGAGGTGGATTATGACCTCAAGAGCCTTACCGCCCGGATCGAGCCGATCCTGATCGGGATCGTGGCGGTCATGGTATTGATCCTGGCGCTGGGCATCTTCACGCCCATGTGGGACATGATGCGGGCCGTGCGCGGCAAGTAACCGGTATCTTTACCGTCACTGAGGCGGGGCATGATGTGGGCCGTGCGCGGCAAGTAACCGGTATCTTTACCGTCACTGAGGCGGGACATGATGGGGGCCGTGCGTGGCAAGTAAGCCGGTATCTTTACCATCACTGAGGCGGGGCATGATGTGGGCCGTGCGTGGCAAGTAACCGGGCAATGAGGCGGGCGGTATGGGTAAGCGGCAGAGAGTGGAGCGAGATGGGTGAGTCGACAGTCACAACAGGATGAGCACTGGCTGGGGAGCTATCGGCGGCTGGCCGTGGGGATCCTGTTGCTGATCATGGTGGCGACCCTGGCCCGAAGCTATCTTGTCCACCGGGAGGAGGCGCTGGCCGTCAGCCTGACCCTGCTGGGGGAGCAATTTGCCGAGCGCGCACAAAGGTTGCATGGGCTCTGGCTCGATCAGCGGCGTCCCGCCGTGCTGCATGCCGATGGAATGGCCTGGCAGTTTGATGAACGTGGCTGGCCACTGGGTGCCGGCACAATGATGACGCCGTCGGAAAACTGCCGCTGGCTGTGGGAGCAACTCATCGGTACGGCGGTGTCTACCCAGCCGCCGGTGCAGGCCTTGGCGAGCCTGGATGGTGAAGGGTGCCAGTTCGGCTGGGAGAATAATTGGCTGATTTATCAATTTTCTGACGGCAGAGTGCTCCAAAAGCCCTGAATGAGGCTTGTTTTGCGATTCAGCTAAATGATTTTTTTATATCTGCATGAAATAATGCGGGTTATTACGGAGGGTCCATGACAACAACGCGACTGGTACCAAGATATTCCGGTGTGGCGAGTCCCCATCGGGCAGCGGGTTTCTCGTTGATCGAGCTGGTGATCGTCATCGTCATCCTGGGGATCCTGGCGGTCACCGCCTTGCCCCGTTTTCTCGATGTCACGGACGAAGCCAAGAAAGCCAGCGTGGAGGGGGTCTCCGGCGGGTTTGCCACCGGCGTGTCGCTGGTGCGGGCTCAATGGGAGGCCGAAGGGCGCGCCAAGCAGGACAGCCTCAACACAGTGCTCTATGACGGTTCACGCTTTTATCTGACCACGCCGACCGACACCCAGGTCAGCAACGGCGAGCTGTCGCCCGGCTATCCCATGGATACCTCGGCCGGTGGCGGCATCGACGTGGATCCGGCCAACCTGACGGCCCCGCGCTGTCTCAAGATTTGGGAGGGTCTGCTGCAGAATCCGCCCAAGGCTACCGCCAGCTTCAGCGAGGTGCGTGGTAGCGGCAATGACCTGAAATACTATGTCAGTGTGACCAATAACGGCCTGGACTCGGTCTGCCGCTACTATCTGGTCAATAGTTTGAGTAAGGGTAGTGATGGCAAGTATCAGGATCCGCAAGGCAGTACTGATGCATTCATGAGTTTCAGTTACCGTCCGGCTTCCGGTCAGGTGACCACCAATATCAATTGACAGAGGAAAGTAATATGAAAAAACAGGCGGGTTTTACCCTGATCGAACTGGTCATCGTGATCATCATTCTGGGTATCCTGGCAGTGACCGCTGCTCCCAAGTTTCTGAATTTGCAGGATGATGCGCGTCAGTCTGCTGCCCAGGGCGTAAAGGCATCGCTGCAAAGTGCTGCTCAAATGATCTATAGCAAGGCAGCAATTCAAGGTATTGAAACTTCTTCTTCTGCGGTGTCTGTTGCGGGTACTACCGTTGAGGCAAAGTTCGGTTATCCAACAGCCGCAACAGTTGCAAATGCGGTCACCCTGGACGGTTGGAGTGAGGTATCTTCCCCTAAAGGCACTTTCAAACCTGCTGATGCTGGTAGCAGTGCAAATTGCCAAGTTGTATATAACGAAGCAACTTCGTTAACTGCACCATTCACTGTCGATATTTCCGGATGTGGTAAGTGATCACCCTGAGCGAGGCTTCGGCCTCGCTTTCTCTATGCCCTTAATGAGAACAGGCATGCCCATAACCAAGGGCTTTACCCTGATTGAACTGGTTATCGTGATCCTGTTGCTGGGGATTCTGGCCGCCTTTGCCGTGCCCAAATTGCTGGGCAAAGGCGGCTTTGAAACTCAAACCCTTCGTGATGAGCTGCTGACCCGGCTGCGGCTGGTGCAGACCATCAACATGCATGAACCCGCCGACCGCTGTACCCAGCTGGTGGTGGAGGCTTCCCGTTTTGCCCATATCACGCTGGCGGCGACTGGTGCGGCATGCCCGGCTCCCGGCCCCATGACCGGTTGGAGTGACAATCAGCGCACCCGTGGCCGTCTTGTGACCCCTTCCGCCGGTATGGCGGTCTCTCTCAATAACGCCAGCAGTTTCGTGATCCGTTTTGATCAGATGGGCAGGCCGCTCGGCAGCTGTGCCACGGGTTGTACCCTGCTGGTGAGCGATGGCCGGGAAACCGGCCGCCTCAAGATAGAGTCCGAGGGCTATATCCATGAGAGCCCCTGAGCGCGGTTTTACCCTGATCGAGCTGATCGTCGGCATAGTGCTGCTGGCGGTGGCGCTGACCGGCATCTTGGGGCTGTTGATCAATCAGGCTCCCCAGGCGGTGGATCCGGTGCAGCAGGTGCGGGCCGCCCAGCTGGCCCAGCGTCTGGCGGGCGAGATCCAGCAAACATCGTTCGATGAACAGTCGGATCACAACGGTGGCCGCTATCGCTGCGGTGAAGTAGTGGCCGGCGTCACCATTCAGGCCTGCTCGACCCACTATGGCCCGGACGGTGAACCTGTCCCCTACATGTTCAACGACGTGGACGATTTCGATACTGCTGGCAGCTGGAAAGATGCCAGCTTCTACACCCAGAGCGGCGGCATCATCGCCAGCGACGAGTATCGCAACTATCAAGTCCGGATTGCGGTGAGCCCGGTCGACTTCAGCGATGGCAACTTCAAGACCTGTACTGCCCCTTGTTCGGTGGGCAAGCGCATCGATCTGCAGGTGCGCCTGCCTGACGAGAGCGTGCTCGACTTCTCCTTCTATCGGGGCAACTACTGATGCGGCCGGCGGGCGGTTTTACCCTGATTGAACTGGTGATGGTGATCCTGCTGCTGGGGATCATGGCCACCTTCGCCAGCCAGTTCATCGGCATCGGCACCCAGGTCTATGGCGATGCCAGTAGCCGCGAGCAGCTGATGAGCGATGCCCGCTTCGCCATGGAGCGGCTCAACCGCGAGGTGCGCGATGCATTGCCGGGCTCCGAGCGAATTGAAGCCCTGGATGGCAGCTGGGATGACAGCGGTCCCTGCCTGCGTTTCTGGCCCATCAGCACCTCCAGCCGCTATCTTGCACTCAACCGGGCCCAGTCCGGCAGCACATCCACCCTGGAGCTGGTGATGGCGACCCCTGCCTCGGCCGTCGATCCCATGAGTCCGGATGCCAATGCGGTCAAGGCGGGGGACCTGATGGTGGTCTTCCCGATGCCGACGTCAGCGGCCGGCTCACTGGTCAATGGCTGTGAATATGGCCGCTGTGTCGCCAGGGTCACCGAGGTGCTGGCACCGGTATCGGGGGCGCAGACCGTTCGCTATACCAGTGGTGAGACCCTGGCCGGGATCTCGCCCGGCAGCCGGGTCTATTTTGCCAATCAGCAGGTACGCTACTGCGTGGAAGGCAGCACGATGACGCGATCCAGCGCCGCGATCGATACCCCTGTTGCAGCGGGTGTGCTGATGGCCGAGTCGCTCCGTGCCGGCAACTTCTATCGGGAGGTCTCGGCCTTCAACGCCGAAGGAGAATTTGGTCTGCGGCTGGTGTTCGAGCGCAAAGGAGAAGTTGTCACCTTCGACCACAAGCTGGGGGTATTCAATGTTCCCTGAGCGGCACCAGAGCAAGAAGATGGGGGGCAGTGCCCTGATGATCGCCCTGTTCGTGATCGTGGTGATGGCCATGTTGGCGGCGGCCATGGGGCGTTTTTTGCTCGACAGCAGCGAGAAGAATACGGTGGAGGTACGCAGCGTGCGTGCCTTGCTGGCGGCCCAGAGCGGGTTGGAAGTGGCGCTCTATCGGCTGTTCCCCAACCGGACGGCCGCCCAACCTCAGCCACCTGCGGTGTGTGAGTCGAGCAGAACGATCAGCTTTACCGGCAATCCGGGGCTGGTCGACTGTCAGGCGGTGGTGCAGTGCCGCACCGTGACCACTACCTATAACGGCGTGACGAGCACCGGTTATCGGCTCGAGAGCGTCGGCAGCTGTGGCAACGACAATCTTGATGGCGCTAGTCCAGACTTTAGGGTGAGCCGCACCCTGATGGTCGAAGCATATGACGGAGGCTGATGATGAAATGGTTGTGGGCGTTGACCCTCTTCACTAGCCAGGTCTGGGCGTTCGATCCCATCGATACCGGCTCGCTCTTCCCGGCCGTGGTGCAGGGCCATCATGGCAACAACAACGATGCCTGCCACCAGATCAACGGATACCAGCTGATCCAGCTCAACAACGCCAAGATCAATGGTAGCGGCGGGCTGCCACTCAACTTCTGCTCCATCCAGCCGGATCAGAACAACACGCGGCGCTGCGACGATGGTGCTGGCGGCTACAAGGTCTGTACCGTCACTGGCAGTGACATTCGCGGGCTGGCGCTGAACGGCAACAACGCCTTCCCCTCCAATAATGCCAATACGACCCAGACCTGCTCGTCCGGCTCACAGAGTGCTTCCAGCGCGGCTTATGACACCATGACGGTGGAAAGCTGCACCATGACTTTCCCCAGCCGCAGCACCTATCAGTTCAAAACGCTGACGGTGCGCAACAACGCGACCCTGGTGCTGGGCGAGGGGGATTATTTTATCGACCGCCTGAACCTGGACAACGGCACCATCCGTCTCTCCGGCAGTGGGACCACCCGGATCTTCGTTAACCAGGACGTGAAGCTGGTCAACACGGTCAGTATCAACGCCAACAACCAGGGCAGCCTCATCTGGGTGAACTACAACAACATGGTGATCGACAACAGCACCACGTTTTATGGTTATCTCTATACCGACGGGCTGCTCAACATGAACAACAATGCCACCGTCTATGGCAAGGTGACGGCCGGCTACCTGAAGATGGATGCCCAATCCAGCATCAATACGGCGGTGCTGCCACCCATGCTGACCTGTTTTGCCGATGGCTTCGACAGCGCCCAGATCAACCCGGACAGCTGGGTGGTGGCCCAGCGTAACAACAGCACCCTGCCATCGGTACAGAACGGCCGTCTGCGCCTCACCCAGAACATTACTGATCAGGCCACTTCGGCCACCTTCCAGCGCCTCTTCCCGGGGGCCGGCAACCTGGTGACGGTCGAATTCGATCAATACGCCTACAAGACTTCCGGCACGAGCGGGGCGGACGGCATGGCGGTGGTGCTTTCGGATGCCACCCTGACGCCGCAACCGGGGGCGTTTGGCGGCCCGCTGGGCTATGGCTACAAGACAGGGATCAGCGGCTTTGCCGGCGGTTGGCTCGGGGTGGGGCTCGACGAGTACGGCAACTATGCCAACGAGGGGGGAAGTACCAACCTGGGGTCGCGGCCGCAGGCGGTCTCCATCCGTGGTTCGGGGTCGGGCACCTCGGGCTATCGCTATCTGACGGGGACGGCCAGCAACCTGAATCCGCCCGTCGACAGCGGAACCAATAGCAATCGCCCCCATCGATATCGCATCACGGTCGACTCCCGCTCCGCAGGCAACTCGCTGGCCACCGTCGAGCGGGATACCGGCTCGGGCTACAGCACCATGGTTGGCCCCATCAACATGACGAGCCAGACCGGTCAGGCGGCGGTGCCGGCCAATTTCCTGCTCTCCCTGACCGGCTCCACCGGTTCGGTGACCAACTTCCACGAGATAGACAACGTGCGGATCTGCGCCCTGCGCTCCAACCCGGTGGGGGTGCAGATCGACCACTTCCAGCTCGATCACTCGGGTCAGGCGCTGACCTGCAATCCGGAGACGGTGACGGTCAAGGCATGCGCCGATGCGGCTTGTACCACTCTGATCACCGACCCTGTGACCGCGACCCTGAGTCTGGAGCCGGTTTCCAGCAGCAATGGCTGGGTTGGCGGCAATACGGTGACCTTCAGTGGCGGTTCCACGACTGTTCAGCTGCGCAACAACACCGCCACTGCGGTCACCATAGGGGTATCCGGTTCGGTTCCGGCTACCAAGCCGTTCAGCACAACCTTGTGCAAGGCTGGCGCCGGGACACCCAGTGCGGCTGCCTGTACCCTGAATTTTGCCGATAGCGGTTTCTTCTTCGATGTGCCGGATACCTACTCGAACCAGCCGCAGACAGTAGCCATCAAGGCGGTCAAGAAGAGCGACGTGACCAAGCAGTGCGTGCCGGGTTTTGCCAATCAGAGCAAGAGCGTCAAGTTCTGGAGCAGCTACGTTTTGCCGACCAGCAATAGCTTCAACAGCGGAATGAGCGTCAACAACACTCTGATCGGCTCCAGTCAAGGCAATGCCACCGCGTTTTCCCTCAACTTCGATGCCCAAGGGCAGTCGACCATCACGGTCAAGTATCCAGATGCCGGCAAGGTTCAGCTGGATGCCCGCTACGACGGTACGGGCAGTGAGGCGGGGCTGGTGATGCTCGGTTCGGATCAGTTTGTGGCGCGTCCGGTCGGCTTGTGCATTACGCCCCCGCAAGGCGTCTGCGCGGCAGGGGACAGCAGTTGCCCGGTGTTCAAGAAGGCGGGAGACACCTTCCAGGTAGATATCAAGGCCATGGCCTGGGAATCGGCCAACGATGGGGATATTTGTGCCGGGAACCAGACCACGCCCAACTTTGTCCTGTCCAATATTGCTCTGGGCAGCACCCTGATGGCGCCAAACCCCGGCACCAATGCAGCGGTGGGAACTGCTACCTATAACCATGTTCCCGCGAGCAACAGCCTCAACAGCGTCACCCAGACGGTGAGCGAGGTGGGGGTGTTCAGGATGACGGCCACCCCGCCGGCCAATGCTTATTTCACCTATACCATCCCGCCCGCCCAGAGCCAGCCGGTGGGCCGTTTTATTCCCGCCGACTTCAATCTGGCCAGCGGGGACATAGTGCCGGCCTGCAATGTCTTCTCCTATATGGGCCAGCCCTTCGGGGTTGCGCTGGATGTGCTGGCCCGCAACGTGTCGGGTGGCCAGACCCAGAACTATACGGGTTCGTTTGCCAAGGGCAGTGCCTATCTCTCGGTTGCCAACAACAAGGATGGCAAGTCACTCGCTAACCGGTTGCGCAGCCTACCGTCGCTGCCATGGCTCAATGGCCGGGCGGCGTTGGCGGCCGGCAGCAGTGAATTTGTTCGCCTCTCCGATACCCAGCCGGATGGCCCCTACAAGTCGCTGCTGTTTGGCCTCTATATGCGGGACAACGATGGCGACAGAACCTTGATTGCCAGCCCCGATTTCAACGATGCGGTGGCCGGCAATTGTAGCGGCGGCAGTTGTAATGCCCGGCTGATCGACAGCGTGCCGATGCAGGTCTATTTCGGTCGCCTGCTGGCGGGGACGGGTGCGGGTCTTGCCTCTGCGCCGCTGGCCGTGCCTCTCCAGCTGCAGTATTACGAGGCGGGCAACTGGCAGTTGAACAAGCTGGACCAGTGCACCCAGTTCTCTCTGGCCAATCAGGGCTTCACTTTTCTCAATCCGAGCCATGTCTTTGATGCGACCAGCCGCGACCTGAGTCTGGGGAACAATCGCAAGATCCGGCTGGGGTTGGGAAATTCGGCACCGGGCGGGGCTTCTGCACAGGCAACCGATGGTGAGATTCTGTTCCAGTTCGCCAGGCCGGATATCTCGGTGCGCATTCCCTACCGGGTTGATTTGAGCAAACAGCCGTCACAACCGCTCTGGTTGTCTGATCCGGCCACCCTGCAAGGTGAGGCCATTTTCGGCTCCAGCCGGGGTAATGACAGAATTATTTATCGGCGCGAAGTGATGCACTGAGCGGGGAGTTGGGGCGGATCTGTCAACTTCGCCCCCCTATCCCCTTGTTTATTAGCGTTTGTCGGCTTGTGCGGGTGAGTGATGACTCGCATTTTTGTCGCGCCTGATGGGTTGGCGACAGTTTGAGCGCTTGCCGATTGGGGTGGGCATTGGTAAAGTTAGCCGGTTTTCTGCACCTCCAAATTCTTAGGATTTCCCGTAGCCATGTTCAAAAAGCTCAGAGGCGTCTTTTCCAACGATCTGTCGATCGACTTGGGAACTGCCAACACCCTGATCTATGTAAAAGATCAAGGGATCGTCCTTAACGAACCCTCAGTTGTCGCCATTCGCCAAGAGCGCGGGAACGCCAAATCGGTCGCTGCCGTCGGTCATGCCGCCAAGCAGATGCTGGGTCGTACCCCTGGTAACATCTCCGCCATTCGCCCGATGAAAGACGGCGTGATCGCCGACTTCTACGTGACCGAGAAGATGCTGCAGCACTTCATCAAGCAGGTTCACGACAACAACTATTTCCGCCCCAGCCCGCGTGTGCTGGTGTGCGTGCCGTGTGGCTCCACCCAGGTGGAACGTCGCGCCATCAAGGAATCCGCTCTGGGTGCCGGTGCCCGCGAGGTCTACCTGATCGATGAACCCATGGCTGCCGCCATCGGTGCCGGCCTGCCGGTCTCCGAAGCGACCGGTTCCATGGTGGTCGATATCGGTGGTGGTACCACCGAAGTGGCCATCATCTCCCTGAACGGTGTGGTTTACTCCCAGTCCGTCCGTATCGGCGGCGACAAGTTCGACGAAGCCATCATCAGTTACGTACGTCGCAACTACGGCAGCCTGATCGGGGAAGCCACCGCCGAGCGCATCAAGCACGAGATCGGCTCCGCCTATCCGGGCGAAGAGGTGCGCGAGATCGAAGTGCGTGGTCGCAACCTGGCTGAAGGTGTGCCGCGCAGCTTCACCCTCAACTCCAACGAGATCCTGGAAGCGCTGCAAGAGCCGCTGTCCGGCATCGTCTCTGCCGTCATGGTGGCGCTGGAGCAGTCTCCGCCCGAGCTGGCCTCCGACATCTCCGAGCGTGGCATGGTGCTGACCGGTGGTGGTGCTCTGCTGAAAGATATCGACCGTCTGCTGATGGAAGAGACCGGTATCCCGGTGGTGGTTGCCGAAGATCCGCTGACTTGCGTGGCCCGTGGTGGCGGCAAGGCACTGGAGCTGATCGATATGCACGGTGGCGATCTGTTCCACTACGAATAAGACCCAAAGCCGGCCAGCGTGCCGGCTCTTTTTTGACGACCCATGAAACCCATTTTTGGTAGAGGCCCTTCGCTTCAGTTACGGTTGTTTCTCGCCGTCATCATCTCCATTGCTGCCATCGTAGCGGACTCCCGCTTCGGTGTGTTCAGCCACGTCCGCGTCTACCTCAGTTCGCTCGTCAGCCCGCTGCAATACATGGCCAATGCGCCGGGTATCATGCTCGACACCATGTCGACCCAGGTGCAGACCCGGGCCGGCCTCATCGAGCAGACCAAGCAGCAGGAACAACAGCTGTTCACCCTGCGCTCGCGCCTGCTCAAGATGGATCATCTGGAGCACGAGAACCAGCGTCTGCGCGAGCTGCTGGGTTCGCCGGTACACAAGGAGTCCCGCAAGATGGTGGCCGAGCTGCTGTCGGTGGATTCCGACCCCTTCAGCCATCAGGTGCTGATCAACAAGGGGGCGCTGGACGGTGTCTACAACGGCCAGCCGGTGATCAACGATCAGGGGGTGATCGGTCAGGTGCTGCACGTGGGTTCCACCACCAGCCGCGTCCTGCTGATCACCGACTCCAGCCACGGCATCCCGGTGCGGGTGCTGCGCAATGACTTGCGCGCCATTGCCTCCGGCAGCGGCGAGCTCGACAAGCTGGAGCTGCGCAACCTGCCGCGCAACACCGACGTGCAGGTCGGCGATCTGCTGGTCACCTCGGGCCTCGGCGGCCGCTTCCCGGAAGGTTATCCGGTGGCGACTGTGACCCGCTCCGACTACGTGGAGGGCAAGCCCTTCGCCCAGGTCGAGGCCAAGCCGCTGGTGGCGCTGGACCGCTTGCGCTATCTGCTGCTGCTGTGGACCGACAAGAAACCGGAAGTGCATGACGATGAAGAGGCGCCGACCCCTGCGGCAGCCCCGGCTGCGGCGCCTTCGGCTGCGGGAGCGACGCGCTGATGTTGCAACCCGCCAGCGGCAGGATCTGGATCTGGATCTCGATCCTGCTGGCCCTTAGTCTGTCGATCCTGCCGCTTCCTTTCCAACTCGAACCCTTCCGGCCGGACTGGCTCGCCATGGTGCTCATCTACTGGGCGCTGGCGCTGCCACACCGGACCAACGTCGGCACCGCCTGGGTGGCGGGCCTGCTGCTGGATGTGCTGCTCGGCAGCACCCTCGGCGTGCGGGCCATGGCGATGGCCATCACCACCTATCTGGCGGCGTTCCAGTTCCAGAAGATCCGCAACTTCTCCCTTTGGCAACAGGCGCTGATCATTGGCTGCCTTTCGCTGGTGGGCAAGGTGACCATCTTCTGGGCCGAGCACCTGTTCAGCCGCGCCAGCCTCAATTTCGCCTACTTTTGGTCGACCCTGAGCACGATGCTAATATGGCCCTGGGTTTTCCTGGTCTTGCGCAAGGTGCGCCGGCGCTTCAATATCAAGTGAATATGAGTAAAAACAACTCATTGTAACCGTATCCTGGCTCGCGAAGTGATTATGAACAAGCACAACGAACTGCAACTCTATCTCGCCTCGGGCTCGCCCCGCCGTCACGAACTGCTGACCCAGCTGGGCTACCGCTTCGAGGTACTCAAGCTGGATGTGCCGGAACAGCGGGAAGAGGGCGAGAAGCCCCAGGACTATGTCTGCCGGCTGGCCCGCGACAAGGCAACGGCCGGCGTGGCCGCCGCGCCCACGGCGCTGCCGGTGCTGGGCGCCGACACCATAGTGGTGCTGGGTGACCGGGTGCTGGAGAAGCCGTCCGATCTGCTCGACGCCAAGGACATGCTGGAGGCGCTCTCCGGCAAAGTGCATCAGGTGATGACGGCGGTGGCGCTGGCCACCCCGGAGCGCTGCGACGTGCGGCTGGTCACCACCAACGTGGCGTTTCGCAAGCTGGACGAGGCCGAGATCGAGGCTTACTGGCGTACCGGTGAGCCCTGCGACAAGGCCGGTGCCTATGCTATCCAGGGCATTGCCGGCAAGTTCGTCAGCCGTATCGAGGGGAGCTACAGCGCCGTGGTCGGCCTGCCCCTGCTGGAAACAGATCTGCTGATCAAGCATCATCTGGAACAGTCCCGGTAATCCAACCGCTGCCTTGTTGCGCAGGGCCGGTTCCACGAACCGCTCGCAACAGGGCGATCAGAATTTGAAGCCATCACAGGCAAGGCATAGGTCGGTGACATGCACCGGCTGTTTCTTACTGCGTTACTCACCGGGCTCGTGCCGGTTTGGCTGCCAGAATTTAAAACTAGAAAGGCAAGGTAACTTATGTCGGTAGAACTGCTGGTAAACGTCACCCCCTCCGAAACCCGGGTTGCCCTGGTCGAAAACGGTCTGCTGCAGGAAGTGCACGTGGAGCGTCAGGCCAAGCGTGGCATCGTGGGCAACATCTACAAAGGCAAAATCAGCCGGGTGCTGCCCGGCATGCAGGCGGCTTTCGTCGATATCGGCATGGACAAGGCGGCCTTCCTGCACGCCTCCGACATAGTGCCGCACACCGAGTGCGTGGCGGTGAAGGAGAAAGAGCAGTTCCAGGCCGGCAACATCGCCGAGCTGGTGCGCCAGGGGCAGGACATCATGGTGCAGGTGGTGAAAGATCCGCTGGGTACCAAGGGCGCCCGCCTCACCACCGACATCACCCTGCCGTCCCGCTATCTGGTGTTCATGCCGGGCAGTGCCCACGTCGGCGTTTCCCAGCGCATCGAGTCCGAGGCGGAGCGCGAGCGCCTCAAGCGCACCGTGGCTGGCTATGTGGACGAGCTGGGTGGCTACATCATCCGTACCGCCGCCGAAGGGGTGGGCGAGCAGGAGCTGGAGCAGGATGCCGCTTTCTTGAAGCGCCTGTGGCGCAAGATCCTGGAGCGCAAGCAGAAGTACCCGCCCTGCAAGATCCTCTACGAGGATCCCAGCCTGGCCTTTCGGGTGGTGCGCGACTTCGTCGGGGCCGAACTCGACAAGATCCGGGTCGACTCGCGCCAGAGCTTCGATCAGCTCAAGCGCTTCACCGAGGAGTACGTGCCCGAGCTTGCCAACAAGCTGGAGTACTACTCCGGCGAGTCGCCCATCTTCGATCTCTACGACGTGGAGAACGAGATCCAGCGGGCGCTGGAGCGCAAGGTGGAGCTCAAATCCGGCGGCTACCTCATCATCGACCAGACCGAAGCCATGACCACGGTGGACATCAACACCGGGGCCTTCGTCGGTCATCGCAACCTGGAAGAGACCATCTTCAACACCAACGTCGAGGCGACGGCGGCCATCGCCCGCCACCTGCGCCTGCGCAACCTCGGCGGCATCATCATCATCGACTTCATCGACATGCAGTCGGAGGATCACCGCCGGCGGGTGCTGCACAGCCTGGAGCAGGCGCTGTCGAAGGACCGTGCCAAGACCAACGTCAACGGCTTCTCCCAGCTCGGTCTGGTGGAGATGACCCGCAAGCGCACCCGCGAGAGCCTGGAGCACGTGCTCTGCTCCGAATGTCCCGAGTGCAAGGGGCGCGGTCGGGTCAAGACGGTGGAGTCGGTCTGCTTCGAGATCCTGCGGGAGATCATCCGGGTCAACCGGGCCTACGATGCGGATCAGTTCACCGTCTACGCCGCCCCGGCGGTGGCCGACTACCTGCGGGGTGAGGAGTCTCACAGTCTGGCCGAACTGGAAGTGTTCATCGGTAAGCAGGTCAGGGTGGTGAGCGAGCCGCTCTGCGGGCAGGAGCAGTTCGACGTGGTGATGATGTAATTGGTCTATCGCTGGCTGAGTCGGGGCTGGTTGGCCCTCGGGGTCTTCTTCGTGCTGCTGGCCATCCTGGTCAGCCTGGTGCGCTTTGGCGGCCCCTTGCTCAATCAGCACCGACAGGCGCTGCTCAATACCCTGCTGGCCGATAGCAAGCTGGAGGCCAGCGTCGATCGCATCGGGCTGGACTGGACCCGGCGTGGCCCGGCCCTCGAACTGCAGCAACTGGTGATCGCGCCGAATTCGGGTCGCTTCGCCCTGCGTCTTGGCAAGGTGTGGGCCCACCTCGACTTCTGGCGCTCCCTCAACGAACTCAAGCCGGTGTTTGGCCAGTTGATCCTGAGCGATGGCGACATCGCGCTGGATCTGGGCCAGCCTGCGGAGCCGGAAACCGGCAACGGCAGCGACCAGCAGCAGGCCCTGCTGCGCTTTCTGCTGACCCAGCTCTCCACCTTCGATATTCACGACACCCGCCTCAGCCTCACCACGGCGCTGGGGGAGGTGCGCGCCCTCGACATCGCCCAGCTGCGCTGGCAGAACCGCGGCAAGCGCCATCAGGGGGTCGGCAAGGCTTATCTCATCAACGGGGTGGGCGAGAGCACCCTCGATCTCATCGTCGACGTGGATGCCCCGCAGGTGCGGCTCGATCGGCTCAAGGGCCAGCTCTATCTGGGGGCCCGCCAGCTCGACATCAGCCCCATGCTGGCCCGCACCCACTCAGGGGAGCCCAAGGTGAGCGGCCAGCTCGACTTCCAGCTCTGGAGCGAGTTCAAGGCCGGTCAGCTGGGGGATTCACTGCTGTCGTTTGGCGACAACTATCTGATCTGGCAGGATGAAAAACAGGGTGACCTGCACCGGCTAGGGCTGCAGGGGGGCAAGATCCAGCTGCGCCGGGACGGCAAGGAGTGGCAGTTTGCCAGCCACGACGTCACCTTCAAGCTCGACGGCAAGCCCTGGCTGCACAGCCGGTTGCAGCTCGAGCGGGTCGGCGATCGCATCCAGGGTTATGTGCCGGCCATCGATCTGGACCAGATCGCCAACCTGAGCCAGCTGGTGTCGGGGATCTATCCCGAGCTGACCGAGACCCTCAAGCGCACCCGCCCGACCGGCAAGATCCAGGATCTGATCCTGCAGGCGGATGCCGGCTGGCAGGGGCTCTCCGTCAGTGGCCAGCTGTCCCACATCCGGGTCAACGCCTGGCACGACGTGCCTGGCGTGCGCGACCTCAACGGCGAGTTCTGGCTCACCCCGACCGGCGGTAGCGCCCGGCTGCAATTGGCAAACGATGCCATAGACCCGGCCCGCCACTTCAAGGAGCCGATCCCCATCGACAGCTTCTCGGCGCGGCTCGACTGGTGGCAGGTGCCGCAGGGCTGGGTGCTCTATGGCCAGGATCTGGTGCTGGACAACCCGGACTTGAGCCTCGCCAGCCGCTTTCGGCTCGATCTGTTCGAGCACCCCTTCCTCGCCCTGACCGGTCGCATCGACGTCAAGAATGCGGCCAACGCCGATCGTTACTATCCGCTGCAGGTGATGGACAAGAGCCTGGTGGATTACCTGAGCGGGGCCATCAAGGGGGGCAAGGCCAAGGGGGCTGACCTGCTCTGGTATGGCGAATTCCGCGACTTCCCCTACCGCAAGGGCGAGGGCATCTTCCAGGTGGCAGTGCCGCTGCAGCAGGCTTCCTACGAATTCTTCCCCGGTTGGCAACCGCTTACCGACCTGCAGATCGATCTGCTGTTCCAGAACGCCAGCCTCGACATGAACAGCCGCGCCACCCAGCTCGGCAAGGCCAGCTCCGACTCGGTGCACGCCTGGATCCCGGACCTCTATCCGGGTGCCCACCTCTACGTGGACGCCAAGGTTGAGGGCGAGGGCAAGGCCATCAGCGACTACCTGCAGGACTCGCCGCTCGGCGGCTCGGTCGGCCAGGCGCTGCGCGAGGTGGAGATCCGCGGCCCCATAAAGGGCTCGGTGAAGCTGGATATTCCGCTGGATGGCGAGAGCGAGGTCAAGGCCAGCGGCGATGCCCTGTTCAGCAACAACAAGGTGCGGGTCACCAGCCTGGATCTGCCGCTGGAGCAGGTGCAGGGACGACTCGAGTATGACAACGAGCAGACCCGCTTCAGCAACCTCAAGGCGAGCCTGTGGAACCAGCCGCTCACCCTCGACTATCAGGGCCGCCAGCAGCCCAATCGCTATCAGGTCGATCTCAAGTTTAAGGGGCAGTGGGACAGCCGCCGCCAGCGTCAGGACATCCCGGCGCTGGACATCCTCAAGGGACGCGGCAACTGGGCCGGCAGCCTGGGGCTGACCCTGCCGAGCGATCAGCCGTTCAGCTTCCAGCTGGCGCTCGACTCCAACCTGCAGGGCATGGGGCTGGATCTGCCCGCCCCGCTCGCCAAGGCGGCCGGCAGCCGGCTGCCGCTCAAGGTGACCGCCCGTGGCCGCGATGGCAGTGCCGACATCCGCGCCGTGCTGGGGGCCGACGTGGATATGCAGAGCCGGCTGGTGTACGGCGACGGCGTGCCCTACCTCAGCCGGGTACGGGTGGACGTGGGGCAGCCCGGCGCCCGGGTGATGCGCGACCGGCCCATGCTGCTCGCCATCAACCAGCAGCAGGCCGACGTGGCCGGCTGGCTGGCCCGTCTCAAGCAGTGGCTGCCGGCCAGCACGGCGCCGAGCGGCAATGCGGTGGTGGGCCCCTCCTTCTTGCCGCAGGAGTGGTGGGTGGACGGCCGCCTGGCCCGCGCCGACATCGGCAGCGCCAACCTCAAGGCGGTGCACTTCACCGTGGGGCCGGTCAATCAGGCCACCGAGGTGATGATCGACAGCCCGGACGTGATGGGGGTGGTGCGCCTGCCGGTGTCTGAGCGTCAGCCCATCGACGCCAAATTTGCCCGCATCCACTGGTCCGGCAAGAGTTCGGATCTGAGTCCGGATCCCGATGCCAGACAGGACAGAGCCATCATGGATGCCATTCCCTGGCTCACCTTCAGCTGCGTGGACTGCCGCTTCGGCGAGTTGCCGCTGGGGGAGGTGAAGGGGGAGCTGATCCCGGGGGCCGACAAGCTGAGCCTCAAGGGGCTGGAGATGCGGCTGGCGGGCAGCCAGCTGAACGGCAGCGCCGAGTGGCTGGCCGGGGCGGACGGCATGCAGACCCGCGCCCGCGCCCACATCAGCAGCAACAACAGCGAGCTGCTGCTCAAGCGGCTCGGCTATACCTCGCCCATCGGCGATGCGCCCGGCAAGATGGCGCTGGATCTGAGCTGGCGCGATGTACCCTACCGGCCGAACGTGCCGACCCTGAGCGGCACTGCAGACTACCAGCTGGGAGGTGGCACCCTGCGCGAGGTCAACGACAAGGGGGCGCGACTGCTCTCCCTGCTCAGCCTGGATTCATTGCTGCGCAAGCTGCGCCTCGATTTTCGCGACGTGTTCGACAAGGGCTTCTACTTCGAGTCCATGTCGGCCTCCGCCAAGATCAAGCAGGGAGTGGTGGACAACCGCGACTTCTACATGAAGGGGGCTGCCGGCAACCTGCGCGGCGAGGGCATCGCCGATCTGGTGCGCTGGCGGCTCGACTACGAGCTGAGCTTCTCCCCCAATCTGGGTGGTACCCTGCCGGTGGTGGCCGCTTTCTCGCTGACCCCGATCACCGGGCTCTATGTGCTGGCGCTCTCCAAACTGCTGGAGCCGGTGGTGGACGTGGTCACCCGCATCGATTTCCGGGTCTCCGGCCCGATCGACGATCCCAAGCTGATCGAGGCGGGACGGGATCGGGCCCGCATCAAGCTCAACCAGCAGCAGAAGGAGGCGGTCGACGCGGTGGCCCCCAACCTGCCGACGCAGGAGGTGACCCCCTTCCTGCTGACCCCCAAACACGCGGGGCCCGCCCAGCGCTGAACGAGCGGCCCGGCACCATCACAAGGAGTGAGCCATGATCCGACATATCCTGCTGATCGCCTTCAAGCCGGGCACCCTGCCCGCACAGATAGACGCGGTGCGCGCCGCCTTTCTCGCCATCCCCCATCAGGTCAGCGGCGTGCTGGCGGTAGAGTGGGGGCGGGATGACAGCCCGGAAGGGCGGGCCGAGGGCTTCACCCACAGCGTGCTGATGACCTTTGCCGACGAAGCGGCCCGCCAGCGCTATCTGCCCCACCCGGATCACGATGCTCTCAAGGCCATCTTCCGCCCGGTGCTGGAACGTATCATAGTGCTGGATTACACCCTGCAGGCCGGCGATGCGGTCAGCATCTGACGGTGGCAACAACGACAAGGAGCGCCTCATGTGGTTAGCCGCAATACAGCTGGTATCGGGCCGTTGCTGGCAGGATAACCGGGAGCAGATTGCCGCCGAGCTGGCCCTGCTGCCGAGTGAACGGCCGCTGCTGGTACTGCTGCCGGAGAATTTCGCCCTGTTTGGCGAGCGGCAGGGTTATCTGGACGGTGCCGAGACCATAGGTCCCGATCTGAGCGGAGCAGCGCCGATCCAGCAGCAGCTGGCCGAGTGGGCTCGTGACTACGGCATATGGCTGGTGGCGGGAGCCATGCCGACCACCATCGCCGGTTCCGACCATATTCACACCAGTACCCTGGTGTTCGACCCCAGCGGCGAGCGCAAGGGCCACTACCACAAGATCCACCTGTTCGACGTGGACGTGGCGGACAATCACGGCCGCTACCGGGAGTCGGAAACCTTCAGCCCCGGCGAGGAGCCTGTGCTGGTGGACTCCCCGTTTGGTCCCCTCGGCCTCTCGATCTGTTATGATCTGCGCTTTCCCGAGCTGTACCGCCGGCTGGCCCGCGCCGGCGCCCGCGTGCTGCTGGTGCCTGCTGCCTTCACCGCCGTGACCGGCGAGGCGCACTGGGAGCCGCTGCTGCGGGCCCGCGCCATCGAGAACCAGTGTTACCTGGTGGCCGCCAATCAGGGCGGTACCCACGAGACGGGGCGCCAGACCTGGGGCCACAGCATGGTGATCGACCCCTGGGGTCGAGTGCTGGCCAGCCTGGACAGCGGGCGCGGCACCGTGCTGGCGCCGCTGGACCCCGGTCTTGTCGACGAACTGCAACGCACCATGCCGGTGCTGGGCCATGCCCGTCTGCTATGAACCTGTGCAGGTTCGATTCGCCCTGTGGCGGGGGAGTCGGACGCTTGCAAACCCGATGGTGGGTTGGACGTCCGCTGACGTTTCGCCAATCGAACCCACGGTCTGGGATTTAACCGTTACGACATCTCGCATCGAGAGTGGAGAGAAAGATTGAGTCTATTGAGCCAGGTTAGTGCCTCCCTGTTGGCCCCCCACGACCTCGACGAAGGGCGGCTGCAGCAGCTGCTCGGCAGCCTGATGAGCCATCAGGTGGAGTTCGGCGACCTCTATTTCCAGCGCAGCTGGCACGAGTCCTGGATGCTGGAGGACGGCATCGTCAAGGATGGCAGCTACAACATCGATCAGGGGGTGGGGGTGCGCGCCGTCAGCGGCGAGAAGACCGGTTTCGCCTACTCGGACGAGCTGAGCCTGCTGGCACTGCAACAGTCGGTGACCGCCGCCCGTGGCATCGCGGCTGCCGGTGCGCAGGGCAAGGTGAAGGCGTGGGCTCGCACCGAAGCAAACCTGCTCTACCCGGCGCTGGATCCGCTGCAGACCCTCGACAAGCAGCAGAAGATCGCCCTGCTGGAGCAGATGGACAAGTTCGCCAGAAGTCTGGATCCCGCCATCAATCAGGTGATGGCCTCCATCAGCGGCGTCTATGAAGAGGTGCTGGTAGCCGCCACCGACGGCACCCTGGCCGCCGACGTGCGCCCGCTGGTGCGCCTCTCGGTGACCGTCATCGCCGAGAAGGGCGATCGTCGTGAACGCGGCAGTGTCGGTGGCGGTGGCCGCTTCGGTTACGACTACTTCCTCGAGCTGGACGGGCTGGAGAGCCGGGCGTTTGGCTATGTGCGCGAGGCGGTGCGCCAGGCGCTGGTGAACCTCGACGCCATCGATGCGCCGGCCGGCACCATGCCGGTGGTGCTCGGCGCCGGCTGGCCCGGCGTGCTGCTGCACGAGGCGGTGGGCCACGGTCTGGAGGGGGATTTCAACCGCAAGGGCTCCTCTGCCTTTGCCGGCCGTATCGGTGAGCAGGTGGCTTCCAAGCACTGCACCATCGTCGACGACGGCACCCTGCCGGGTCGGCGTGGATCCGTCTCCATCGACGACGAGGGGACGCCGGGCGGTTACAACGTGCTGATCGAGAACGGCATCCTCAAGGGTTACCTGCAGGACAAGCAGAACGCCCGCCTGATGGGCGTGCCGCTCACCGGCAACGGCCGCCGCGAATCCTACGCCGCCCTGCCGATGCCACGCATGACCAACACCTACATGCTGGCGGGTCAGTATGATCCGGCCGAGATCATCGCCTCGGTGAAGAAGGGGATCTATGCCCCCAACTTCGGCGGCGGTCAGGTGGACATCACCTCCGGCAAGTTCGTCTTCTCCGCCTCCGAGGCCTACCTCATCGAGGATGGCAAGATCACCGCGCCCATCAAGGGGGCGACCCTGATCGGCAACGGCCCCGAGGCAATGAGCCAGGTTTCCATGGTGGGCAAGGATCTCGCGCTGGATCGCGGGGTCGGGGTCTGTGGCAAGGAGGGGCAGAGCGTGCCGGTCGGTGTCGGCCAGCCCACCCTCAAGCTGGATCAGCTCACCGTGGGCGGCACCCAGTAAGGGCGCCGCAGAACAAGCAGCAGAGAGAACCCATGCTTACCCTGTCGAAAATTTCCAATATCCGCAGTCAGCTCTCCCCCAGCGAGCTCAAGATCGCCGATTACATCCTGGCTTGCCCGGAGCAGGTGACCCACTTCTCCTCCCAGGAGCTGGCCCAGCAGGCTGACGTCAGCCAGTCGAGCATAGTGAAGTTCACCCAGAAGATCGGGTTCAAGGGCTTCACCGCCTTCAAGCTGGCGGTCAGCGAAGATCTGGGGCGCAAGCACGCCATCAAGACCGACAACGTAGGGGATCTCTACAACGGCATCGGCCGCGACGACGATCTGGAGACCATGGCCAAGAAGCTGGCCCAGGAGAAGATCAACTCCATCGTGGAGACCACCCAGGCGCTCGACAACGCCACTTTGGCGCGGGTGCTGGACGTCATCAACCAGGCTGGCCGGGTCCAGCTGGTGGGGATCGGCGGCTCGGCGCTGACCGCCAAGGATCTCTGGTACAAGCTGCTCAAGATCGGGGTCACCACCCTGTTCGCCCAGGACAGCCACGTGCAGATCTCCATCGCCCAGACCCTGGGACCGGGGGACGTGCAGCTGGTGGTCTCCTATTCCGGTGCCAGCCGGGATGTGCTGGCGGCGGCCGAGCTGGCCAAGCGCAACGGCGCCACCCTGATCGCGGTCACCTCGTTTCGCAACACCCCTCTGCGGCAGATGGCCGACATGGTGCTGGACACGGTGGCCGACGAGAACGAGCTGCGCATCTCCTCCATCTCGTCGCGCACTGCCCAGAACACCATCACCGACATCCTGTTCCTCGGCCTGGTGCAGCGCCGCGACGAGGCTTGGGCGCTGATCGACGGCACTCGCGGTGCCATCGACCGGCTCAACAAGGAGTGACGCGGGCCCGGCTGCAACGGACGCCGAGACCTGCCGAGAGAAAAAACCACCCGCCTGCGGGTGGTTTTTTTATGGGCCAGTGCCGGCTCAGAGGGCGAGGGCCCAGCGCAGGAAAGCCTTGCGCTGGGCCTCGTCGGCGGTGAGGTAGCGCCGTTGCAGTTCAGGGTCGACGGGCACGGCGCCCGAGGTGGCTGCGGGCAGCATGGGCGTGACGGCTGGCAGGGCGGTGGCTGCGCTGGCCGACCCGTCGTAACGGGCCAGCAGCGCCTGATAGTTGGTCAGCAGGCTGTCCTGGCTGCGCGGCAGGGCGGTGGCCAGCAAGGGGCGGGTACCGTCAGCGGTCGCCAGCTGCAGTGCCGGGCTGGCCGCAAAGCGGCGAATGGCCTGCGGCGTGGGCAGTGGCGGGGTGACCAGCCGCAGGGTGCCGCTGGCCGGCAGGGTCAGGGTCAGCAGCAGCGGGGCGGAGCGGACGCGACCCTGGCTCTCGTTGGTGGAGCCGGGATCGAGTGGGCTGTCGAAGCGCACCAGCAGCCGGGTCTCACCGGCGGGTAGCGTGAGGGCGCGCTCGAAGGGGGAGGCCTTGCCCCGGGATGAGGCCAGCAGGGTAAGGTTGTCTGCCAGCTCCAGCCGGGCGGCCTGGGTCGGCAAGGCCAGCAACAGCAGCAGGGTGGTGAGCAGTGGGAGGCGGATCATGGGGTGCTCCAGCAGAAAGCAAAAAGCCGGCCGACTGGCCGGCAGGGGATCAGAACTCGTAGCGCAGGCCGAGGTGGTAGAAATCCTCGCTGTTGCTGCTGCCGCCAAAACTGGTGACCGTGCTGCCGGCCAGCCCGTCTTCACCGCCTCGGAACACGTAGGCGCTGTAGAGGGAGGAGCGCGGAGTGAGCTTGTACTGCAGCTCCAGGGTGGTGTCGCGCAGGCTCATGCCGTCTCCCCCGTCGTTGTCGAGGTGGCGGTAGCCGGCGCGGGCGGCCCACTTCTGGTTGATGTCGTAGACGGCGGTCAGCTCCCACACCTTGTCTTCGCTGTCCGCCTGGCCGTTGCGATAGCTCACCTGATCCTTGGCATAGAGGGCCCCCAGAATCAGCGGGCCCAGGGTGTAGCGGGTGCCGATGCCGCTGAAGCGGTACTCGTCGGCATTGGGGTCGACCTTGCTGGCCCCGGTCTGGGCCGCCTTGCTCTGCTGGTAGGCGATGACCGGCGCCAGCTTGCCCGCCGCCCCGAGATCGAAGGTGTAGCGCAGGGCGCCGTTGTAGCCGTAGTCGAGATCCGAGGTGCCGTTGCCGAGGATGTAGGCCAGCGACAAGTCCAGATTGCCGAGGGTGTTCTGGTATTGCAGGGTGCCGTCCTGACGGAACACCTGTACCGCGGTGGAGTCCACCTTGCTGGCCTGGCGCGCCATGGAGACATCGGAGGCGGCAAACACGTCGCCGATGTCGGTGAACATGATGAGCCCGGAGGAGACCCGGCCACCGGTCAGCTTGCCCCACTGGCCGCCATCGAGCCCGGCCCAGACGTAACGGGCGGTGAGATCGCTGCTGTTCTTCTGCACGTTGTTGGCGTATTCGGCGGCGTTGACCTGGTACTGGGCCATGCCGATCACGGCCACCTGCTCGTTGACGGTCTGGCGGGCGGTGAAGCCGATGCGGCCGTCGAAATCGCCCTGATCGTTGCCGCTCTTCTTGTCCGAGATGTTGAAGCCGAGGCGACCGTAGAGATCGACGTTGGAGCCGTCATCGGCCTGATAGATGACGGCGGCCTGCGCCGTACCGACGGCAAGCAGGGCAGGAATGGCCAGGGCAAGCATGGACTGTTTCATTGTTGTCTTTCCTGTGTGGGCTCTGTGCCAGAGCCGGGGTGAGTTTGGCCGTGACCCCGATTGCTCGGGGCCAGACCTTGGTGATGAATCCGGAGGGGGGATTAACTCAGATCGACGTTCTTGCAGCCGAACATCAGGGTGATGAGGTAGCCGCCGAGGTAGGCGACGGCGAGGCCGGCGGCGTAGACCAGCATGCCGGGGAAGATCCCCTGGGCAGAGGTCATCAGCGGCAGTGCGACGATGCCGGAGGGGCCGAACACGGTATTGAGACCGACCGGCAGGCCCAGCCAGGAGATGAGGCCGACCAGGAAGCCGCCGAGGGCGCCGCCGCAGCAGGCGGTGATGAAGGGTTTGACCCGCGGCAGGGTGACGCCGTAGATGAGCGGCTCGCCGACCCCCAGGATGCCGGGAATGATGGTGCCCTTGACCTGGGTGCGCAGCAGGGAGTCCTTGCCGGCGCGGCTGTAGAGCGCCAGGGCGGCGCCGACCTGGCCGGCCCCTGCCAGCGCCAGGATGGGGAACAGGGAGTTGAAGCCCTGGGCATCCATCAGCGCGAAGTAGACGGGCACGAACCCCTGGTGGATGCCGAACATCACCGAGATGAGGAACAGGCCGGCCAGGATGGCGGTGCCGAACGGATTGCCGTTGAGGTGGATGAAGAGCCAGGACATGCCGTTGTAGAGCTGGACGCCGAGGGGCATGATCAGGACGAAGGTGACGGCCCCCATGATCAGCAAGGTGATGCCGGAGGTGAGGATCATGTCGAGGCTGTCGGGTATGAAGCGGCGTACCTGACGCTCCACCGAGGCGCCGATGATGCAGGCGATCAGCACCCCGATGATGTTGCCGCGCGGATCTATCTGGTGGCCGAAGAAGTCGCTGACCCCGGCATAGATGCCGCTGGTGGCCTGCGGGTCATAGCCCATCACGAACAGCGAGGCGAGGATGGCACCATTGACCCCGGAGCCGCCGAACGCCTTCTGGGCGTTGTAGCCGATGAGGATGCTGAGGAAGCTGAACAAGCCCTTGCTGAACAGCTTCATGTAGCCGACGAATTCGGCCAGCATGCCGCCCGCCTGCTGGCCTTCCAGCAGCAGGGTCTGCTCGATCAGGGTGGCGAAGCCGAGCAGCAGGCCGGCGGCGATGAAGCCGGGGATCAGCGGAGTGAAGATGGTGGCAAACTTGGCCAGGAAGCGGTGGGCTGCACTGGTCTGTTTCTGCTTCAGCGCCTGTTTCTTGGCGGCGGCGATCTCGCCCAGATCGGCGGATTGGGCGGTTGGCGCCTCCAGTGCGCCGAGCCCTGCGCTCAACATGCCGTTCATCAGCTCGCAGGCGGTCTGGGCCTTGCCCGGCCCCAGCACGATCTGGAACTGGTCGTCGCTCTCGATGACCCCCATCACGCCGGCGATGCGTTTGATGGTATCCCGGTCGGCATGCAGGCTGTCGGCCAGGCTTAGCCGCAGCCGGGTCATGCAGTGGCCGCAGTGGGTGATGTTGTCGCGGCCACCGATGGCCTGGATGAGCTGGCCAACCATGGAGTCAGTTATTTTTGCCATAAAGAACCCAGTCAGTCTGTTGTGTCATGAGGGTGCCTGGGCACCCCGTTCTTGTTGTGGTATTGCCGTCCCTGGCCCGGCCAATGTGCGGTTGGCCGATCAGTGGGTGCACTGGCTGATGAAGCCATTGCTGCTTTGCAGGCGGGTGCGGGCTTCGTCGGCCGTGAGTCCGGCCAGGATCATCACGATGGCGGTCTTGCAGTGGTTGTCCGCCTGTGCCAGCGCCCGCTCCGCCACGGCGCGCTCGCAGTCGGTGGCCTCCATCACGATGCGTTTTTGCCGCTCCACCAGCTTGGCGTTGGTGGCTTCCACGTCCACCATCAGGTTGCCGTAGACCTTGCCGGTGCGGATCATGGCGCCGGTGGAGAGCATGTTGAGGATCAGTTTCTGCGCGGTACCCGCCTTCATGCGGGAGGATCCGGTGACGATCTCGGGGCCGACCACCGCCACCATGCTGATGTCGGCCGCCTGGGCCAGCGGGCTGCCCGGGTTGCAGCTGATGCTGCAGACCGTGGCGCCCACCGCTCTGGCGTGGGCCATGGCACCCAGCACATAGGGGGTTCTGCCGCTGGCGGCGATGCCCACCAGCACGTCGTTGGCACAGAACTGGATGTTTTTCAGATCCTGGGAACCGAGTTCGGCGTCATCTTCGGCGTTCTCGACCGCCTGCAAGATGGCCTTGTGGCCGCCGGCAATCAGGCCGACCACCTGCTCGGCAGAGACGCCGTAGGTCGGCGGGCACTCGCTGGCATCCAGGATGCCGAGCCGGCCCGAGGTGCCGGCGCCGATGTAGACCAGCCGGCCTCCCTTGCCGAACGCTGCCGCGATGGCATCGACCGCCCGGGTGATCTCGGGCAGCAACTGGCTGACCGCCAGCGCAACCTGCTGATCCTCCTGATTGATGACGCGCAGCATCTCCAGGGTCGGCAACTGGTCGATCTCGACGCTGGCCGGGTTGCGGGTCTCGGTAATCATGCTTGATAGGTCAATGGTCATCGTTTCCTCTGCTTAAGGTCATCGCCACTCCCGGCGTAAAACATCCCTCTTGATGACAGGCATGATTATCGATTTTTGATTTCTATGATGAGATCAATGTCGCATAATTAATTATTCCATTTATTTTTGTTTTTAAGTTATGAAAATTCCTACACGGTGACATCCATGGGGGGAGCTGGGTGGTGCTGATTGCGCCGAGGAGGGGGTGAGCGCCAGCCAATAAAAAGCCCCGGCAAGGGCCGGGGCTGCAGATACGGGGCTCGGTCAGTTGACCGAAATGGCGCGGGCGTCGATGAAGAAGCGCGCGTTGCCTTGTTGATCGACCCTGATCTGGGCAACCAGACGATCGCTCTGCTTGTACTCCCACCGGCTCTTGATCCGGGTCAGAGCGGGGCTGGCGGCACCGACCACGTTCAGATATTCATGAAACAGGCTGTAGCTTCCAATCTCGGTCAGCATCTTTTCCATTTGCACATCTCCTGAAGTGAGTGGGTGTCCATCCATAAACCTACCAAGCACTCTCTGAATTGAATCTGTATGAAAAACACACTAACTCATTTATGTGTCAACAACATGATCAGGCGCAAGATCAGCGACGATTCCTGCGCTTTTATGACACCGTTTTCAGTCAGGGCTGGCGCGGGTCCGGCAATTGATCAAGGGCGCCGGATACGTGTGGCAACGCGGGTGCCGTTTGTGCCGCCGGCGCACCGTGGAACACCGGATCCTGCGCCACTTCCTTGATGCCGTTGATGCAGAACTGCATACCCATGCAGACCAGCAAGAAGCCCATGATCCGGGTCATGGCATCGATGCCGGTGGCGCCGAGGATCTTGCAGACCGGATCCGCCAGCTTGAGCACCCCCCAGCTGAGCAGGCTCATCAGGGCGAAGGCGGTGACCATGGCGGCATAGATGGTGAAGCGGTTGTATTCGTCCGGCAGCTCGGCGATCTGGGCGGCGCCGCTGATCACCAGCGCCATGGTGCCCGGCCCGCACATGCTGGGCATGGTGAGCGGCACGAAGGCGATGCTCTGGTTGATGTCGACCCCGGCCGCCTGGCTCGGTGCCGGGAACAGCATGCGAAAGCCGATGAAGGCGATGATGAGGCCGCCGGCCAGGCGCAGGCCGGGAATGGAGATCCCGAACAGATCCAGGATGGAGGAGCCGATGAAGAAGCTGACGCAGAGGGTACAGAACAGATAGATGGCGGCCAGGTTGATCTGGCGGCGCACGTGCTCGCGCGACATGCCCTTGCTCAGCCCCAGCAACAGGGTGGCCGTGGTGGGCGGGTTGACCATGGGCAGCAGCGCCAGCAAGGCGAGAAATACGACCTGAAAGAACATCATGAACCTCGGATGACTAGGGTGGAGGAGTGTCCCGGGCCGTCGAGGGGCCCGAGAGGGAGGCTATCTTATGTCGGCCGGGCTGAACACCAGCCATATGAAAAAAGCCCCGCACTGGGCGGGGCTCGGGATGATTCAGGCTGCCTGTGGCGCGCTCTGGCGCTGGCTGCGCTGCTGCAGCCAGAGCAGCAGGCCGAGCACGAAGCCGAGCGCAGCCAGGCTGACTACGTAGTGGGAGGGGGCCAGCACGTCCTCCTTCATCCAGAGCGTGACCAGCATGGGCGTCAGGCCGCCGAAGATGGCGTAGGCCACGTTGTAGGAGAACGACAGCCCGGAGAAGCGCACCACCGCCGGGAAGGCGTTGACCATGACGTAGGGCACGGCACCGACGATCCCCACCGAGAAACCGGCCAGCGCATAGAGCGGCACCAGCTGGCTGGTGTCGGTTGCCAGCCCGTGATAGAAGGCGTAGCTGGCGCCGGCCAGCAGCAATGAGCCCAGCATGAAGGTGGGACCGCTGCCGAGGGCGTCGATCAGCCGGCCATAGACGATGCAGCCGAAGGTGAGCGCCAGAATGGCCAGCGAGTTGGCGGTCAGCGCATCGGCCGGGCTGATGCCATGCACCTTCTGCAGGTAGGTGGGGGTCATCAGGATCACCACCACTATGCCGGCGGAGAGCAGCCAGGTGAGCAGCATGGAGACCACGACGCTGCCCTTGTGGCTGCGCAGCACCGTCTTGAGCGGCAGCTCTTCCGCCAGCGCCTTGTTGGCCTGCATCTCGGCAAAGACCGGGGTCTCGTGCAGCCAGCGGCGCAGGTACATGGCGACGATGCCGAACGCTCCGCCGAGCACGAAGGCCAGCCGCCAGCCCCAGTCGCTCACCTCGCTCGGGCTCATGCCGCGGTTGATGGCGGTGGCCACCAGGGAGCCGAGCAGGATGCCGGCCGTCAACCCGGCGGTGAGGGTGCCGCAGGCGACACCGACCCGGCGGGCGGGCACGTGTTCTGCCACGAACACCCAGGCACCGGGTACTTCACCGCCGATGGCGGCCCCCTGCAGGATCCGCAACAGCAGCAACAGCAGGGGGGCGGCGATGCCGAGGGTGGCGTAGGTGGGTAGCAGACCGATCAGCAGGGTCGGCAGCGCCATCAACAGTATGCTGAGGGTGAACATCCGCTTGCGGCCGATGAGATCGCCGAAGTGGGCCATGATGATGCCGCCCAGCGGGCGGGCCAGATAGCCGGCGGCGAAGATGCCGAAGGTCTGGAACTGGCGCAGCCACTCGGGAATGTCGGCCGGGAAGAACAGCTCGCCGATCACCACGGCGAAGAAGACGAAGATGATAAAGTCGTAAAACTCGAGGGCGCCGCCGAGGGCGGCCAGGCTCAGGGTCTTGTAATCCTGTCGGTTGAGGGGACGGCTGTGGTCGTAAGCTGGTGTGACTGTCGTCATATCCTTATGTTTCCCATCGTTTTTTTAGTTATTGTTCCCCCATCCTTGCAGGGGACACGCTCATTACCGAGGGTATGCTTTTGCATCCCGTGATGTAAATCGCACAATTCGCAACACTGTCTTGCAGCTTTTTGGTGCAGCGAGACGGAGCGACACGCTCAAGCGCCGGGCTCGTCTGCCGGGGCGAATAATCGGGACGATGGCCGGCGCCTTGCCGGCTCCGACCTCAAGATAGCTGGAGAAATCATATGAAGACCAAGGTGCTGCTCTCCTGGAGCAGCGGCAAGGACAGCGCCTGGGCGCTGCACGCACTGCGGCAGGATCCGGCCATCGAGGTGGTGGGGCTGTTCACCACCCTCAACCAGGCGTTCGAACGGGTGGCCATGCACGGGGTGCGCAAGCAGTTGCTGCTGGCACAGGCCGAGTGCGTGGGCTTGCCGCTGACCACCATCGACCTGCCCTGGCCCTGCAGCAATGAAGATTACGCCCGCATCATGACTGACTTCATCGCGGACGTGGTGGCGCAGGGGATCCGCCACATGGCGTTTGGCGATCTCTTCCTCGAGGATGTGCGCGCCTATCGGGGGCAACAGCTGGCGGGGACGGGGATCACGCCGCTGTTTCCGCTGTGGGGCAGCAAGACCGACGAGCTGGCTGGCGAGATGATGGCGGCAGGGCTCAGGGCCAGGATCAGCACTCTGGATCCGCGCAAGCTGCCCGCCACCCTCGGCGGGCATGAGTTTGACGCGGCCTTGCTGGCGGCCCTGCCCGCCGGAGTGGACCCCTGCGGCGAGAACGGCGAGTTTCATACCCTGGCCTGGGACGGCCCCATGTTCCAGCGGCCGCTGGCCATCCGGGTGGGGGAGACGGTGGAGCGGGACGGCTTCGTCTTCACCGACCTGCTGCCCGCCACCGCCTAGTCGCGGTTGGACTCCCGCTCGCCCTTGTCGTCGTTGTAGCGCAGGGCGATCTCGTGGAACTGCTGGTGGATGCGGGCAAAGGCGTCGGTGATGTCGGGGTCAAAGTGATTGCCCCGCCCCGCCAGTATGATGGGCACCACTTCCTGGTGGGACATGGCGGCCTTGTAGCAGCGCTTGCTGATGAGGGCGTCGTACACGTCGGCCAGCGCCATCAAGCGGGCCGAGAGGGGGATCTCGTCACCGATCAGGCCATAGGGGTAGCCGGTGCCGTCCCACTTTTCGTGGTGGTAGCAGGCGATCTCCTTGGCCAGCCGCAGAAACTCCACCTCCACGCCCAGCGCCTCCTCGGCGTGGACGATGGCCTCCTTGCCGAGAATGGAGTGGTGCTTCATCTGGGCAAACTCGTCCGCATCCAGCTTGCCGGGTTTGAGCAGGATCCGGTCCGGCACGCCAACCTTGCCGATGTCGTGCAGCGGGGCTGATTTGAACAGCAGATCGATGGTCTTGGGGGTCAGCTCGGCACGAAAGCGGGGGTGCTCGCAGAGGGTCTCCGCCAGCAGCCGCACATAGTGCTGGGTGCGCAGGATATGGTTGCCGGTCTCGTTGTCGCGGGTTTCGGCAAGCGAGGCGAGGGAATGGATGGTGATGTTCTGGATCAGTTCGTTCTCCCGGGTACGGCGCTCCACCTCCTGCTCTAGGAAGGCGTTCTGGTCGTGCAGCAGATCCCGCGCCGCTTTCAGCTCCAGGTGGTTTCTGACCCGCGCCAGCACGATGGCGGGGGTGATCGGCTTGTGGATGTAGTCGACGGCCCCCAGCGCCAGGCCGTGCGCCTCTGCACTCTCTTCCACCTTGGCGGTCAGGAAGATCACCGGGATTTCCCGCGCCTGCGGCATCTCCTGCAGTGCCTGCATCACCTGATAGCCATCCATCTGGGGCATTACCACGTCGAGCAGGATCAGGTCCACCCGGGTGCCGGCCGAGAGGATCTCCAGCGCCCGCTGGCCGCTGATGGCGACCTTGACCCGGTAGTGGGGGCTGAGCAGGGCGCTGAGCAGGGAGAGGTTTTCCGGTGTGTCATCGACCACCAGCAGGGTGGGTTTGGTATCGGGATCCAGCAAGTTGAGCATGATGGTGGCCTCACTCTTGGTTGAACAGATCGGGTCTGAGGGCCCGGACTTGTTGCAGATGTGCCAGGGCATCGGCGAAGCGAAAACGGGTCATGGCATCGTGCATGGCCGGTGCCGCCTCGCCCAGCAGGGGGGCGAGCCTGGCCTGATTGCGCTGGAACAGGATGAAGGCTTCCGCATCGTCTTCCAGCAGCAGCCCGGTCAGCTGGTGCAGCAGGGGCGCCAGCTCGGCGGGGGTTGCTTCCGGCAAGCCGGGGGCGGCAGGGGCCGGCAGCAGCGTCAGCAGGCCGGCGGCCAGTTGCTGCTGCTGTTGCAGCCCCAGTTCGGCCAGCGGCAGCAGGCTGGCGGCGTCGTCTCCCCGGGCGAGGGCGCTCTCCAGCCGGGCCGAGACCTCCTGCAGCGACCCGGCCCCCAGCGTTGCGGTTATGCCCTTGAGGGTATGGGCCTGTCGATGCGCTTCTTCCCGGTCATTCGCCTGCAGGGCGGCCAGCAGGCTTTCCATCGGCTGGCTACCCTGGCGGGCGAAACGTTGCAGCAGATCCCGATACCACTCCCAGTTGTGCATCAAGCGTTGCAGGGCGGTTTCGGCGTTGAGGCCGAGCGCCCGCAGCTGTGGCAGCAAAGCGGTGGCGGGGGATGCGCGCGAGGCAGTGAGTCTGCTGCTGACCTCGCGGCTGAAGGAGGTGGCCCAGCGCTGCAGGGCCGCATACAGCCTGTCGGGGTCGATGGGCTTGGCGATGTGATCGTCCATCCCGGCCGCGAGGCAGCGTTCGCGATCACCGGCCATGACGTTGGCCGTCATCGCCAGGATCGGGGTGTGTTGTCCGACGTCTTCCCGCTCGCGCAACAGCCGGGTGGCGGCCAGGCCATCCATCACCGGCATCTGCATGTCCATCAGGATCAGGTCGTAGTGGGTCTGGGCCACCATCTCCAGCGCGATGGCGCCATTGCCGGCGATGCTGACATCGGCACCGACCGCCCGCAGCAACTCCAGCGCCACCTGCTGATTGAGCTCGTTGTCTTCCGCCAGCAGGATCCTGAGCCCGTCGAAGCGGTAGTGATGGGTCGCCTGTGGTGGCTTGAAGGTGAGGGGGCTTGCTTGCTGGCCAAACAGGCCGATGACGGTGTCAAACAGCACGGAGGCGCATACCGGCTTGACCAGCACCCGATCAAAGCCGGCAGTATCGGCCTGGCGAAAGACCTCCTCCCGTCCGTAGCCGGTCACCATGACCCGGTAGGGACGCTGGCCCATGCCGCGGGCGATGAGGCGGCGACCGGTCTCGATGCCATCCAGCCCCGGCATGTGCCAGTCCAGCAATACCACTTCGTAGGGCTGCCCCTCCTGCTCGGCGCCGGCGATCATCTGCAGTGCCTGCTGGCCCGATTCGGCGGTGTCCACCACAAAGCTCATGCTGCGCAGCAGGGCGGCCATGATGGTGCGGGCGCTGGCACTGTCGTCGGCCACCAGCATGCGGCGCCCGCGCAGATCCAGGCTCGGCAGATAGCGGGATCTGCGCCTGCCCCGGCCGAGTCGGGCGGTAAACCAGAAGGTGCTGCCCTGGCCCGGTTCGCTCTGTACCCCCACCTCGCCGCCCATCAGCTCCGCCAGCTTGCGGGAGATGGCGAGGCCGAGGCCGGTGCCGCCGTACTTGCGGGTGGTGGAGCTGTCCGCCTGCTGGAATGACTGGAACAGCCGCTGCTGCTGCTCCTGACTCATGCCGATCCCGGTGTCCTGTACCGAACAGTGCAGCAACACCTCCTGAGGTTGTTTCTCCAGGCAGCTGACCTTGACCAGGATCTCCCCCTGCTCGGTGAATTTGACCGCGTTGTTGGCGTAGTTGATCAGGATCTGGCCGAGGCGAAGGGGATCGCCATAGAGCAGGGTATCGAGCTGGTGATCGACCTCGAACAGCAGCTCTATGCCCTTGGCCTCCGCCTTTTCGCCCACCAGGGTGGCCAGATTCTCCAGCACATGGTCGAGATCGAACTCGATCCGCTCCAGATCCAGTTTGCCGGCTTCGATCTTGGAGAAGTCGAGGATGTCGTTGATGATGCCGAGCAGATGCTGGGCCGAACGCTGGATCTTGCTGACGTAGTCGAACTGCTGCGGATCGAGCCGGGTCTGCAGGGCGAGATGGGACATGCCGAGGATGGCGTTCATGGGGGTGCGGATCTCGTGGCTCATGTTGGCGAGAAAATCGCTCTTGGCCCGGGTCGCGCCCTCCGCCAGCTCATAGGCCACTTCCAGCTCCTGGTTCTTGGCCTGCATTACCGCAAACAGCTCGTCCCGGGTCGGTTCGGCGAACTGCCGCTGCATCTGTTGCAGCAGCGGTTCATCGGGCCAGCGGGGCAGGCGGTAGACCAGGGCGATGGCGTTGTCCGCGTGCGCTACCAGCCGGATGCCACGTGAATGGCGGCCGTCCGGCTCGGGGGAGAAGGGGGCATCAGCCGAGAGCGAGAGCCACAACTCCTGCGCGTGCGGCTCCAGCCACACCTGCAGTTGCAGCGGCTCAGCGTTCGCCACCAGCTGGCGTACCAGCTCGGAGGTGGCGCCTGCCAGCGGTGCCACGAAGGTGGGGCTTCTGTCGAGGCAGGTGAGTACCTGGATCACCTTGCGCCGGGCGGTGAGTGCCGCCGCCGGGCCTGACAGCAAGGTTTCGCCGATCAGTTGCCGCATCTAGTTCTCCTCCCCCGCCTGTACCCGCAGCACGATGCAACTGGCATCGTCGGTGCTGCGGCCACTGTGGGCGATCACCTGGCGTGCCAGCTGGGCGGGTTCGGCGGCCAGATCCAGCGCACCGTCGCGCAGGTTGAGGGATTCGCTGATACCGTCCGAATAGAGCATCACCACGTCCCCCGCGACGAGTGGCTGGCGTTGCAGCAAGGGGGTGGGAAAGCGTTCTCCCAGCACCCCATCGCGGGAGATGCCGCGCCAGGGCTCGCGGCCACGCAGGCAGATGCGGGTATTGCCGATGCCGGCATAGCTCAGCTCACCCCGTTCGCCGTTGACCAAGGCCACGCCGGCGGCGGCGCCCCGGGTACCGATGCAGTGCTGGTGCAACAGTTGCAACAGGCGGGCCGGTTCCTGCTCGCGGGTTTGCTGCAGCGCCGCCTCCAGCACCTGTACCAGTTTGTTGGCCGAGGTGCCGTGGCCGCTCACGTCGATCAGGATCAGCGATACCCCCTCCGGCCCCGGCCGGATGAAGGCCAGATCGCCGGAGACCCGTTCCGGATAGCAGGGGCGGTTCTCGCTGGCCCATGTTAGTTGCAGGCCGGCGTGCAGCTGGCCGGCACAGGCGAGGGGGGCGATTGGCCTGGATACCAGAGGCGCCGCGCCCAGCCACTTGCGGGCCTGCACCAGAGTCCCCCCTTCCGGCGGGGTGCTGATGGTGAGCTCTGACATCATGCGGCGCACGCCGGGCAGGCCCAGGCCCAGGGTACCCGAGGTGCTGTAGTGATCCTGCATGGCCTGATGCACGTCCCCAATGCCGGGGCCCTGATCGCGGGCGACGATGTCGATGCAGGGGCGCCCTCTGGGATGATGGAGGGTGAGGGTGATCTCCCCCCGTTCGGCGTATTTCAGGATGTTGCTGCCAAGCTCGGAGACCACGGTGGAGAGCATGGCACGGTCCACCTCGGACAGGTTGGCGATGAAGGGGAGGCGGCGTACCGCCATCACTGTCAGGTGCAGGTCGATGTCGTGGCGCAGCGGGTAGCTGGCCTCTTGCACGCTCTGTTCCAACTGCATGATGCGCTACTCCTCATCCTTGAGCGTCGTGCGAACATGGGCGAAGGCATCGTCCATGTCGAGAAAGCAGCGCAGCGGCCCGGGCTCGGCATCGGCCAGCGCCAGAAAGGCGGCGATCCCCGCATTGAGTCCCACCAGCAGGCAGACGGCACCGAGCAGGCGGCACACCTCGGCCAGTTTGCGAACCTGCCTGAATTCGTGGTGATCGAGCAGCATGACCCCGGAGAAGTCGAGCAGTACCGCGTGCTGGCGGCCCAGCATCAGCCGCTGGGAGAGGGCCTGCATCAGTTGCTGCATGCCCTCGTCACCGAGGTCGGGGCGCATGCTGACCACGATGCAGTCGGCCACGTCGGCGATGCCCAGATCATTGTTGAGCAGCATGCATCTCTCCTAGAGGGTGGATCCAACCCGCTTGAGGGCGATCTCGAAGGCATCCCGCAGGGTCGCCGTGGTACGGATGTCGCCGACAGAGACCCCCAGCTCCACCATGGTGCGGGCGATGGCCGGCGAGACGCCAGAGATGATGGCCTCGCACCCCATGAACTGGGTCGCCTTGGTGATCTTGATCAGCTGGTTGGCGACGCCGGTATCCACGGTGGCGACCCCGGCGATGTCCAGTACGAAGACCCGGGCCCGCGTCTCGGCAATCTTGGTGAGCGACTTGTTCATCACGTCGGCGGTGCGCATGGAATCGATGATCCCCACCAGCGGCAGCAGCAGGATCCCGTCCCAGATGGGGGTGACCGGGGTCGACATCTCCTGCAGCGACTTGTGTAGTTCCTCGCGCACCCTGGCGGCTTCTTCGGCCTCCTCCATGGCGCGCTTGAGCTGGCGATGCTGCGCCACCTGGGCCGTGATGTCGGTGGCAAACTTGACGATCTTGCTGGGCTTGCCGGTGAGATCCAGCACCGGGTTGTAGGAGCCCTGGATCCAGATCTCTTCCCCCTGTTTGCCGAGTCGGCAGAACTCTCCCGCCAGGAATTCACCCCGGCGCAGGGTTTCCCAGAAGCTGCGATAGTCGGCCGACTGGGCGTAGTCAGGATCGACCAGCAGCCGGTGGTGCTGGCCCTTCAGCTCCTCCAGCTGATAGCCCACCGTTTCTAGGAAACGGGCATTGGCATCGAGGATGATGCCATCCAGTGAAAACTCCACCTTGCCCATGACCCGGCTCAGGGCGTTGAGCTGCCCCTCGAAGTTGGCGTTCAGCTGCTTCTGCTCGGTCAGATCCATGGTGTATTCGATGACCTGGACCAGCGCGCCCTGTTCATCCAGCTGGGGGCTGCAACTGCCTCGCAGCCATATGTCCCGTCCTTGCCGATCGAGCCGGTGAAACTCTCCCTCCTGTGCCTGTCCCGTCCGCAGCGCCTGCCAACGGGCAGCCTCGTCGGCGGATTCTTCCGCCTGTGCGGGGAGCAGCATGCTGTAGTGCTGACCCTTGAGCTCGGCCAGCTGATATTCCATGATGGCGAGAAAACGGGGGTTGGCATCCAGGATCAAGCCGTCTGGCGCGAGCTCGAGCCGTGCCATCAGCTGGTCGACGGCCTCCAGTCTGGCCTGGGGTGAAGCGGGAGTGACTGTATTCGAATGGGCAGCGGCGGTGTGCACGTCCATGGCATCTCCAATAAATGGTGCAATTGATTTGAATGTCATTAGAAGGCGTACAGCAGTTATAGCCCACCGGGACGAGAGCGGGGGACAAGAAGTGCCGAAAGAGCCTGCTGGTGGGTGGGCCTTGGGCCTGGGAAGTTCGTCATGAACCTCTTGTATCGCGACTACCCGCAAGGCGCGCTCACCGCCCTCCACTGTCACGGTGGCTCACAGTTTTGCTATCTGCATCAGGGTGGTGGCGTGATCAGCAGTGAGGCGGCAGGCGTGCTGCTGGTGGCGGGCCAGCTCTGCCTGATCCCGGCCGGGCTGGCCCATGAGTTCAGGGTGCTGCGTCACTCCCGGCTCAGTCTGATCTATCTGGATGACCTGGATGGGGGAAGCGAGCTGACGACCCACCAAGTGAGCCCGCTGCTGGCCGGCCTGTTCGAGCGGCTGGCGGACATGGCGGAGCCGGGGCTCAGGGATGCCTATCTGACGGTATTGGCGGCCGAGCTGCGACAGGCGCCGGTGGCGGCCGGATTCATGCTGAGCGCGGCGCTGGACGTGCGGCTGCTGCGGGTGTTGGAGCGGGTCTGCAGGCACCCTTCCATCGAATACGGGTTGGCGGAGCTGGCGGCCGATTCAGGTGCCTCGGTGCGTACCCTCAACCGGCTGTTCAGCCAGCAGCTGGGCTGCAGCTTTCGGCAATGGCGGCAACAGGTGGTGATGGGACGGGCCCGCCAGTTGCAGCAACAGGGCCAGCCGCTGTCGCGGATAGCCCTCGAACTGGGTTACGGGGATTTCAGCGCTTTTTCTCACGCCTTCAATCGCTTCTTGCGGGAGCCGGCGGAGCCGTGAGGCGGGAGCCGAGATCCCGGTCGGTTGGCTCCCCCGCCAGCAGGCAGGTCAGCTCATCGGTGTGACTCAGGCGTTCGCCCTGAAAGGTGAACAGGGCGCTCACCTTGCACTCGATCCGTGTGCCGTCGTGACGCCAGGCCCGCACCCGATGCAGGGAGTGGACCCGGTTTCCCTCGGCCAGCAGCGAGACAAAGTGGATCTCGCAGCGGGCCAGGCTTTGGCGCAGGACCAGCAGGTGTTGCTCGAAGGCGGCGCGATCCAGCCGCTGGTCATCCACCAGCTGGACATAGTCCGGGCAGAACCAGTGATCGAGCTCGGCCGGGGTGAAATCGGGGTCGCAGATGACCCGGTTGAGGCAGGCTTGCAGCCGTTGCTTGTAATCCATGATGGGCTCCTGAGTGGATGGGAGTGGCCAGTATGGGGCGCATCGTCGGCTCCGGCCTTGGTGCCCACGCCATCCTGTTTGGCGATTGCGCCAAGATGGGGGCTTGCCGTGGTGATGCGTGCCACTTGGCCCTGTTTTGTGGCGGGTTTCACGGTTTCCGAGGCCGGCATGGGGCAGGATCGGCCCCCTGTTTCCTTCATGTCACGAGCCGTATCATGTCCTTATCTCCCCGTTTTGCCCTGCTTGCCTCCTTGGTCGCCGCCAGCCTGACCCTGCCCGCCGTGGCGGTCGAAGCCCCGGTCAGCCCCGCCGGTGTCACTGCGGTGACCCTGGCCCAGCAGGCCCCCATTCACTGGGTGTCGGTGACGCAGATTGCCAGGAGCCTGGATGGGTTGCCGCCGATGGCGGTAGGTTTCGACATCGACGACACCCTGCTCTTCTCCAGCCCGGGGTTCTATCGCGGCAAGCAGGAGTTCTCCCCCAATGACGAGAGCTACCTGAAGAACCCGGCCTTCTGGGAGAAGATGAACAACGGCTGGGACGCGTTCAGTGTGCCGAAGGAGGTGGGCAAGGCGCTCATCGCCATGCACCTCCAACGCGGCGATCACATCTACTTCGTCACCGGCCGTTCGGCCACCAAGACCGAAACCGTCAGCCAGACCCTGCAGCAGACCATGAACATTCCGGCCGACCAGCTCAACCCGGTGATCTTCGCCGGCGATCAGCCGGGCCAGAACACCAAGGTGCAGTGGCTCAAGGAGAAGCAGATGAAGATCTTCTACGGCGATGCCGATGGCGACATCAAGGCGGCGCAGGAGCTCGGCATTCGCGGCATCCGGCTGCTGCGCTCGGCCAACTCCACCTACCGGCCACTGCCGCTGGCTGGGGCGTTGGGGGAGGAGGTGATCGTCAACTCCCAGTACTGACGTCCCCATGAATGGAAAAAGGGCCGGATCCTATAAGGATCCGGCCCTTCTTTTGGGCGTCTAGCGGGCGGCGAAGGTATTGCAGCTGGCGGGCTTGCCGCTGTCGAAGCCGCGCTTGAACCAGGCGTAGCGCTGGGCCGAGCTGCCGTGGGTGAAGCTGTCCGGGATCACCCGGCCCTGGCTCTGCTGCTGCAGACGGTCGTCGCCGATGGCCTGGGCGGCGTTGAGCGCCTCTTCCAGATCTCCATGCTCCAGCACCTGCTCTCGCTGCATGTAGTGGCCCCAGACGCCGGCAAAGCAGTCAGCCTGCAACTCGAGTTTGACCGACAGCTTGTTCTGCTCGGCCCGGCTCAACCCCTGCTGTTGCTCACGCATCTTGCGCTCGATGCCGAGCAGGTTCTGCACGTGGTGGCCCACCTCGTGTGCCACCACGTAGCCCTGGGCGAAGTCGCCGTCGGCCCCCAGCTTGTCGCGCATCTCCTGATAGAAGGAGAGATCGATGTAGACGGTGCGATCCGCCGGGCAGTAGAAGGGGCCCATCACCGACTGGCCCTGGCCGCAGCCGGTACGGGTTGCGCCGCGATAGAGTACCAGTTTGGGTGCCTGATAGCGGCTGCCGCTCTGCTGGAAGATTTCGCCCCAGGCATCTTCGGTGGAGGCGAGCATCACCGAGGTGAACCTGGCGAGGGGATCCTTGGCCGGCTGAGACATCTCCTGACGCTGGGGCTGGCTCTGGGTGGTCGGCTCGCTGAGCAGGGGGGAGAGGTCCACCCCGTAGTAGCCGGCCACCATGACCACCACCAGCAGGATCAGACGCCCCTTGCCGCCGATGGGGATGCCGCCCCCGCCGCCCTGCTGGCGCCTGTCTTCCACATTGTTGCTCTCACGGCGATCTTGCCAGCGCATATGCTTGCTCCCCTGCTGTCCGGTGGCAGTAATGATAATGGCTGGCGGGGTGGCTTGCCTAACGGGGGCCGGCCGGCGACTGGGTCGCCGGCGGCGGGAGTGGGCGTTTATTCGGCCCAGGGCATCTCGGGCAGGGAGTCCAGAAACTGGCCGTAACGCTCGAGGTTGAAGGGGCCCTGATCCGCTTCCATCGCCATCAGTTCGGCCCCCAGGGCACAGGCGATATATTGCAGCGCCTCTTCACGGGGCGTGCCCTTCATCACCAGCCGCATCAGGGTCGCCTTGACCTGCAGCGGGTGGCCGTCGCTCAGCTGGTTGTCGACCATCTCCAGCAGGGTTTGTTCGTCGAAGAACTCGGTGGGTTCGCTCATGTGCTGTGCCTCGTCATGTCATAAAGGATGCCAGTATAGCGAGATAGCTATTAACGCATTGAAATATTTCGATAAAAACATTTCGGTAGGGGCGGTTTTTGTTACCCATAATTAATGTGGGTTTGCTGTCGGCAAACAACAACCATCATAAAATCGCATGGACGGATATCAATATGCCCACCATAGACTCGCTGTTATCCAAGCCCCAGAACCTGCCCAACGTGCCGGAAGTCATGCGCGAACTGGTGCAGACCTTCAACGAGAAAGAGCCGGATATCCTGCTGATTGCCAAGAAGATCAACAAGGATCCGGTGATCTCCGCCAAGCTGCTGCGGCTGGCCAACTCCGCCAAGTTTGGCGGCAGTCGCCAGGTCGCCACCGTCAACGAGGCCGTGGTGCGGCTCGGGGTCGACGTGGTGCGCAACATGGTGCTCGCCTGCGGCCTGACCGGCTCCATCAATGCGGTGCCCGGCATCGATCTCAAACATTTCTGGGGCAAGGTATTCGACGTGGCCGAACTGGCCAGACGGCTGGCCAAGCTCAAGGGCATGAAGGGGGAGGAGGTGTTCACCTGCGCCCTGCTCTACGACATGGGGCGGCTCATCATGCACGTGGGGCTGCCGGAGAACATGGTGAACCACATCAAGGATCTGGAGCCCAGCAAGGGGCGCGCCAAGGCCGAGGAGCTGGTAGTCGGCTTCAACTATGCCCAGACCGGGGCCGAGATGGCCAGGCGCTGGCAATTCCCGTTGAGCATCTGCCATGCGGTGGAGTATCACTACAACCCCTTGCTGGCCAAGGAGTTCTCTGTCGAGGCTGCCCTCATCCATCTGGCCATCGCCCTAGCTGCGCAGTCCGACGTGGGGGACGAGGCGCCGCCCGAGTGGCCCGCCCAGGTGGCCGAGCGGGTCGGTCTCTCCTGGCCCGACTGCGCGGCGGTGTTCGTGGCGCTGCGCGAGCAGGGCAATGGTTACGCCGGGCTGCTGGCGGCCTGACACGGCTGATTTCATTGACCAGGGCCGCACTGCGGCCCTTTTTCATGGTGGCGGCCTTGCCAATAGCCGGTGGCGGGGGCAGTCTTGGGGCCTGTCTCTTCTATGCGAGCCCTTGTCATGATCCTCTCCGAGCGCCTGGAACTGCGCGAACTGACCATTGCCGATGCCCCCTTCATTGTCGAACTGCTCAACGACCCCGACTTTCACCGCTACATCGGCGATCGGGGCATCCGCACTCTGCAGGATGCCGAAAACTACATCCAGCAGGGGCCGGCGGTCAGCTATGCCCGCCACGGTCACGGCCTCTATCTGGTGGCCCGGCGCAGCGACGGCGCCAAGCTCGGCATCTGCGGCTTGATCAAGCGCGATACCCTGCCTTGTGAAGACATCGGCTACGCTTTCCTGCCCGCCTATCGCGGTCAGGGTTATGGCATCGAAGCGGCGCAGGCGGCGCTGCAGGATGGTCGGGAGCGGCTCGGCATCAAGCGGGTGGTCGCCATCGTCACCCCGGGCAACGAGCGTTCGGTGGCGCTGCTGGCCAAGCTGGGGCTGGTGCAGAGCAGGCTGGTCAAACTGGCCGAGGATGCGGATGAGTGTCTGCTGCTGGAAGCGGAAGGAGCGCAGGCCTGCCGGGTCTGAGAGCGGCCAAGAGTGCGGATGCTGGCTAGGTGATGCAGGGAAAATTTGCGGGAGTGAGACAAAGAGGCCGCCGTGAGTTGCGGCCTGTCTGCATCGGGCGCTGCCGTTGGGCAGGCAGGATCAGTTGAGGTCTTCGATGGAAAACTCGCCAGCGATGCCGTCACAGGAGATGGCAAAACCGCCGCTGAAGCGGGTGCTGAACTGGATCAGGAACCCGTCGTCATCGTGCTCTTGCACGGGCAGGTTGATGGGTTTGCTGCGACGCAGGGGTTTGTGTGTTTGTACTGCTTTCATCATGGTATTTCTCTATATCAATTAGGTGTTTGCTCCTTGTATTGGCAAATGTCAGGTCAATGGGCGCGGTCAGCACGATTGCGGACGAGCGCGCAGGAATACCCAGCCCGGTTCAGGGGCGTCTGCACTTTCAAGGAATGCGCCAAGGACCACGCGGATGCATGATGCTACTTGGGAGTGGGCAGATCGGGTCTGCACCGTGAGAGCCGGGCAACGCAGGCAGACAGCCTGAACGGTTCTCAAGGCGAGTAAATCAGAAGAAGGTTATGCGGGTACTGGCAGGATTCATCGTGAGGTGAAGCATTTCAGGGTAAACATAATCAGGGCTGATTAACTAGCCGGCGCGCATTCTCTCCTCGACATGAGTAAAAAGCAAACAATTATTTGCAGTTTTTCCTTGAGGGTCGTCTGTCGGCCACAAAAGGGGCTCCCGAGGGAGCCCTTTTTCGTCACCAGGTGACGTCAGCCGGTGACTCAATAGTGGCCGCTGGCCTTCTTGGCGGCGGTGATCATCGGAGTGATGGTCATGCCTTGTACCACGATGGAGAACATCACCACCGAGTAGGTCATCACCAGGATCACTTCCCGCAGGTCGACGCCGTGTTCCGGCAGCATCATGACGCCGGAGGGGAGCGCCAGCGCCATGGCCATGGCCAGACCGCCGCGCAGGCCTCCCCAGGTGAGGATCCGCACCGAGAACTTGTTGTAGCTGCGATAGCGGCGGAAAGCCATGTAGGGCAGCGACACGCTGATGAAGCGGGAGGCGAGGCAGAGCGGTACCGCGATGACCAGCAGGATCCAGTCACGCCAGGCCAGATCCAGCAGCACCAGCGCCAGACCGATCAGCAGGAACAGCAGGGCGTTGAGGAACTGGTCCATCAACTCCCAGAAGTGATCCAGGTGATGGCTGCTCTGCTCGGAGAAGCCGGAGTGACGGGTCCAGTTGCCGATCATGATGCCGGTCACCACCATGGCCAGGGCGCCGGAGACGCCGATCATGTTGGCGAAGGCGAAGCCGGCGGTGGGGATGCAGAGGGTCAACAGCAGCTCCAGCGAACCATCGTCGGTGGCGCTGATCATCACGTGGGCGATGAGGCCCAGCACGGCGCCGAACAGGATGCCGCCGAGGGCCTCATGCAGGAACAGGCCGGCCACGCTGCCGAAGGTGGGCTCGACGCCGCCGAACGCCACGGCGAACACGGTGGCGAAGATCACCAGACCGACACCGTCGTTGAACAGCGACTCCCCTTCGATCTGGATGGCGATCTGGGGCGGCGCCTTCATCTTCTTGACGATGGCCAGTACGGCGATGGGGTCGGTGGGGGAGATCAGGGCACCGAACAGCATGCAATAGACCAGCGGCAGCTCCCAGCCCAGCAGCTTGGCGATGAACCAGAAGCCGTAGCCGACCATGAAGGTGGAGAGCAGGGTCGCCACGATGGAGAGAATGGTGATCTCCCACTTCTGGCTGCGCAGGGCTTTCAGATTGATCCCGAGACCGCCGGCGAACAGCAGGAAGCCCAGGATCCCCTTCAGCAGGAAATTCTGGAAGTCGATGCTCTCCATGGTCTTGACGGCCAGGGGTTCCAGATTGAACCAGCCCAGCTTACCGAACAGCACCAGCAGCGCGGAGATCAGCATGGAGCCCGCGGTGATGGCGATGGTGGTCTGGATCTTCACAACATACTGATTGGCAAAGGCGATAAAGATCGCCAACGCTGCCAGGAAGCAGAGTGTGTAGTAGACGCTCATAGTTATTTTTCTCTTTAGTAAACAGCAAGCACGTGTCCGGATTGAGGACGGGCATAGGGTACTCTTGGGTCACATGTTACTCATTACCTATTTATGAGTATATAGGTCGCTGATATAGACAGATAGACGGCTAGATTTCCATTTGATTTGTTTGCTGTTAGGATGCTGTTTACGCAGTTGCATGGATGTAAGAGGAACGAGCGGTGTCGAACAAAAAGTCGGATGTGACAAACAAACTGGAAGCCTGTCTCAAGGAGCGGATCCTGATCATCGATGGCGCCATGGGCACCATGATCCAGGGCTACAAGCTCGGTGAGGCCGATTATCGCGGCGCGCGCTTCGCCGACTGGCACACCGACATCAAGGGCAACAATGACCTGCTGGTGCTGACCCGTCCCGCCGTGATTCGCGAGATCCACGAGCAGTACTGCGCCGCCGGCGCCGACATCCTCGAGACCAACACCTTCAACGCCACCCGCATCGCTATGGCCGACTACGAGATGGAAGCGTTCTCGGCCGAGATCAACCGCGAGGCTGCCCGGCTGGCGCGCGCGGTGGCAGACGAGTGGACGGCGAAAGAGCCCCACAAGCCGCGCTTCGTGGCCGGGGTCTTGGGCCCGACCAACCGCACCGCCTCCATCTCGCCGGACGTGAACGATCCCGGCAAGCGCAACGTCACCTATGACCAGCTGGTGGCCGCCTACACCGAATCGACCCACGCCCTGATCGAGGGCGGTGCCGACATCATTCTGATCGAGACCATCTTCGATACCCTCAACGCCAAGGCCGCCGCCTTCGCGGTGGAAGGGGTGTTCGAGGCGCTGGGCTACAGCCTGCCAGTGATGATCTCCGGCACCATCACGGATGCCTCCGGCCGTACCCTTTCCGGCCAGACCACCGAAGCCTTCTATCACTCGCTGCGCCACGTCAAACCCGTTTCGTTCGGTCTCAACTGCGCGCTCGGGCCGGATGAGCTGCGCCAGTACGTGGAGGAGCTGTCGCGCATCAGCGAGACCCATGTCAGCGCCCACCCCAATGCCGGGCTGCCCAATGCGTTCGGCGAGTACGACCTCGATGCCGTCGAGATGGCCGAGCATATCCGCGAGTGGGCCCAGAGCGGCTTTCTCAACCTGGTGGGCGGCTGCTGCGGCACCACCCCGACCCATATTCGCGCCATGGCGGACGCCGTGGCGGGCATCAAGCCGCGCGCCCTGCCCGAGCTGCCGGTAGCCTGCCGCCTGTCGGGCCTCGAGCCCCTCATCATCACCCCCGAATCCATGTTCGTGAACGTGGGGGAGCGCACCAACGTCACCGGCTCGGCCAAGTTCAAGCGGCTGATCAAGGAGGGGCTCTACGACGAGGCCCTCGACGTCGCCAAGCAGCAGGTGGAGAGCGGCGCCCAGATCATCGACATCAACATGGACGAGGGGATGCTGGACGCCGAGGCGGCCATGGTGCGCTTCTTGAACCTGATTGCCGGCGAGCCGGACATCGCCCGGGTGCCGGTGATGATCGACTCCTCCAAGTGGGAGGTGCTGGAGGCCGGCCTCAAGTGCGTGCAGGGCAAGCCGGTGGTCAACTCCATCTCCATGAAGGAGGGGGAGGAGAAGTTCATCCAGCAGGCCAGATTGCTGCGCCGCTACGGTGCTGCCGTCATCGTGATGGCGTTCGACGAGGTGGGCCAGGCCGATACCCGTGCCCGCAAGTTCGAGATCTGCCAGCGCGCCTACCGCATTCTGGTGGATCGGGTGGGCTTCCCGCCGGAAGACATCATCTTCGACCCCAACATCTTCGCGGTGGCGACTGGCATCGACGAGCACAACAACTACGCGGTGGACTTCATCGAGGCGGTGAAGGACATCAAGCAGAACCTGCCCCACGCCATGATCTCCGGCGGCGTCTCCAACGTTTCGTTTTCGTTTCGCGGCAACGAGCCGGTGCGCGAGGCGATCCACGCGGTGTTCCTCTATCACGCCATCCAGAACGGCATGGACATGGGGATCGTCAACGCCGGTCAGCTCGCCATCTACGAAGACATCCCCGCCGAGCTGAAAGAGAAGGTCGAGGCGGTGGTGCTGAACCTCAATCCGGACGCCACCGAGGCGCTGTTGGCCATCGCCGAGCGCTATCGCGGTGGCGGTGCCCAGGCCGAGGATCCACGGGATCAGGCGTGGCGCAGCTGGCCGGTGGGCAAGCGGCTGGAGCATGCGCTGGTCAAGGGGATCACCGATTTCATCGAGGAGGATACCGAGGAAGCGCGCAGCCAGGCCGAGAAGCCGCTGCACGTGATCGAGGGGCCGCTGATGGACGGCATGAACGTGGTGGGCGATCTGTTCGGCGCCGGCAAGATGTTCCTGCCCCAGGTGGTCAAGTCGGCACGGGTGATGAAGCGGGCGGTCGCCTACCTGCAGCCCTATATCGAGGCGGAGAAGTCCGGCGGTGCCAGCAACGGCAAAATCGTGATGGCTACCGTGAAGGGGGACGTGCACGACATCGGCAAGAACATCGTCGGGGTGGTGCTGCAGTGCAACAACTACGAGATCGTCGATCTCGGGGTCATGGTCTCCTGCGAGACGATCCTCAAGACGGCGCGGGAGGTCAATGCCGACATCATCGGGTTGTCGGGCCTGATCACCCCGTCGCTGGACGAGATGGTACACGTGGCGAAAGAGATGGAGCGCCAGGGCTTCAAGCTGCCGCTGCTCATCGGTGGCGCCACCACCTCCAAGGCCCACACCGCGGTGAAGATCGAGCAGAACTACTCCGAGCCGGTGGTTTATGTCTCCAATGCGTCGCGCGCGGTGGGGGTGGCCCAGAGTCTGCTGAGCCCGGAGCTCAAGCCCGCCTTCGTGGCCCGCATCGACAAGGAGTACGAGATTGCCCGCGAGCAGCACGCCCGCAAGCAACCGCGTTCCAAGCCGGTCAGTCTGGCCCACGCCCGTGCCAACCGTCATCAGCTGGACTGGGTTGGCTATCAGCCACCCAAGCCCCGGGAACTCGGCGTGCAGACCTTCGAGGATGTGCCGGTCTCGGTGCTGCGCCCCTACATCGACTGGACGCCGTTCTTCCTGAGCTGGGAGCTGGCGGGCAAGTTCCCCCGCATCCTGGAAGATGAGGTGGTGGGGGAGGAGGCCACGCGCCTCTACGCCGACGCCAATGCCATGCTGGATCAGCTGGAAAAAGATCGGAGCGTGCGCTGTGCCGGCATCATCGGCCTGTTCCCCGCCAACGCCGTGGGCGACAGCATCGAGGTCTATACCGACGAGTCGCGCAGCGAGGTGCGCAAGGTGCTGCACCATCTGCGTCAGCAGAGCGAGAAGCAGGGCTTCCCCAACTACTGTCTGGCAGACTATGTGGCGCCGAAGGAGAGCGGCAAGCCCGACTGGGTCGGTGCCTTCGCGGTGACCGGCGGCATCGGCGAGGAGGCCATCGCCAAGGCCTACAAGGCAGAGCACGACGACTACAACGCCATCCTCATTCAGGCGGTGTGCGATCGCCTGGCCGAGGCCTTCGCCGAGTACCTGCACGAGCAGGTGCGCAAAGTGCACTGGGGCTATGCCCCCAACGAAGCGCTCAGCAACGAGGAGCTGATCCGCGAGAACTATCGTGGCATCCGCCCGGCGCCGGGCTACCCGGCCTGCCCGGAGCACACCGAGAAGGGCAGCATCTGGGAACTATTGGGGGTGGAGCAGGCCATCGGCATGAAGCTCACCGAATCCTACGCCATGTGGCCGGGGGCGGCGGTGTCGGGCTGGTACTTCTCCCACCCCGACAGCAAGTACTTCGCGGTGGCGCAGATCCAGCAGGATCAGGTGGAAGATTATGCCCAGCGCAAGGGGATGACGCTGGCAGAAGCCGAGCGCTGGCTGGGGCCGAACCTGCATTAAAGGGGTGGCAACCGGGTCAATCCCGATTGATCCTAGATGAACAACGGCGGCATCCTGTACTGGGGGACAGACCAGTCTGGTGCCGCCGTTTGACAATCTGGTGACGGTGGGATGACAGCGCAGGTTTCTGTGTGGTTTGTCTTGTTGTCAGGAGAAACAATTGGCGTTGTCTTGGCGCTGTGGCACCTTATACTCTCCCGCCCCATCCTGCCCAGGCACTGCCTTCTAGCGGAATTGTCATGAAGATCGCCATTTTATCCCGTGAGCCCAACAACTACTCCACCCGCCGTCTGGTCGAGGTGGCGCAGGCACGCGGTCATCAGGTCGAGGTGCTCGACACCCTGCGCTGTTACATGAACATCGCCTCCCACAACCCCTCCATCCACTACGAAGGACGGGAACTGGAGAGCTATGATGCGGTGATCCCGCGCATCGGGGCCAGCATCACCTTCTACGGCACCGCCGTGCTGCGCCAGTTCGAGATGATGAATACCATGGCGCTCAACAGCTCGGTGGCCATCTCCCGCTCCCGCGACAAGTTACGGGCCATGCAGCTGCTCTCCCGCCACGGCATCGGCCTGCCGGTGACCGGCTATGCCCACAGCACCCACGACGTGCCCGACCTCATCACCATGGTGGGCGGCGCGCCGCTGGTGGTGAAGCTGCTGGAGGGAACCCAGGGGATCGGCGTGGTGCTGTGCGAGACCCAGAAAGCGGCCGAGAGCGTGATCGAGGCCTTCATCCAGACCAACAACAACATCCTGGTGCAGGAGTACATCCGCGAGGCCAACGGCGCCGATATCCGCTGTCTGGTGGTCAACGGCAAGGTGGTGGCCGCCATGCGCCGCCAGGCCCAGCCGGGGGAGTTTCGCTCCAACCTGCATCGGGGCGGCACCGCCGAGGCGATCAAGATAAGCCCGGAAGAGCGGGCCACCGCGGTACAGGCCGCCAAGATCATGGGGCTGGACGTGGCCGGGGTGGATATCCTGCGCAGTGCCCGCGGCCCGCTGGTGCTGGAGGTGAACTCCTCCCCCGGTCTGCAAGGGGTGGAAGCGGCCTCCGGCAAGGACGTGGCCGGCAAGATCATCGAGTTTCTCGAGCTCAAGGCGAGTCGCAAGCACAAGCCGGCGGAGTGACGCCGGGCTTGCCGCCACTCCATCACACAGGGCGCCTTCGGGCGCCCTGTTGTTTTTGTGCTCATCGCTCGGCTGGGAGGGTGGCTTGAACCTGCGGGTGCCGCGAACGGCAAGACAGGTAACAAATGACGCTGGTTGCGGCGTTATCATCTGTTGCAAAATTGCACCACACCAATATCAAACACCATTGCTTAATTATTTTCTGGATGAAGTGACTGGATTGCCGTGCCGCACTTGCCTCCAGTTGGCACAAACGCTCTACTTGTCGCCCTTCGCAGGTCGCGAAACATAAAAATTTAATAAAACTATCTGCGGATTTTTTGCACGAATAAACCATTCGTGCCGACTTCCGTCATGATTTGACATTGTCATAGGCAGATTACGCAGCATGAATAACCAAAAATTAACATCCAGAGACATAGTCGCGTTGGGTTTCATGACCTTCGCGCTCTTCGTCGGTGCCGGCAACATCATCTTCCCGCCCATGGTGGGGTTGCAGGCCGGTGAACAGGTGTGGGGCGCCGCCGCCGGCTTCCTGCTGACGGCAGTCGGCCTGCCGGTGCTCACCGTGGTGGCGCTGGCCAAGGTCGGGGGCGGTGTGGATGCCCTGAGTGCGCCCATCGGCCGCAAGGCCGGGCTGCTGCTGGCCACCGTCTGCTATCTGGCCGTGGGACCGCTGTTTGCCACCCCGCGTACGGCGACCGTCTCCTACGAGGTGGGGCTGGCGCCGCTGTTTGGCGACGATGGCTCGGCCCTGCTGATCTACAGCCTGGTCTACTTCAGCCTGGTGATCGGCATCTCTCTCTATCCGGGCCGGCTGCTCGACACCGTGGGCCACGTGCTGGCGCCGATCAAGATCCTGGCGCTGGCGGCGCTGGGCCTCGCCGTTTTGCTGTGGCCTGCCGGTTCTGCCATCCCTGCCGTCGAAAGCTACCAGCATCAGCCTTTCTCCAACGGTTTCGTCAATGGCTACCTCACCATGGACACCTTGGGTGCCATGGTGTTTGGCATCGTCATCGTCAATGCGGCCCGCTCGCGCGGGGTGAGCAGCGCCAAGTTGCTGACCCGTTACACCGTACTGGCCGGCCTCATCGCCGGGATGGGCTTGACGCTGGTCTACCTCAGCCTGTTCCGCCTGGGCTCGGTGAGCGGTGAACTGGTGCCCCATGCCCAGAATGGCGCCGAGATCCTGCACGCCTACGTCCAGCACACCTTCGGCAACATGGGCAGCGGCTTCCTGGCACTGCTCATCTTCATCGCCTGTCTGGTGACGGCCGTCGGCCTGACCTGTGCCTGCGCCGAGTTCTTCGCCCAGTACCTGCCGCTCTCCTACCGCACTCTGGTGCTGCTGCTGGGCGGCTTCTCCATGCTGGTTTCGAACCTGGGGCTGAGCCACCTGATCCAGCTCTCGGTGCCGGTGCTGACCGCCATCTATCCCCCCTGCATCGTGCTGGTGGTGCTGAGCTTCACCCTGCGCTGGTGGGGCAACGGCACCCGCGTGGTGGGGCCTGTCATGCTGATCAGCCTGCTGTTCGGCCTGATCGACGGGCTCAAGGCCTCGGCCCTTGCCGGCCTGCTGCCGGCCTGGAGCCTCGCCCTGCCCCTGAATGAGCAGGGGCTGGCCTGGCTGCCGCCCTCGCTGTGTGCCCTGCTGCTGGCGGCCCTCTGGGATCGCCTGCAGGGTCGTCCACAGGTGGCGTCTGTCAGCAAGAGCGCGGCCTGAATGCAAAACCGGCCTTTTGGCCGGTTTTGGTGATTGAAACAATGAACAAGGCGCCCTCGGGCGCCTTGTTGTTTTTACTCCCGCATCGCCAGTCTGGCACTGAAGATGCCGCCCTCCAGCCGGGTCTCTATCTGCCAGCCCAGCTTCTCGCAGATGCGCTGGATGATGGTGAGGCCGCAGCCGTAACCGAGGATCTGGTCCGGCGCGGCGGCGGTGGGGTTACTGATGGTGAGTACGGGGCCGGCCAGCTCGATGTCGATGTGTCCATCGGCGTAGCTGAGGGCATTCTTCAGCAGGTTGCCGAGCGCAATGGCGAGCAGGGAGAGGGGGGCCAGCGCCTCGCTCTCATCGTCCAGCTGCAACCGGATATCCAGCTCCTCCCGCTGCAGCAGCGGGGCGAGGCGGCCCAGCTCCTGGCGAATGAGCGGCGCCACCTGCTGGGGCGGGCGCTCCACCGGCTCCTTGCGACCCAGCAGCAGAAAGGTTTCGGTGAGCAGCGCCATCTCGTCGGCGGCGGCGCGAATGCGGGTGGTGGCACGGGCGGCGGGTGCGGGCAGATCGCTCACCTTGCCGAGCAGGGCGGCCGAGCCCTGGATCACCATGTTGGGGGTGCGCAGCTCGTGACTGGCGAAGCGGCTGAACTCCTGCTCGCGGGCAAACACGGCGGCCACCTCCTGCTTGCCAGCCAGCAGCGCCAGCTCGATGTCTCTGAGCTCCTGCCAGGGGGCGTCGGGCACGAAGTCGGCCTGATCCGGGGTGAGGTGGGCGACCCGCTGCTGCAGCCGCTGCAGCGGCCGGGTGATGTGGCGCACCAGCCAGATGCCGAAGCCGATGCAACCGAGCAGCAGGGCCAGCCCGATCAGCCGGGTCGCCAGGTGCAGCTGATCCTCGTAAGGATCCAGGTAGTCGTCGGCATCGTCGTTGAACACCAGGTAGAGCAGCCCCTTACCGGACGGATGGGGCCGCACCAGGAAGTGCTTGTCCTCGTCCCCCAGCACGTGTTCGTAGAAGCCCGGGCGCTGGTAGGGCTTGAGCCAGACCGGCAGGCGGCCGGCCTCGGTCCAGTAGCTGGAGAACTGGCGCGGGCTGGGGGCGGGGGCCGCCATGCCGAGCCGCAGCCAGTCGTCGCTGTAGCGGGTCACCTCGGCCTCCAGCCAGTGGCGCAGGCTCAGCTCCTCCATCTTGTCCTCGGCCACCACCATCAGCAGGCTGATGATGACCAGCAGCAGCAGGCCGGCGCCGCTCAGGGTGAGGATCAGGCGACGGCGCAAGCTGGGCAGGCTCATGACGGCCTCCCGGCAGGCAGGTTCAGGCAGCGCTGGCGGCTCATCATGGGGTCACCAGCCGATAGCCCTGGCCGTGCAGGGTTTCCAGCATGGGAGCGGGGAAGGGCTTGTCGAGGGCGTTGCGCAGGGCATAGATGTGGCTGCGCAGGGCGTCGGAGTCGGGCTCCTCGTCGCCCCAGACGGTGTCGAGCACCTCCTGGCGAGTAACCAGAGCGGGAGCCCGGCGGGCCAGCAGGGTGAGGATCTGGAACGGGATCTTGCCGAGCTTGAGCTCGATCCCGGCCCGGGTGGCGCGGCCGCTGGCGGGATCCAGAGTCAGCTCGCCCACGCACAGCGCCCCCATGTCGCTGCGGGGACCGCGCAGGGCCAGCGCCTGCAGCCGCACTTCCAGTTCCTCCATGGCGAACGGCTTGACCAGATAGTCGTCCCCGCCGGCCTTGAAGCCCGCCAGCTTGTCGTCCAGGCTGTCGCGGGCGGTGAGAAACAGCACTGGGGTCGGGATCCCCTGCTCCCGCAGGCGGGCCACCGTACTGAGGCCGTCGAGACGCGGCATCATGACGTCCATGATGATGACGTCGAAGCGCTGCTCGGCCAGCAACTGCAGGGCCGCCTGGCCGTGATAGGCGCAGTCCAGCCGGTGGCCCGCCAGCTCCAGATAATCCATGATGGTTTCCGCGACCTGGGGATTGTCTTCCACCACCAGTATTTTCATGCTTTGATCTCCTGGTCTTGACCGGCATTTCACGGTCATCTCACACCGGATAAGGCATCCTGTGTGGCAGTGTAACCCCGAGGATCCCCGATGAAGAAGTCTCTCTGCACTCTCCTGCTGCTGATCTTGCTGCCATTCGGCGCTGCGCAGTCGGCGGAGTTCAAATTGACCGGCCGCACCACCTGGCAGCTGGGCCAGCTGATGGTCAACGGCATTCCCTTTGTGCTCGACGAACAGACCCGCTTCAAGGACGGGCTGAGAGAGGACGATCTCGGCGGTACCTGGGTCGACCTGGAAGGGGTGGTCGAGGGTGAGCTACGGCTGATCCGGGAGGTCGAGAAGCTGGAGGAGGATGACGAGATGGATCTGGAAGGGCCGGTGGAGCAGGGGCGGATCTGGGGTTATGTCACCTCGGACGACAGCCTGGCCCCGTTCGAAGGACGCTGGCTGGAGCTGGAGTGCAAGTTTGACGGCATGCGCCTGAGCCGCTGCCGCGAGGATGACTGAGCCAGGCCAGCGTGGTGCTGGCGGAAAAATGGTACAGCTGGGTCCATAGTTAAACCTCGCACGGTTTGACCATGGGCCTTTTGCTATGACACGCACTTCCCTCCTGCTGCTGACACTGCCGCTCTGCGCCTTGGCCGCCGATGGCGAGCTCTGGCTGGTGGAGCTGGAACACAACGATGGCCTGCGCCTGCAGTTTCAGGGCGCCGAACTCGAACTCGGCAACGCCGCGCTGAGCGGGGTGGCAGGCAACGATGAGCTCAGACCCGGCATGCGTCTGGCCATCCTCAGTCGTGACGGAGTCGCCGAGCGGATCGGCATGGCCGACGCCATCGCCGGATTCTTGCCGACCAGCCAGTGGCGCCGGGCCGAAGCCTCCTTGCTGGCGGTTACGGGCCGCGCCCTGCGGCTGCAGGGGCTCGGCGTGCTGGCCTTCGATGACGACACCCGCTGGCTGAACGGCAGCCCGGCCGACCTGCAACCGGGCCGCAAGCTGGTGCTCAGTCGTAACCAGCAGGGCCGCCTGACCGAGATCCTGATCGCCAATCCGGAAGATGAATAAAAAGCAGCGCCACGGGGGCGCTGCTCCGCCATTTATTGGAAGTGGATGTTTTCGAGGGGGATCTGGATGGCGTTCCAGGAGGTGGCACAGGGAGCCGGGCTCGGATAGGTAAACTCGAACAGTTTCTGTTTGTTCTTGTTTATCCCCTGAATGACAACCCTGGTTCGGTTGTCAGCTGCCGCATAGTTGATGAGAAAATCGCCTTGGGCAGCCAGCTTGTCTTCATAAATGCTGGAGCAGACATCTGAATAGATGCCATCGTCAAAACTCCAAGCTACCTGAGCCGTCTTGTTTGGATTGTCGATCGCAAAGATGGCCGTCTGACTGGTGGTTAGATCTATACCGGTTGGGGTGCCGGTAGGGTTGTTGAGGCTCCTGAATCCATTATTGAATAACATCAACTCTCCTGCTTTGGTTATGGAGACGGCATGCTGCCCTATCGGGGTTTGCCCGGAGGAGAGTGACAGTGCGATCTTTTGCAGGGAAGGGTAGGAGTACCAGTGTTTGGTCTCGTCTCCCAGCAACCAGATCAGCTTGCCGGTGGTGTAGTCTAGTTTGACGACAAAATTCTCCCGGCTGGAGATTACCAGAGTATCATCGGCAGGGTTGTAGATGGCCGCATTCATGTGGAACCAGTCCACGCCATCTCTGACAAAGTTGCTGGGGTCGTCTCCCTCTTGCAACATGTACTCAGAAAAGATTTTCCCCAGATCCCATTCTTTGATTATTTTGCCCTTGCTATCTATTTCACTTAAATATGACTCTATTTTCAATGCTCCGCTAGTCGTGCCATCCAGCTCAATCAACACACCTGTTTTTCCTTGATCAATATTATGGTGGAAATAGGCATCACTACCCATGGCCGTTCCATCAACAGTAAATGAATCCATTTTTCCATAGAGGGATAATGTATCGACGGCTTTGTTTTTTGTACTGCCAGTCAGGAAGATATTGTTCAAAAAAATAGATGATCCTGAAGCTCTTTTTATGTCAGCATCCCAACGGACCTCACCATCTATATCCATGATGATGGGAGATTTTTTTGACCCCTTTAGATAAAAGTAGCTATAGGTCGGTGTTGTACTCGGCTTGATGCTGATACCTACGTTGTCATAAATTCCTATGCTGTCTACATAGGCTGCCGTTGCGATTGTCTTCTTAAATGAGTAAGTACTGCTATCAGTGAATTGTATGTTTATCGTCAGTTCATTGAGGTAGTTGCTATAAAGACCAAATACAGGAATTTGTATCCTGTTACTTGTCGTGTCATATAGGCTGTTGTTTGACAGGTAGTTCCAGTCATAGGTTGCGGAGACCGACTTGGCATGATTACCCTCTTTTGTTTTTATATTAAACGAGATGTTTTTTATTTTACTTGTATCCAGGCCTGTCAGATCCAAGGCGGAGATAAATACGGAAGCATGAATATCATCTTCGATGACTTGTGTCGTTGGATCATAATCAAGTTGTTCCGCCAGTGTTTTGCTGCTGCCACCACTACCATTGCAACCATATAGTCCGGTGCAGACGAGGCTTAACAGGAATACGTGCTTCATCATCATAAACATCATCCTTGTGTTAATGAACTGCATCCATTGTAGTGAAAAATCCATGGTTGGGTTGGAAAGTGGGCCTTACATGCAGGCGCCATCTCTAGCCGTCTAGCGACACCGGGCTGAGAGCGTCAATCCGGAAAACCTGAACCGTTACATTGGTGGCAGGCCAGAGTGGTGGGGCCGGTGACGCAGAAGATCTCGATCCTCTCTGTATCATCTGCACTCAAGAGCAGTTTGCCGACAAATCCCACCGATCTGTAACTCAGGCGTGAGGAAGCAGGTCGGGTGGCTGGGTCCTGATCGCCAGTCCGAAGGATGAACTGGAATAAGGATCACTCCGTCTAATACCATTGTATCGATATTCCTAATTTAGGAATATCATTTTTACGTATATTTATGGGGATGAATAAATGACGAATAAAATAATAAAGTGAATGCTCTGATATCATTTCTGTTAATATTGGAAGTCCTCAACTTATTGTTTTATTAATATTATACATGCATTGAAATGTGGTCTGGATCGCATATTGAAGCCAATGTGACTGATATTGTCGTACTCACATGTCACCTGCCGATATATAAGCGCTGGTGAATGTATGTCAATGTTCAATATATTGGGGTTGCTATGCAAAAACTAAAAGTCACTGGCTTGTCATTGATCATATCCGGCCTGCTGATGGCACAGGCCTATGCGGCAGAGCCCGTCTACCCAGACCAGCTACGCCTGTTCTCACTGGGCCAGGAAGTTTGTGGCGACAAGTATCGCCCTATTACTCGAGAGGAAGCCCAGAGCGTTAAAAGCAATATTGTCAATATGATGGGGCAGTGGCAAATAAGCGGTCTGGCCAATGGCTGGGTAATAATGGGGCCGGGTTATAACGGTGAAATTAAACCGGGTTCGGCGTCCACTACCTGGTGTTACCCAGTCAATCCTGTCACCGGAGAAATACCAACCTTGTCAGCCCTGGATATTCCAGACGGTGACGAGGTGGACGTGCAGTGGCGACTGGTACACGACAGCGCGAATTTCATCAAGCCAACCAGCTATCTGGCGCATTATCTTGGTTATGCCTGGGTGGGCGGCAATCACAGCCAATATGTCGGTGAAGACATGGACGTGACCCGTGATGGCGATGGCTGGGTGATCCGTGGCAACAATGACGGCGGTTGCGAGGGGTATCGTTGTGGCGAGAAGACGGCCATCAAGGTCAGCAACTTTGCGTACAACCTGGACCCTGACAGCTTCAAACATGGTGACGTGACCCAGTCTGATCGCCAGCTGGTCAAGACGGTGGTGGGCTGGGCGATCAACGACAGCGACACCCCGCAATCCGGCTATGATGTCACCCTGCGTTACGATACCGCCACCAACTGGTCCAAGACCAATACCTATGGCCTGAGCGAGAAGGTGACCACCAAGAACAAGTTCAAGTGGCCACTGGTAGGGGAAACCGAACTCTCCATCGAGATTGCGGCCAACCAGTCCTGGGCCTCCCAGAACGGGGGCTCTACCACCACCTCCCTGTCGCAATCTGTGCGGCCGACGGTGCCGGCCCGCTCCAAGATCCCGGTGAAGATCGAGCTCTACAAGGCTGACATCTCCTATCCCTATGAATTCAAGGCCGATGTCAGCTATGACCTGACCCTGAGTGGCTTCCTGCGCTGGGGCGGCAATGCCTGGTATACCCATCCGGACAACCGCCCGAACTGGAACCACACTTTCGTCATCGGGCCGTACAAGGACAAGGCGAGCAGCATTCGCTACCAGTGGGACAAGCGTTACATCCCGGGTGAAGTGAAGTGGTGGGACTGGAACTGGACCATCCAGCAGAACGGCCTGTCTACCATGCAGAACAACCTGGCCAGAGTGCTGCGCCCGGTGCGGGCGGGGATCACCGGCGATTTCAGTGCCGAGAGCCAGTTTGCCGGCAACATCGAGATCGGTGCTCCGGTGCCGCTCGCGGCAGACAGCAAGGTGCGTCGTACCCGCAGCGTGGACGGCGCAGGCCAGGGCCTGAGGCTGGAGATCCCGCTCGATGCGCAAGAGCTCTCCGGGCTTGGCTTCAGCAACGTCAGCCTCAGCGTGACACCCGCTGCCAATCAATAACAACTGCGTGTTGCGGTAATAGAACCGGGCCTCTGGCCCGGTTGTTGTTTGTACTGGTCAGGCTTGTTAAAGGCTTGTACTTTCCATTTCCCCACTTATACTGGCGCCATCTTGTCGGAGTGCTGACCGTCGAACGACGCTAAGCTGAGACCGTTAATTCGGGATCCGTGGAACCTGATCAGGTTAAGACCTGCGAAGGGAAACAAGGGTAACTTGCGGGTTACCGCGCCGGGGCACACCCTCGCTCAGCAGGAGCAGAGCCCCACCCATCAAGGGTTCCGCCCGCGATGGTTCAGGCGCACAGAGGGGGAGGCTGTCCCGTCCGGTTGTCCATAGGGCGCCGGGTTTCCAGACTAGGGAAACACCGGGATGGCAGAGCAGGGAAGATCCATGCCCGACTCACTCCCCCGAGCACACCCCGCCGCAAGTTCATCTTCTCCTCGAACTCCAGACAAGCAAATACCCATAACTTCAACCAGTTAATGTGAGTTTTGCTATGTCTACTTCTGTATCTGATACCGCCAAATCCAGCCGCCGCGAGCAGCGCTCCAGCGCCCAGGCTTTTATCGACAGCCTCAAGGGGATGGCTCACCCCAACTCCCGCCGCATCTTTATTGAAGGCTCCCGCGCCGATATCCGTGTGCCCCTGCGGGAGATCCAGCTGGCCGACACCTTCGTCGGTGGCACCAAAGAAGATCCCCGGTTCGAGCCCAACGAGCCGGTGCCGGTCTATGACACTTCTGGCCGTTACGGGGAGGAGGGGGTCGCCATAGACGTGCGCCGCGGCCTGCCGCGCCTGCGGGAGAACTGGGTGCTGGAGCGGGGTGACACCGACGAGCTGCCTGGGCTCAGCTCCACCTTCACTCAGGAGCGGCTGGCCGATGAGGGGCTGGATCACCTGCGCTTCGAGCACTTGCCAAAGCCGCGCCGTGCCAAGCCGGGTCGCCGGGTGACCCAGCTCCACTACGCCCGTGCCGGTATCGTCACCCCCGAGATGGAATTTATCGCCATTCGCGAGAACATGGGGCGCGAGCGGGTGCGCTCCGAGCTCCTGCGCACCCAGCATCCGGGCCGCGATTTCGGTGCCCGTTTGCCCCAGAACATTACCCCCGAGTTTGTGCGCGATGAGGTGGCCGCCGGTCGCGCCATCATCCCCAGCAACATCAACCACCCGGAAGCAGAGCCGATGATCATCGGCCGCAATTTCCTGGTGAAGATCAACGCCAACATCGGCAACTCGGCGGTCACCTCCAGCATCGAAGAGGAGGTGGAGAAGCTGGTCTGGTCGACCCGTTGGGGCGCCGACACCGTGATGGATCTCTCCACCGGTCGCTATATCCACGAGACCCGCGAGTGGATCCTGCGCAACAGCCCGGTACCCATCGGTACCGTGCCCATCTATCAGGCGCTGGAGAAGACCAACGGCATCGCCGAAGACCTCACCTGGGAGCTGTTCCGCGACACCCTGCTGGAGCAGGCCGAGCAGGGGGTGGACTACTTCACCATCCACGCCGGCGTCTTGCTGCGCTTCGTGCCGATGACCGCCAAACGCCTTACCGGCATCGTCTCGCGCGGCGGCAGCATCATGGCCAAGTGGTGCCTCTCCCACCACAAGGAGAACTTCCTTTACCAGCACTTTCGCGAAATCTGCGAGATCTGCGCCGCCTATGATGTGGCCCTGTCGCTGGGCGATGGTCTGCGTCCGGGTTCCGTCTATGACGCCAACGACGAGGCCCAGTTCGCCGAGCTGCGCACCCTGGGTGAGCTCACCAAGATCGCCTGGGAGTATGACGTGCAGGTGATGATCGAGGGGCCGGGTCACGTGCCGATGCACATGATCGAGCGCAACATGACCGAGCAGCTGGAGCACTGTCACGAGGCGCCGTTCTACACCCTGGGCCCGCTCACCACCGACATCGCGCCGGGGTACGATCACTTCACCTCCGGCATCGGCGCCGCCATGATCGGCTGGTACGGCTGCGCCATGCTCTGCTACGTGACCCCCAAGGAGCATCTGGGTCTGCCCAACAAGGAGGATGTGAAGCAGGGGCTCATCACCTACAAGATCGCCGCCCACGCCGCCGATCTGGCCAAGGGTCACCCGGGCGCCCAGATCCGCGACAACGCCATGTCCAAGGCGCGCTTCGAGTTTCGCTGGGAGGATCAGTTCAATCTGGCGCTGGATCCCGACACTGCCCGCGCCTACCACGACGAGACCCTGCCGCAGGAGTCCGGCAAGGTGGCCCACTTCTGCTCCATGTGCGGGCCCAAGTTCTGCTCCATGAAGATCACTCAGGACGTGCGCGACTACGCGGCGAAACTGGAGGCAGTCGAAATCAAGCTGGTCGGCATGGATGGCCAGCAGGAGCAGGTGGTGGCTCAGGTGGAGAGCGGCATGGCCCGCATGGCGGAGACTTTCAAGGAGACTGGCGGCGAGATCTACCATCAGGCGGCGGCACTGAAACAGGCCGCAGGGGAGGAGGCGTGAGCAGCGCAAGCGGGGCTGTCAGCCCCGCCGACCTGTCGCCAGTGACGGACTCGCGACCTGTGGTCTGGACCATAGCGGGTTCAGACTCCGGCGGCGGTGCCGGCATTCAGGCCGACTTGCACACCTTGCACGACCTCGGCGTGCACGGCTGTTCGGTCATCTCAGCCATCACTGCCCAGAACTCGGTGGCGGTGAAGATGGTCGACCCCGTGTTGATGCAGACTTTCACCGCCCAGATCGACGCCCTTAACGTCGATCTGCCGCCCGCCGCCATCAAGATTGGCCTATTGCCGACCCGGCTTCACGTCGAGGTGCTGGCCCGCCGGCTGGCAGCCATCGAGCCCCCTTTCGTGGTCTACGATCCGGTGGCCATCGCCAGCACCGGCACCCCGATGGCGGAGCCCAATATGCTGGCGGCGGTGCGCGAACAGCTGCTGCCACGTCTGTCGCTCATCACCCCCAACGGCCCCGAGCTGGAGGCCCTGACCGGGCTGCCGGTCAGCAGCCCCGAGCTGGTGCGCCTCGCCGCCCGCCGTCTGCGTGAATTGGGCGCCTGCGCTGTGCTGGTGAAGGGGGGTCATCTTGAGTGGAGCGGGGAGCTGTGTCTGGACTACTACCAGGATGAGACCCGCGAATTCTGGCTCGCGGCGCCGCGCCTCGATACCCGCCATGGCCACGGCACCGGCTGCTGCTACGCCAGCGCCATCGCCGCCGTGGTAGCGCAGGATTATCCGGTGGAGGACGCCATCACCCTCGCTCGCGCCTACCTGCAACAGGGGTTGGCGGCGGCGCAGGGGGTGGGCGCAGGCCCGGGCCCCATCGCCCATCTCGGCTGGCCCGCCGATCTTGCCCACTTCCCCCGCGCCGTGCTGGCAGGATCACCGCTCGACCGTCGTTTCGGGCTTTATGAAGCGAGCAGCGCCCGTCTGCCGGATGGTCCCTTCGCGCCGACCGAACCCAACCTCGGTCTCTATCCGGTGGTGGACTCGGTCAAGTGGCTGCGCCGCCTGCTGGGGCAGGGGGTCAAGACCATCCAGCTGCGGATCAAGAATCTGCCCGCCGCTCAGGTAGCACCGGCCATTTGTGATGCGGTAGCGCTCGGTCGCCGCCATGGGGCGCGGCTCTTTATCAACGACTACTGGCAGCAGGCCATCGAGGCGGGTGCCTGGGGCGTGCATCTGGGGCAGGAGGACATGGAGACCGCCGATCTCGCCGCCATTCAGGCGGCGGGGCTGCGCCTTGGCATCTCCACCCACGGCTACTTCGAGCTGATGCGGGCCCGCGAGCTGGCCCCCTCCTATATCGCGCTGGGCCATATCTTCCCGACCAACACCAAGGCGATGCCTTCGCGCCCGCAGGGGCTGGTGCGGCTGCATCGCTACCGCGCCCTGATGGCGGAGTGGCCGACGGTGGCCATCGGCGGTATCAGCGAGGAGCGGGTGGCGGCGGTCAAGGCAAGCGGGGTCGGCAGTATCGCGCTGGTCTCGGCCATCACTGCCAGCGACGACTGGCAGGGGGCGACCGAGCGCTTGCTCGCCGCCGTGGGGGCGGGGGATGAGCCGCACTCGGCGCAGATCATGACCGACATGCAGGAGGCGGCCCATGCTCTCTGATGCTGAGTATTTGCGATACGGCCGCCAGCTGATGCTGGCGGAAGTGGGGGAGGCCGGTCAGGCGCGGCTCAAGGATAAATCTGTGCTGATCGTGGGCCTCGGCGGGCTCGGCTCGCCGCTTGCCCTCTATCTCGCCGGAGCTGGTGTGGGCACTCTCTGGCTGACCGATGGCGATACGGTCGATTCCAGCAACCTGCCGCGCCAGATCCTGTTCGATAGCGAGGCAGTCAACCACTCCAAGGCGGAGCTGGCCCGCGAGCGCTTGGCCGCCCACAACCCGCTGGTGGAGCTGATTGCCATCAACCAGCGGCTCGATGCCGCCAGCCTGCCGGAGTTTGTGGCCGAGGTAGATCTGGTGATCGACTGCTGCGACAACCTCGCCACCCGCCAGGCCATCAACGCCGCCTGCGTGGAGCAGGGCAAGCCCTGGATCTGTGCCGCCGCAGTGGGCTGGCAGGGGCAGCTGATGGCGCGTACCAGCTCGGAGCACGCCTGTTACGCCTGCCTCTATCCGCTGGATACCAAGCTCTCCCAGAGCTGCGAGACCAGTGGCGTCACCGGCCCGCTGGTGGGGGTGATGGGCTCCTTGCAGGCGCTGGAGGCACTGAAACTGCTGCTCGGTTTGCCAAGTCCGGTCGCTGGCACATTGCGCCGTTTCGATGCGTTGACCCATCAGTGGCAGACCCTCACTCTGGCCCCTGACCCCGATTGCCCGGTTTGCGGGCAGCGCCGATGCCCGACACACGATAAGGAGATCACCCCATGACCTTGACCATTCGACTCAACGATAAAGCCCAGTCGCTGGCGGCAGGGCAGAGCGTGGCCGACTTGCTGGCCGTGCAGGGGGTCAATCCCCAAGGCGTGGCGGTGGCCCTTAACGGCGCCGTGCTGCCCCGTGGCCGCTGGGCCGAGACTCGTCTCAATGACGGGGACGAACTTCACCTCTTTACCGCCATTGCGGGAGGCTGATCCATGATGCTCACAGTCCCATCTTCGAGCGCTCTGCCTTGCGGCGGGGCCTCATCTCTTCTTATCGCAGTGGCAGGAGGCTGACATGCTTAAGATTGCCGATCACACCTTCTCTTCGCGCCTCTTTACCGGCACCGGCAAGTTTGCCCGCCCGGATCTGATGGCCGCCGCCATAGCGGCGAGTGGCTCCCAGCTGGTCACCATGGCCATCAAGCGGCTCGAACCGGGCAAGGCCCACGACGATATCCTGAGCCCCTTGCTGCAACTCGGGGTCAAGCTGCTGCCCAACACCTCCGGCGCCAAGACCGCCGCCGAGGCGGTGTTTGCCGCCCACCTCGCCCGCGAGGCGCTGGGGACCAACTGGCTGAAGCTGGAGATCCACCCAGACCCCCGCTATCTGCTGCCCGATCCTATCGAGACGCTGAAAGCCGCCGAGCAGCTGGTGAAAGAGGGCTTTGTGGTGCTGCCCTACTGCGGCGCCGACCCCGTGCTCTGCAAGCGGCTGGAAGAGGTAGGCTGCGCCGCCGTGATGCCGCTGGGCGCGCCCATCGGTTCCAATCAGGGGCTGGTGACCCGGGAGTTCCTCTCCATCATCGTCGAGCAGGCCAATGTGCCTGTGGTGGTGGATGCGGGGATCGGTGCGCCGAGCCACGCCGCCGCCGCCTTTGAGCTGGGTGCCGATGCCGTGCTGGTCAACACCGCCATCGCGGTGAGCGGCGACCCTGTCGCCATGGGCCGCGCCTTTGCGCTTGCCTGCACTGCCGGCCGCAGTGCCTATGAGGCGGGTCTCGGCGCCCGCGCCCTGCAGGCGCAAGCCTCCAGCCCGCTCACCGATTTTCTGGGGGCGTTATGAGTCAGGGATTTGCTATCACTGGGGGAGATTCTTCCTCCCCTCTCCCTCTGGGAGAGGGGCTGGGGGGGAGGGCTACGGGGGGGAGGGATCTGGAATCACAGGATGCCGCTCCCTCCTTTCTCGACCGTTGGCAGGAGCTGGAGTGGGACGATATCGGCATGCAGATCCGCGCCAAGACCGCCGCCGATGTAGCACGCGCCTTGAGCGCCCCCCGCCGCACTCTGAGCGATTTTATGGCGCTGATCTCGCCGGCTGCCGAGGCGTACCTGCCGCAGATGGCAGCCGAGGCCGAGCGGCTGACCCGCCAGCGTTTTGGCAACACCATCGGCTTCTATGTGCCGCTCTATCTGTCAAACCTTTGCGCCAACGACTGCACCTACTGTGGCTTCTCCATGAGCAACCGCCTCAAGCGCAAAACCTTGAATAGCGAGGAGATAGAGCGCGAGTGTCTCGCCATCAAGGCGCGCGGTTTCGACAGCGTGCTGCTGGTGACCGGCGAGCACGAGCACAAGGTGGGGCTCGCCTATTTTCGCGAGGTGATGCCCATCATCCGCCGCCACTTCAGCACGGTGGGGATGGAGGTACAACCCCTCTCGCAGGCCGACTATGCCGAGCTGAAGAGCCTCGGCCTCGATGCCGTCATGGTCTATCAGGAGACCTACCACGCCCCCACTTACGCCCGCCACCATCTGCGCGGCAACAAGCGGGACATCGCATGGCGCCTCGCCACACCGGATCGGCTGGGCCGCGCTGGGATCGACAAGATAGGGCTGGGGGCGCTGATCGGTCTCTCCTCGGACTGGCGCGCCGACAGCTACTTTGTCGCCGAGCATCTGAGCTGGCTTGAGCGTCACCACTGGCAGAGTCGCTACTCGCTCTCCTTCCCGCGTCTGCGCCCCTGCACCGGGGGGCTGGAGCCTGCCGTGGTCATGTCGGATCGCCAGCTGGCCCAGCTTATCTGCGCCTGGCGCCTCTTCTCGCCGACGCTGGACCTGTCGCTCTCCACCCGTGAGTCCGCCACCTTTCGCAACGGCGCGGTACGCCTTGGCATCACCCAGATGTCGGCCGAGTCGCGCACCCAGCCGGGGGGCTATGCAGAAGGGGATAAAGAGGAGCTGGAGCAGTTCGCCATCCACGACGACCGCCCGGTGGGGGAAGTGGCCGCCGCCGTGCGGCAGGCCGGGTTGCAGCCGGTGTTTAAGGATTGGGAGCCGTTTTTGGGGAGATAGGGGCGGCCATGCCCCTTTGCCGCTAGCATCCCGGCGTCCAGCCAGACTCCGTGCCTGTGGCGAGGGGGCACGGCTGCGCCGTGCAATAGTAGGGTCGATTAGCCGGTAGGCGTAATCGTCCGCTTTGCAGTTTTAGGTGATGATGGATGGCTCGGCTACGCCGTGCAGGATGCGAGGCCGCTGGCCTCGACGGGGTTTCGCCCGCCCTTCGGGCTTGGGCGAGTAACTTTTCTTTGCGTGGCCAAAGAAAAGTCACCAATCGAGCGGCCACCCCGCCAATCCGACCGCTACGCGGTTTCCCTCGGGTCAGGTGCAAGGTCGGACGGATCGCCGCAGACGGCACATCCCTGTGCCGGCTGCGTCTGCGCCATCATCCCTGATGGTGCTCCTGACCTTGCCCCTTCCCCTTGGCGGATTGGAGGGGGAACCAAAACCGTGCCCGCCATAACCTCGGGGAGTAGTCGTAGGGTGCAATAAGCGGAGCGCATTGCACCGCTATTGTGATGAGAGGTGCAATTCACTTCGTTCATTGCACCCTACGTTTTGCTTCGTTTGAACCACATTTAACAACATGGTTGATTGTGGGTTGGGCAATACATGGCGAATTACAAACGGGCATGGCAGCCGGGGGGAACCTGGTTTTTTACGGTCGTGCTGGCTGAACGTCAGAACAACCATCTACTGGTCGAGCAGATTGATCTGCTGAGGTCAGCTGTCAGGGAGGTGCAAGAGCGCCACCCATTCCGGATCCACGGATGGGTTGTCTTGCCCGAGCATCTACATGCACTGTTGGAGTTGCCGGAAGGAGATATCAATTTTCCGTTGCGCTGGCGCCAAATAAAAAGCAAGTTTTCACGAGGGCTCCCCAATTCTGAGGCTCGTTCAGAATCTCGCTGGCGTCGCGGTGAACGGGGCATTTGGCAGCGACGTTATTGGGAGCACCTGATCCGCGATCAGGAAGATTTCAATCATCATCTCGATTACATCCATATCAACCCCGTCAAACATGGATTGGTAACAACCCCGAAAGACTGGCCATATTCCACTTTCTATCGTTGGGTTCAACAGGGTAGGTATCCATTGTCTTGGGGAGATGCCACCACGTCAGAATATGATATACCACACGGCGATCAATAATTGGTATTAATTTGGTTAATGTAGGGTGCAATAAACGGAGCGTATTGTACCGCTGATATGATGATAGAGCCGTTCCCGTATTTAGTTTATTATACTAATTATGAAAGCCGTAAGCATATGCTGTGAGATTTTATTTTAATCATTGTAGGCTTGTTGTAAAATAGCGTTTTAATTTTGAGGCGTGATTAATGGATATTAACTTAACTGACAGTGCAGGAATACTGTTGACAACCGTTAGCTCCCTTGTAGGTGCTGTTATTGGTGGATTGATGACACGAAATGCAACGATCAATGCCACGAATATCGCGAATGAACATCAGCGAAAGCTAGCCAAAGACGCAGAAGACGCGCTATTAACTGGCTTCATATGGTCAATACATGATGAAATTGAAAGTCTGTTTCGCCGTTATAATGAAACGGTAGGAATAACGTTGCGTAACACGCCAGATGGTGAATTTTTGCCTATCAAGTACAGGACTGAACATTACTACTTCTCTGTTTACCACAGTAATAGTGCGTTGATTGGTAAAGTGCGAGATCATGAGTTAAGGTCTGATATTATTTTTGCATACACCATGGCCAAGAGTATATTAGACTCGTACTCTATATACTGGGAGCTAATGACGACCTATGAAAATGCCTGCCGTAGTAATTTAATAGAACCCTCACCAATAAATGAACACTACGTAATAGCTTATCAGAAACAGCTTTCTTCATATACAATGGAATTAAAAGGTATTGATTCTCTTTTATGTACAAGCCTAGAGCACCTTCTTAAAAAAATTACAGAAAGTAGTGTTAGGTAGACCGTAATTAAAGTTGAGAATAATACTCGTGTTAATATCATGTTGAGACAGACAAATTGGCAGAATACTTATAGTCATAGACGTTAGCAGGAACAAGGGAATATATATGCGCATCCATAGGCTGGCCATGTAGAAATATACGATTCCTTGCCCGGCACTCAAAGGTGGCCCCGGCGGCGATGGCAACGGCTTCACTGGCGCTGTTACCAACCCCCATCACGATCTCCAGCCGAAATAGCCCCAACCGTTCAAAGCCAAATTCACGCAGCAGGGCGACCGCCTGCCGGGCGATACCTTGTCCTTGGTGGGATTGGCGTACCCAGTAACCGATATTGCCGTAGCGATGATGGGGTGACAGCTGGTTGATACCGGCGCCACCCAAGAGCTGGCCGGTGGCGGCGCAGAAGAGGCCCATGTCGTAGGCGCGTCCCGCCTCGCGATCCTGATCGCAGGTGGCAAACCATTCCAGTGCGCTTTTCCGAGTAAATGAGTATGAGCACCAGCTCATCCATTTGCCGACCGTCTCGATGGATTCGTGGGCTGCGCGGACAAACTCGTCGGCGTCGCCCGGCTTGAAGGGACGAATAACGAGTTTGGCGTTGGCAAGGGGCTGGAATGTCATTGGCTGTCCTGCATTGTCAGAGAATTGTCAGAGAGTAACGGTGCCCTCCCGAGGGGCTGTTTGGTGACTGGCCAAACCGGGTGTCGTCCTGAGAAAAGCCTTCGATCACCTTAGGAGATGGGGGACAACACGATCCTGTTGAACCTTGAGCAAACTTACCCTAACGGAATCGGGTGGAGCCTTGCCACCCTTTTGTGCCCTCCGCTTCGCCAGTCTCTGTCGCCCGGTGGCGGTGGGCGCATCGACCCCGCCGGGGTTTGTCTCTAGCATAAGGAAGATGCGGGGCAGGGGCTCCGCCATGCGGGTGGTGGTTGATGCCCGTTTACGGACTTTTGGCGGAGAGAAAAGATGAAGCTGCGTTCCTTGTTGATGGTGGGTGCCCTGCTGCTGGGCGGTTGTACGGTCAATCCCTACGGTGGCACTCAGGCTCCTGTCAGTGAACCGGACCAGCCAGTGAGCCAGCCGGACAAGCCGGTGACCAAGCCGGATGCCGGGGCACCGCTGCCCAAACCGGTGGCGCCAACCGGGCTGGCGCTGGCCATGGCCGATGCCTTTGTGCAGGCTCCCGAGGTGCGGGAGCTGGCGCAAACCGGTCAGCCGGTGCTGCTGCTTACTCCGCCCCAGAACGGCACCGGCGAGCCGGTGGATACCCGCGCCATGGCGGCGGCCATGAGCAAGCGCATCCAGAGCAAGAGCGGTTTTCGCTTTGTCGACCCAGGTCAGGTGGCGGCCATCACCGGTCAGCTTGAGTATCAGCAGGGCAGGATGAACCCGGCTTCCCTGGTGCGGCTCGGTCGTCAGACCGGCGCCGGCTACATGCTGTACGGGGATCTGGTGGCCGAGGGCAGCCGCTATCGGCTGTCGATGACCCTGATGGAGCTGCGCAGCGGTGAGCTGCTCTGGAGCGGCAGTCGCTCCGCCAGCCACTGAGGATGCCGAAGGGCTGACAGGTTTGTCAGCCCTTCACGCTTTGGGCGGGGCCAGCAGGTTGAGGTAATCGAGCAGCGAGAAAGGGTGTGCAAAGCCTGTCAGCTTGGCCAGCCTGCCCAGCTCTGTCTGTCCTACTTGTTGTAACTGTGCCTGCTGAGCCGGCGTGAGCGTCGTGGCTCTTGCCTTGATCAGGGCATCGAGCAAGGCGCGGTCTCCGGCGACTGCCTGATGAAACTCCTTGATCGCCAGCGCCTCTACCTCTGCTGCGGTGCAGCGCTCTATGCTCTTCTCATGCAGGTAGACAAGCACCGTCACCTGCTGCCCTCTTTCCAGCAACCAGAAGCGATCCTTCTTGGGAGGCAACGCGGGTTTGTGGCGGGCCTTGCTTGCCTCACAACGCGCAAACGCCGGATCCAGATCGTGCAACGACAGGGCCATGGCGTTCTGGCTTGTGGTCAGCAACAGACACAGTGCACCCAAGGCCGGGCTGAGGAGCTTGGGTTTGGCCTTGCCCTTGCCCTTGGTGGTGAGTGGCGACAGCGGTCTCATACCTGCTTTTTCAGAAAATAGGTGGTATGCCCGGGCGGCATGTCCGGCAGCTCGCCAAAGACCTGATAACCCTGCTTCTGATAGAAGGGCAGCGCCTGGAAGCTGGTGGTTTCCAGATGAAAGTTGCTGATGCCCTTGCTGCGGGCGTACTGCTCCATGGTGGCGAGCAGGCGGCCGCCCCAGCCATCCTGGCGGATGCGCTCGTCAATCCAGAGCCAGTCCACGTGCAGCCAACCCCACTTGAGGTCGGCGGTGATGCCGCCGTGCACCTTGCCATCTTCATCCTTGATAAAACTGGCGATGTGCTCGCGCAGGTGGGTGCCGGCCTTGCTGATGTTGTAGCCCGACAGGCCGATGCGCAGCGCGTCGATATCCTGCTCGGCAGGGGGTTGAGGTGGGGTCAGGTGCATGGTCTCTCCAGCGCCGGGTAAAGGGCCTCTATCCATAACTGTTCAGACTCAATGTGGTCAAGTGGTTGCCCGACCTCAATGGCGATCAGCCAGACGGACGGGCAACCTGGCGTCACAGCTGCGGGAAGTAGCAGGCGGCCATGTCGACCGGGTGATCGGGGCAGCCGGGCAGGTAGAAGTGCCAGCCCGCATCGGTGAAGGCGCGCAGCTCGCTCTCCACGAACTTGAGGGCGAGGCTGAGGGCCTGCAGGGCATCGACGCCATAGATGAAGGTCTTGTTGCCAAGGCCGTCCAGCTTCACCTTGCAGCGCCAGTCACCGCCGGCGGACTTGGGGTCCGGCTCGGGGGCGCGGATGGCAATCTTCACGGTCAGCTGTTCTCCCTCGATGCTGATGGCATCGAAGCGGGCTTTCACTATGGCTCTCTTCATCTGGACGATCCTTTTCCGGGGGCCGGCGCCTGTCTGGCCGGTGGCTGATGGTCGGTGAGTCTGCCGTCAGTGGCAGACTCAGGAAGGTCAGCCTAATGGATGCGGGCGTCGCAGACAACGGGCGCAGCGACTGTCTGTGAGGTAGGGTGAATATCCGGGCGTCGCTGCTCTTTTGAGCGAAGAGGGGCGGGGCAAGCGCTATTTTCCCGCATTGCTTGATGCGCATCCATGAATGGCGGGATCCCTCGCTGGCTCGGCGCCATTCCCGGCACGATAATTGGGGCAGGCGCCAGCCCGGTGTGCGCCTCTCGTCCCCCGGATCCAAGGAAACCGCATGGCTCTTTCGGTCAAGCAACTATATGAAGTGATGGCCCAGCTGCCCGACCCCGTTTTCATCCTGAGCGAGGATGGCTACTACATCGAATACATCGGCGGGGTGGAGCAGCAATCCTACCAGGATGGCAACCCGCTGACGGGCAAGCGGCTGGCCGATGTGCTGCCCGCCGCCATGACCCGCTGGGTGATGGAGCAGGTGACCCTGGCGCTGGATTCGGGCCAGGTGCAGGTGGTGGAGTACGAACTGGCGGCGGTGGAGGTGGAGGGGATCGACGCCTCGGTCGGGCCGCAGGGGATGCAGCACTTCGAGGGCAAGATTGCGCCGCTGCCCTCCCGCTACGACGGCAAGCGGGCGGTGGCCTGGGTGACCCGCAACATCACCCGCCAGTACGAGTTGCAGCAGCGGCTCAAGCTGCAGAGCGAAACCGACCAGCTGACCGGCCTCTACAACCGCCGCTATTTCTTCGAGCACTGCCGGCAGCGGCGGGCGGGGGAAGCTCCCTGCGCCCTGGTGATGCTGGATATCGACCACTTCAAGCAGATCAACGATCGCTTCGGCCATCAGCAGGGTGATCGGGCGCTGCAGCGTTTCTGCGCTTGCGTGGCCGCCCAGCTGCGGGCGGACGATCTGTTCGTGCGCAGCGGCGGCGAGGAGTTCCTGATCCTGCTGCCCGGCATGAGCGAGCCGGATCTGCTGGCGCTGGCGGAGCGGATCCGGGCGGCCGTGGCGGCGCTGCCGGCAGATCCGGCGGCCTTTACCGTCAGCCTGGGCACCACCCTGGTGCGGCCGGGGGAGGAGATCAATCAGGCGCTGGCCCGCGCCGACGAGTGGCTCTATCGGGCCAAGCGGGCGGGGCGCAACCGGGTCGCCCACTGCCCGGCGGCAACCGGCGAACAAGGGTAAAACCGGGGCAGGTGACCCTCTTATATATGGCGGCCAGCCCGGCATGGATATATCGGGCGCTGCGGGTACTGTTCGCTGCATAATTAACTGATATTTATAGGCTGATGCTGTTAATATTAACGGGCCACTCTCTGGCCTTATTCAAGTTGTTGAACAACTCATCGAGGTTTTGTCGTTATGTTACCAGACGGAGCTGAATTGATTATCTTGAGGCCGAAATGACACATCTTATTTCCTTTTGAAACAATCCGATTCAAACAGTCATGAATTATTAACCTTGACCTTTATGGCGATTTCAACGATGGTAGCGTGGCATCCCCGTTTTCTCTTGGTGATCATGTTGATCGCAGGCGGGCTTGTTTTTTCTACGATCCGGTCGATATGCCGCTGCATATCACCAGCCTAATTACACGGGCCAATAAAATAAAAGATGACAGATTAATAAGGTGTATATCGCAATGAGTGTTGCTATTGCTGAAAAGAGTAATCCCGCATCAAAGTTGAAATGGGAGAAAAGTGATTCGGTATGGACCATGGGCTTATATGCCACTGCGGTCGGTGCCGGTACACTGTTTCTCCCAATTACCGTTGGCAGTAATTCGCCGGTTATTTTGCTATTTATATTATTGATGGCATTTCCGCTTTCTTATTATTCCCATCGGGCATTGAGTCGTTTTGTATTATCCAGCTCCCACCGGGAAGGGGATATTACCCACGTGGTGGAGGAGCACTTCGGTGCGCGGGCAGGCAAGCTGCTGATGCTGGTCTACCTGATGGCCTTCTACCCCATCATTCTGGTCTACAGCATCTCCATCACCAACGCGATCCAGAGCTTTGTGGTGCACCAGCTGGGCAATGCCGAGATCCCGCGCGGCCTGCTGGTGCTGGGGGTGATGCTGGGTCTGCACCTGGTGCTGCTGGCAGGCAAGCAGATGGTGGTGTCGGCCATCAGCGTGCTGGCCCTGCCCATGGTTGCCTTCCTCATCGGCCTCTCCATCTATCTGCTGCCCCAGTGGAGCCTCTCCTACTTCAGCGAGAGTCAGGGGGTGGACTGGCGTGACCCGGCATTTTGGAAATCCCTCTGGCTGATCGTGCCGGTGATGGTGTTCTCCTTCAGCCACGCGCCCATCATCTCCTCCTTCAGCGCGGCGCAGAAGAAGCGCTGTCAGGCGAGCGCCGACCAGCGCGCCAAGCGGATCATCAAGTGCAGCAGCCTGCTGATTTGCGGTAGCGTGCTGTTCTTCGTGGTGAGCTGCGTGATGAGCCTGAGTCAGGCCGAGATGGCGCAGGCCCGCATCGACAATATTTCGGTGCTGTCGGCGCTGGCGAACAAGTTCTCCAATCCGCTGATCGCCTACGTGGGGCCGCTCATCGCCATTCTGGCCATGTCCAAATCCTTCCTCGGCACCTCCATGGGGGTGAGCGAGGGGACGGTGAGCATGGTGAACGGTGCCTGTCAGGGGCTGGGGCTGTCGCTGCGTGAAGCGACCATAGCGCGGGTCTCGTCGGTCATCCTGTTCGTGGTGACCGGGGTGATTACCTACCTCAACCCGAACGTGCTGGAGATCATCGAGAAGGTGAGCGGGCCGCTCATCGCGGTGATCCTGTTCCTGCTGCCGGCCTGTTCCATCTATCGTCTGCCCGCCCTCAAGCGTTATCGCGGGGCGAGTACCCTCTTCGTGCTGGTGATCGGGCTGCTGGCCATCTCGGCCCTTATCTACGATCTGCTGTGACGGCGGATCCCGCACAAGTCAAAAAGGGCGACCCATGGGTCGCCCTTTTTCTTGGTGTTGCCGTTAGCCGAGCAGGGTGGAGACGCTCTGGCCGGCCATCAGCAAGCCGATGGCCAGGGCGCTGAACCAGACCAGGGTGGCGCTCACCAGCAGGTAGCCGCTGGCGACGAACAGGCCGTCGCGCTGCAGCATGCCGATGGCCAGCAGCAGGATGGCCCAGGCCGGCATGGCGTTGGTGAAGGGGATGGCCCCGAGTGGCAGCATCAGCAGCAGGGCCGCCAGCATGATCAGCAGGCCGTTGCAGCGGTTGATGGTACTGCTGCCGGTCAACAGCAGCAGGCGCGGGCGGATGAAGCGATCGATGCGGGCCAGCAGATCCGCCCCCTTGTGCAGGGTCGGCTTAAGCTGCTCGGCGGCGAAGCGGCGCTCCATCAGGATGGCGGGCAGCCAGGGCACCCGGTTGAGGGTGATGCCGATGCCGATGAACAGGATCAGCAGGCCAAACGGGGTGCTGACGCCGGGGATGGAGACCGGCAGCAGGAAGGGCACGGTGAGCAGCACGCAAAACAGCAGCATGCCCTGTTCGCCGACCAGGGCCAGCATCTGGCGCAGGCTGATATGGCTCTCCTCGATGGCGTGGGCGGTGGCCCGCAGGGTATCGGAGAGCTTGTTCTGGGGGTCGTTGAGTTGCGCGGCAACCATTCCCTGATGTCCTTCTGGTGAGTTGAACCGGCTCACCATGAGCCGATTGCGCGCCAGCATACGTGGCACAGGTTAATCCGGGATGAATAACCGCAGGCGCTGATGTGCCGTCTGTTCGGCAGGCCACCGGTGGTGGCGACAGAGTGTGATCTCCCCGCTGAAAATCGCTTGATACAGGCCGGGTTTAGGATAGGGGCCAGTGGGCTCTGATATGCTTGACGGGCACTGATGCAGCGCACGGAGGAGCCGTGATGAAACGAGCAGGGATCATGATGATGGGGCTGTTGTTGCCACTGGGGCAGGCCTGGAGCGCCGAGGGGGAGGCCGCCCTCGGCTGGCAGGTGACGCCGTTCTTCGGCTACAGCTCGGCCATCAACTTCGAGGCCAATGACGACCCCAAACCGACCCCCGTCGCCACCCGGCTGGAGTCCTTGCAGGGGGAGCGCTCCGGCAGCTGGGGCCTGTTCATCAGCAAGGAGGTGGATGACCCCGGCATGATAGAGCTGCTCTACAGCCACCAGTCCACCCGCCTCTCCCCCGATCAGCCGGATCGCTTGACGGTGGATACCCTCCACTTCGCCGGGGCGCTCACCCTGTCGGACAACCTGATGGCCCCCTACATCGGCGCCGGGATCGGGGCGACCCGCTTTGCCGCCTACGACAGCGACGTCGCCCCCTCCATGTCGCTGGCACTCGGGGGGCAGCCGCGCCTGACCGAGCATCTGGCACTGCGGGCCGAGGTGCGCGGTTACGGCTCGCTGGTCAACGACAACAGCCAGTTTCTCTGCAACCCTGACCAGTGCGTGTTCAAGGTGCGCGGCGAGCTGGTGACCCAGTGGCAGGCCAATATCGGCCTGACCCTGCGGTTTTGAGCCCCTTGTACCGCGACGCCGTGCTCCCTCTGCCTCATACACTGCCCTCGCTGTCGACCCCGCGGCTGCTGCTGCGGGCATTGGATGCCGGGGACAGTGCCGATCTGTTCGCCATCTACGGGGACTCCGAGGTCATGCGTTTCGTTGGCGAGCCGCCTTTCCCGAGCCTCGCCACAGTGGCGCAGATGCTGGCGAGCGTCGCGCGGTTGCTGGCCGCCGGCGAATCGCTGGAGTGGGGGCTGGTGGCGCGCGACAGCGAGCGCCTGATCGGCACCTGCGGCCTGCACAGCTTTGCGAGCGAGGCAGGTTTGCGCCAGGCAGAGGTGGGTTGCATGCTGGCTAGCAGCCACTGGGGAGAGGGATGGATGGCAGAGGCGCTGACGGCCCTGATCGCCTATGCCCGCCAGCTCGGCATCGCCACCCTAGTGGCGGATATCGAGCCGGACAATCTGCCCAGCCAGCGGCTGTTTCGGCGGCTGGGCTTTGTCTGGCAGCAGGATAGCTGCTACCGCTTGTTGCTGGGTGAGGGGATCACACCAGACCGCGGGTGAGGCGGCTGAGCGGCTCGTTGACGTCGAACAGCTTGAACTGCACCGCGCTGGCGCCCATGGCGAGCACCCGCTGCTCGTGCATGGTGGCGTAGGCGAGGGCGCTCGCCTCATCCTCGAACAGATAGATGCCGCCCGCCTCGCCGGTGCGCGGGTTTTCGGTCCAGATCTTGGAGATGAAGCCGGGCTCCTTGGTGATGGATTCGGCCAGCGGCATGGCCGCGGCGGTGAGGGCCGGCCCCATCATCTCGGCGGGGAAGTTGAAATGGATCTGCAGCAGGCTGGGCATAGTGAACCTCTCGTGGGCGTTGAATGACTAAGCCCGCATCATAGGAAGCCGGCATCTTGGCTGCAAGAAGGCACATTTTCGTGGCATAGTTACCGCAAAGTAACCACTCGCGAGCCATCCCTTGTCCTCACTGCCCTGTCCCGCATACCGGGTGCTGCGCCTGCTGGCCGGCAAATGGAAACCGGCCATCCTGTTTCATCTGCGCGCGCAGACCCTGCGCTTTGGCGACCTGCGCCGCAGCCTGCCCGAGGTGAGCCAGAAGGTGCTCACCGCCCAGCTCAAGGAGCTGGAGAGCGACGGCGTTGTCATCCGTACTCTCTACCCCGACGTGCCGCCCCGGGTGGAGTACAGCCTGAGCCCGCTCGGTGTTGCCCTGCTCCCTTTGCTTCAGCAGATGCACGACTTCGCGTTGAGCCACGGCGATCTGCTGGCACAGAGCGAAGCGGGGGCGGCCCGCGACGAACCCCATCTCGGCGAGCCCAGTTAATCCCGCGCCGGCCAGACCATCAGCCACTCGGCGCAGCCGGTGTGGGGATCCACGCCCTCGGCCGCCACCTGAAATCCTTGCGCGCGATAGAAGTCGCACGCGGCCCGGTTCTGCTGATAGACCTGCAGCCGCAGGGTTGGCAACTGCTGTTTGGCGTGCTCGAGCAGGGCCTTGCCCAGCCCTTGCCCCTGCCGCGCGGGGGCCACGAAGAGGGCGGCCAGGGAGCCCTGGTGCAGGGAGTAGAAGCCCAGCACCTGTTCACCCAGGCAGAGCAGCTGGCTGTCGGCGGCGGGCAGATAGATCTCCCGCATCGGCGCCAGGTTGGCGTGCCAGTAGGCGGGCTCGATGAAGTGGTGGGCCTGCAGGGAGGCCTCCAGCCAGATGGCGAGGACGGCCTCGGTGTCGGCCGGGGTGAAGGGGCGGATCTGCATGGGTGTCTCGTCTGGATGCGTTACAAGCGGGGCATGGTAACAGCACAGGCCCCGTCGTCACCCGGCGAGTGGCCAAACTGCTACCCCCATAACAAAACAGGCGACCCGCAGGTCGCCTGTTGCCGTTAGCCGGCGTAGGGGAGGGAGGAGTGGTGCAGCACGATGCGTACCTTGCCGTCGTCCCCCTTCTTGAAGCCCCAGGTCTTGTCGACCGTGGTCTGCTTGTTGTCTCGGTCGGTCAGGTGCACCTTGCCCATGGTGAGGGCCATGTCGCCGTTGATGTAGACGGCGGCGTTGTCGTAGTTGTAGCTCTGCCAGTTTTTGAGGGCGAAGCCGGTGTCGGCGGGATAGGCCTTATTGTTGCCGACGAAGTAGGCCAGCGCCCCTTCCTGATTGATGCGGAAAGTCTGTTCGCCGCCGGCCAGGGTCGGCTTGAACAGCACGGGGCCATGGTGGTAGCCGTAGGCGCCGTCGAGCACGGCGGTGGCGGTGGCTCTGGCCTTGTCGATGCCGCCGCTGCGGTAGTCGTCGCTGATCTGGATCAGGGCCTTGCCCCAGGCATCCTGCGCGGCCTTGATCTCGGCTTCGGTGATGTTGTTGTTGGTGATTTGGGCGGCGCTGAGGGAGCCGCTGGCGGCGAGCAGAACGAGGACAAGGCCGGATTGCTTGGTGAACAGCGTCTTGGTGAGCAACTTCATACGGTCGTGACTCCTGGGTGTCGCGTTTAAGGAGTCCCGGAGTTTATCTATCTGCGATGAATAAAAATTGAACCCACCATTCAGCCTTGAGTGGGGAGGGATCGGCCTCCCTCCCATCCCCTGTTCCCCTCAGCGGGCCCGCAGCAGCCAGCGACTGGCCGCCCCCTGTGCCAGCAGCCGGTAGCCGAGCAGGGAGAGCGCCAGCAGCGCCGGCACCTTCAGCAGCTCCCACCACACCTGCTTGCCCTGCGGGCCGAAGATCATCAGCCACACCACCAGCATCATGTGCAGGCAGTAGAGGCCCAGCACCTTGGGGGCCTGGCGCTCGAGCCAGCTGCCCCGGCCCCAGCCCGGGTTGGCCAGCAGCAGGCCGAACAGCCCCAGCGCCCAGGGCAGGGAGCCGAGCAGGAAGTCGTGGCGGTTGAGGGGCACGGCGGCAAAGTGCAGCAGCCCTGCGGCCTCGAGGGCGTAGAGCACCATCCCCGCCATCATCAACAGGGCGCAGCGCCTGGCATCCGGCTGCCAGGCGCGCAGGCGCAGCTCGGCGCCAAGGGCCACAAACAGCAGCGAGAAGAAGGGGCCGTTGCGGGTCAGCAGGGCCCACTCGCCCCCCAGCAGCGGCGGGCCATAGGAGCCGCCGAGCAGGGCCAGCCCGTAGAGCAGAACGCCCAGCAGCAGGGCCAGCCGGGGCAGGCCCTGCTGCTGGCAGAGCGCCAGGATCAGCACCGCCAGTATCAGGGCGGGCAGGAACCAGAGGTGGATCATGCCGCCCACCCACCAGACGTTGAGCGGATCCCCCAGCTGCATCTGCCACTGGCTCGCCATGGCCGGCAGGTAGCCCTCGCTCATTGCCGCGAGCGGGTTGAACGGTATCAGCACGTAGAGCAGGCTCCACGCCAGCCAGAGCCCCAGCAGCGGGCGGCAGTAGCGCAGCGCCACCGTCAGGGGGTGGCCTGCGGCGAGGGCGGGTTGCAGAAAGTAGCCGGCGCAGAGGAAGAACAGCGGCACCGCGAAGCGGCAGAGCTGGTTGATGACGCCCCCGAGCCAGAAGTAGAGAGAGCCGTCCCACAGGGTGGGGTCGAAGGGGTTGCTGAAGGGGGAGAGGTGAATGGCCATCACAGCCATGATGGCCACCACCCGTCCGCATTCGATGCTGGAGATGCGCATGCTGCCTCTTGCCGCTTGGGTTGAGGGCGCACCCTAGCAGCCGCAGGCGATCCTCATCCAGCCGCCAGGCCGGCAACTGTGACCCCCATCGGCGGCCGGTTACCCTTTGTTACCCGAGGTGCGGGCAAGGTTACCGCCACCGAGAGACAGATCCCGTTTTGCCGTCGGTAAACGCGCTAGAGCAGGGCCACCAGCACGGTGACCAGGGCGCCCAGCAGCAGCAGGCCGATGCCGCGCGCGGCCGGGCCGTGCAGCTTGTTCCACATCAGCAGGCTGGTGAGGGCCAGCAGCAGCATGGCCAGCGCCGCCAGATCCCCCACCAGCTGCCACGGCAGGCCGGTGCCCATGCCACGGTGCAGCCGGTTGAGGCTGGCGGCGAAGTTGGCCTGCTGCAGTTCGGTGCGCACCAGCAATGTGCCCGCCACATAGCTGGCAGCCACGCTCTGGCTGAGGGTCACGCCGCGCATCTCCCAGCGGGCCGGCAGGGTGAGCGGGCCGTCTGGGGTGGGCAGGATCTGGGGCGGGGTGAGCTGGACGCGCCCCTCCTCGAATCCTGCTGCATAGCGTTGTTGCAGCAGGCTTTTCAGCTCATCCGGGCTGCTCAGCGGCGCGCTCAGCACTATCTCTTCGCTAGATTTCTCGGTGTGGGGGCCGGGCAGCGGCAGCACGGCCCTGTGTTGCAGCCAGAGGCCGGTGAGACCGTAGAGCAGCATCAGGGTGAGGGTGGCAAAGCCGGCCCAGGCGTGGATGCGGCGCACCCACTTGTTGTTGTGCAGGGGGAGTTTTCTGCGTTTCATCGCTCGGTGCTTCATAAAAATCTGGCCAGCGGAAGCTGGCCAGAGGGATCGGGATAAGGCGGGATCAGAAGCGGTAGGCGGCGCTCAGATGCAGCTGACGGGGTGTGCCCGGCATGATCTGGGAGGCGCTGGTGGCGCTGACGAAGTAGTCGTGATCGGTCAGGTTCTCCACGCTCAGCTGGGTTTCCCACTGCTGCCAGCGGTAGCCGGCACGGGCGTCGAAGCGGGCGTAACCGGGCAGGGTGGTGGTGTTGGCGTTGTCGGCGAAGCGATCGCCCACCGCGGTCACCCCGGTCTCGCCGAACCAACCCTGCTTGCCGCTCTGATAGCCGGCGAACAGCTCGCCGTTCTGGCGGGAGACGTTCATCGGCCGCTTGCCTTGCAGATCGGCGTCCGCCTTGACCTGCTCGGCATCCTGGATGGCGATGCCGCCGCGCAGGTAGAGCTCGTCGGTCAGCTGGGCGCGGGCGCTCAGCTCTATGCCCTCGGTGCGTTGCAGGCCGGTGAGGATCACCTTGGTGGGATCCAGCGGATCCTTGCTGCGCTTGTTGTACATCTCCAGCCGGTAAATGGAGAGGGTGGTCGCCAGCCGGCCATCCAGCCAGTCGCTCTTCACGCCGCCCTCGTACAGCCGGGTGTGCTGGGGATCCTGGTTGTTGTTCTTGTCGCCCGGGGTGATGCCGATAAGCTCCCCGCCCACCGGGGTGAAGGTCTTGCTGTAGGAGGCGTAGAAGGCGTGCTCCTCGATCGGGTTCCACACCAGCCCCAGACGGGGGCTCAGGCTGGTGACCGAGACGGTCTCCTCCTTGTTGAGGTCGTTGCGGCGGCTGGTGACGGTGAAGTCATCGCGGCGCAGACCCGCCAGCAGGTGCCAGTCGCCCAGGCTGAGCTGATCCTGCACATAGAGGCCGTAGCCACGCACCTTGTGGTTGGCGTCGCTGGAGAGCTTCATGGCGCCGTCGTAGGTGGGCAGGGCGCCCGGATCATAGAGGTTGCCGGCCGGGATCGCGGTGGCGTTCTGGTAGAGCTTGGGGGTGCGCTCCTGCCAGTTCTGCTCGAAGCCCACCAGCAGTCGGTGCTCGACGGGGCCGGTCTGCAGCTGGCCTTCGGCCTCGGTGTTGCTGATCAGGCTGTTGGCCTTGAGATCCTGCTGCCAGCGGGAGCGGGTCACCTGATCCCCCTTCACGCTGGTGACATAGGTGTTGTCGAACTGGCTGTCGAGGCTGGTGTAGCCCAGCTGCTGGCGCAGCTGCCACTGATCATTGATGTCCCAGGTGAGGCGCGAACGGGTGGACTGGGCCACGTCGTCGATGAAGTCGCGGCGGGTATCGCTGTAGACATACTCCTTCGGCACGTCGGCCGGCCGGCCGTTGACGCCGGGGATGCCGCGATCCGGAGTGCGGTCGTGCTCGTTGCGCTCGTACTGCAGCAGCCAGTTCAGCTTGTCGCTGATCTCCCAGTTGACGGAGGGGGCCAGCAGGGTGCGCTTGCTGGTCACGCCGTTGCGAAAGCTCTCTTTGTCCTCCTGAGCCAGGTTGAGGCGCACCTGCACCTGCTCACCCGCTTCGCCGTTGAGGTCGGCGGCCAGCCGGCGGCTGTCGAAGCTGCCGACCTGGGCGCTGACGCTGGACTCCAGCCCCTTCTGCGGCTTCTTGCTGACCCGGTTGACGATGCCGCCGGTGCTGCCACGGCCGTAGAGCACCGCCGCCGGCCCCTTGAGCACTTCGACCCGCTCGGTGTTGCCAAGGTCGCGGGTGTACTGCATGTCGTCGCGAAAACCGTCCAGATAGAAGTCGTTGTTGGCGCTGAAGCCGCGGATGTTGACCCCATCGAAGCGGGTGTCTCCGCTGGCGTTGACGCCGGGGATGCCGGTCAGGGCCTCGCTCAGGGTGGGCTGGCCGAAGGCGGTCAGCTCGCTCGCCTTGACGCTGTCGATGGCCTGCGGCACCAGCTTGGCCGGGGTGTTGGTGCGGGTCGCGGTGGCGACCTCTTCATGTTGGCTGCGTTTGCCGACCACTGTCATGGTCTCGTCTTCGGCGTATGCGCCGGCGCTCAGGGCCAGCAGGGCGACACTCAGCAGAGTGCGCGGGTGGTGAGGTGTGTGCATGTTGCGTGTTGACTCTTGAAGAAGCGACCTGATGGTCTGAACTTATTGATTTATTTGTAATTATTTTGTTTTCTCCCATTCGGGAGGATGATAATGATATTGATTTTCATTAGCTGTGCAATAGAAACATGTTTTGGCGATGGGCCTGGGTATCGGATGGCTCGCCAGCGCCGACAGGGCGCCCTGTCGGCAAGGTGATGGGAGGAGGGAAGAAGGGGGATGAGGGGCTCAGTGGTCGGCGGCGGAGGGGGCGATCTCGGCCAGCTGCTTGCCCAGTACCAGCCGCGGCGCCGGGTCGGTCTGCAGCGGGATATCCTGCAGCGGGGTGCTCTGCAGGTTGCGGTGGATGATGTTGGCCGCCATCTGGCCGAGGGCCCGATAGCTGCTGATGGTGCCGACGGTGCAGCCGTGCTCGACATAGAGCTCGGCGCTGCAGATGGTGGGGATGCCCGCCTCGTTGAGGGCGGCCAGCAGTTCGGGGGCGATGGAGAGCAGGTAGCTGTCGGCGGCGAGAAACACGATGCTCTCTTTGGCGTCGTGCTGTAGCCGCTTGAGTTCGCTGGCCAGCCGCCGCTTGTCCGGCGCGATGCGCCAGGTGGTGAGCTCCCACTGGTAGCGACGGGCTTCGCGCAGCAGCAGCTCGCCGGTCAGCAGGGTGTTCTGTTCGCGCGGGTTGAACGGCAGCAGCAACCCCTTGCCGGCGGGCAGATAGCGGCGGGCGTTGGCGAGCTGCAGCGCCATCGGCACCATGTTGCTGGTGCCGGCCACCATCTGGTTTTCCGTCTTGTCGTCGGACAGGAAGCCGGCCCCGACGGGGTCGGACACTATGCTGAAAATCAACGGCTTGCGGTTGCCCACCAGGCTCTTGACCATGGCCGTGGCGGTGGTGCCGAAGCAGTAGATGTAGTCGTAGTCGGCGAGGGAGGGCAGCAGTTGCTGGCGCAGCAGGGTAGCCAGCACGGTTCTGTCCTGATTGGCGTTGAAGGTAACGAAGGTGGGGTGATGACCGAGCCGGTTCAGCTCGTCGCGAAAGCCGCGCTCGGCATCGGTCTCGCCGCGCCACAGCACCATGGCGATGGTCAGCGCCTGGACGGGCAGGGCGCAGAGCAGGCAGCAGCAGATGAGCAGGCGTAGCGGCATGATGATCTCCTCGTCGTGGTTCTGTTGAGCCTAGATCATGGGGAGCAGGGCACGCCGACGCGGATGCAAAAGAGCGCGCCGGCATCAGCCGGCGCGCGCAGTGCAGAGGGGCCCGACTTAGAAGTCGTAGCGGGCCGCCAGCTGGAAGTCATCCTTGACGTTGAGCTTGCCGCTCTCTTTGCTGTCGAGGTTGTTGATGCGGTACTCGCCGATGACGCGCAGGTTCTTGTTGAACTTGTACTGGGCGCCCAGGGTGTAGTAGTCGATGGAGTCATAGTCGGCCTTGCCGTCCTGCTCTACCTTCTGCTTGTTCCACAGCGCCATCAGGCCGAAGCCGTTCTCGAAGTTGTAGCCCAGCGCCCCTTCCCAGCCGGTGTGATCCTTGCCGGTGGCCAGGAAGTCGGTGCCGTCCGCATAGCTCAGGGCGGCGTAGACGGCCTTGTTGTCGTACTTGGCGGAGAGCAGCCACAGCTTGGCATCCTCTTCCCCGTTCTTGTCGCGGATCCCCACGTTGTAGGCAGTGCCCAGCGCCAGGTTGAACGGGAAGGTGTAGGCCACGGCGGCGCCGTAGGCGGCATCGCTGTCCTTGCTGGTGGTCTCTTCGGTGTCACCGCCGTCGAACTTGTAGCTGGTGTCTACCTGGAAGCCGTTGAACAGACCGGAGTACTTCAGCACGGAACCGGCACGGTTGGTGGCGAAGGTGTCGGTCTTGGCACCCAGCGCGTCGTTGCCGTAACCGTCGGAGAGAGAAACGTCGGTCCAGTCAGCCAGGAGGCCAGGGGCCCCTTTCTGGCGACCGAAGGTGATGTTGCCCCAGTCGGCGCCAACACCGGCGAACGCCAGACGGGTGCGCAGGTTGTCGGAGTTCTCGCTGATGGTCTTCTCGCTGTCGTTGATGTACATCTGCACTTCGTACTGGGCCAGCGCCTTCAGTTGGCTGTTGATCTGGCTGTCGACCTTGGCGCCGAAGCGGACGAACTGGTTGGCGCCCTGCTTGTCGCTGTACTCCTGGGTGCCGTTCGGATGGGTGCTGTCGACCCCTTCCTTCTTGTCACCGAAGAACTGGCCGGCGTAGATGCGGCCGTACAGATCCAGGGTGGTGGTGTCATTCTTGTAAACTTCAACGGCGTGAGCCTGGAAGGCCGCGGTGAGAGCCAGTGCCACTACAGTCAGCTTTTTCATCTTAATCCCTTGTGTTGCAAGCTTTGTTGTAAAAGACGGGGGCCATGCTAGGCAGGGGGGATGACAGCGGGGTGACACTCTCGTGAAGTGTCGGTGGCGGTTTGATGTCAAATTGGTGAAAGGGCCGTGTTTTGTGTGACGAACCGCCACTTTTGCGCGCAAAGGTTTGCCCTTGTGGTAGAATGCCGCCCGTTTTCGAGCTCCAAAGGTTGGATATGCGATGAGACGTGAACTGGCAATCGAGTTTTCCCGAGTGACGGAAGCGGCTGCACTGGCTGGCTACAAGTGGCTCGGACGTGGTGACAAGAATATCGCCGATGGGGCGGCCGTTGCGGCCATGCGCCATATCCTCAATCAGATCCAGATCGATGGTGAGATTGTGATCGGCGAGGGTGAAATTGACGAAGCCCCCATGCTCTACATCGGCGAGAAGGTGGGCACGGGTCTGGGCGACGCGGTGGACATCGCGGTCGATCCCATCGAGGGTACTCGCATGACCGCCATGGGTCAGGCCAATGCCCTGGCCGTGCTGGCCGTCGGCGACAAGGGCTCCTTCCTCAAGGCCCCCGACATGTACATGGAAAAACTGATCGTGGGTCCCAAGGCCAAGGGGGCCATCGACCTCGATCAGGCCCTCGAGCTGAACCTCAAGGCCGTGGCCAAGGCGCTTGGCAAGCCGCTCTCCCGCCTGACCGTGATCACCCTGGCCAAGCCGCGTCACGACAAGGCGATCAAGGAGATGCAGGGGCTGGGTGTGCGGGTGTTCGCCATTCCTGACGGCGACGTTGCTGCCTCCATCCTCACCTGTCTGCCGGACAGCGAAGTGGACATGCTGTATGGCATCGGTGGCGCGCCGGAAGGGGTGATCTCGGCGGCGGTGATCCGTGCGCTGGACGGTGACATGCAGGCCCGCCTGGTGCCCCGTCATCAGGTCAAGGGCGACAGCCCGGAAGTGCGTGCGCTGGGCGAGCAGGAAATTGCCCGCTGCGAGGCGCTCGGCATCGACGTGAGCAAGGTGCTCAAGCTGGAAGACCTGGCCAAGAATGACAACGTCATCTTCTCGGCCACCGGCATCACCAAGGGTGATCTGCTGGATGGCATCACCAGCGATGGCGTCATGGCGACCACCGAGACCCTGCTGATCCGTGGCAAATCGCGGACCATCCGCCGCATCAAGTCGATTCACTTCCTGGATCGCAAAGACAGCGTGGTGCGCGACATCATCCTGTAAGCAGGAAGATGGCTGTTGCTGAACGACCAAAGCCCGACGCTGTCGGGCTTTTTGTTGTCTGCTTGCAAGGGGACTATTTCATGGCGGGGCCGGGATAACAGTGAGGAAAATCCCTGCCCTTTGCTAAACTGGTTCGCCCTGCCGAGGAAAGCATTACATGGAATGTCGTCAAGGTTGCGGTGCCTGCTGCATCGCCCCCAGTATCAGCAGTGCCATTCCCGGCATGCCCGACGGCAAACCGGCCGGCGTGCCCTGCGTGCAGCTCAATGCGCGGCTGGGCTGCAAGATCTTCGGCCAGCCCGAGCGCCCGGCGGTGTGTGGCGGCTTTCGTCCCATGCAGGACGTGTGCGGCTATCACCGGGAGGAGGCCATCTGGCTCATCGGTGAACTGGAGCGACTGACGGCCTGAGGCTGACCCTCTCCCGCAGGGTGAGGGGGGGCTGGTTCCCCCTCATCCCCGACCCTTCTCCCACGAGGGGAGAAGGGAGAGCAGCCATTCGGAACAATCCCAATAAAAAGAGGCCGCAACTGCGGCCTCTTTTTATTTCGCGACGAACGGGCGTCAGACGTCGGCCAGCTGCAATGCCTGGCGGTAGTACTCGTTGGCCTTGTTGGTGAGGCGGCGCTTGTCCATCACCTGACCGAGGGCGTGGTAGACGGCGGCGTTCGGCGCTTTTGCGACCTCCTGCTCCAGCAGGCGCTGGGCGTCGTCCAGCTGACCGGCCAGCAGGTAGACCTGGGCCAGCGCCGCATCGACGCCAGGTTGATCCTGGATCTTCTGCAGCAGGGTCAACATCGGCTGGTAGCTGTCGAGCTTGAGTTTGGGCAGGCGGGTCAGCAGCTGGGGCGAGACCTGCTTGCGCAGCGCATCCAGCCACAGCTCGGCGGCCTCATTGTCGGCCCCCAGCTGGCGTAGGCGATCGCCATAGGCGGCCAGCAGATCCGGATCCTGGCGCAGCTTGCGCGGCAGCTCCTGCCAGATCGGGCGCAGGGTCTCGAGGGCGCCGCTGGCGGCGTCGAGGCGACCACGCCAGGCTTGCTGCAGCAGATCCTCTTCCTGTTTGGGGGTCAGCTTGCCCACCTTGTGCAGCACCGGGATGAGGTCGATGAGGGCAGCCCAGTCCTCGCGGGCCAGGTGCACCTGACGCAGCTGGTCCAGCACCATGGGGTGGCGCGGGTTGAGGGCGTAGACGGATTCCAGCATGGCCAGCGCGGTGTCGTACTGGCCCTGCTCGATCTGCAGCTGGGTCTGGGTCAGGGTCAGCGCCAGCTCGGCCTTGGGGTTCTCCTCCTGCGCCTTTTGCAGGTATTGGTCCCGGCGCACGTCATCGCCACGGGCCTGGGCCGCCTTGGCGGCGCTCAGGTAGTTGAGCAGCGGGGTGTCGCTGTTGCTGGCGCCCTTGAGCATCAGCTTCTCGGCCTGGCTGTAGTGCCCCTCGGCCATGGCCAGGGTGGCGGCCACGGTCTGCTGGTTGGCCTTGCGGCGCCGGCGCGAGCCGTACCAGCCCAGCGTCTTGCGGCGCAGGCCGAATACCCGGCCCAGCAGCCACTCGACGATGAGCAGGGCACCGTAGAACAGCACCGCCAGGATCACCGCGCTGGTGACCGAGGATTCAACCGTGTAGTTGCCCAGCGAGATCAGCACATAGCCCTTGTTGCCGGAGGCCTGCGGGCCTAAGATGAGTCCCGCCACCATGGCGGCCACCAGTACAATCAGACGAATCATGGTGCCCTCCTCAGTTGCTGGCCAGAATGCGCTGCAGGCGCTCGGTCAGCACCTCTTCCAGCATGGCCTGGGTCTTGAAGCGATCCGGATAGTTGAACTGGATCTGCTCCCCCTTGAGCTTGTCCAGCTCGGACTGCATGTAGTGGGTGGCGCTGTTGTCGGTGTCGAAATACTGGGTCAGCCAGCGCTGGGCCTTGTCCAGGCTGTCGTCATAGAGAGCCTGCTGCTCGCGGTAGACGGCGAGCTGGGCCTGCAGCAGCTTGGTCTTGAGGTTCTCGCGCAGGAAGATCTCCTGCTGCGGGGAGAGCAGGGCCTCCACCGCGCCGTCACGACGGCGGATTGTGATGAAGTTCTCGGTGAACTTGACCCAGTTCTTCTTGAGATTGCTTTCCCACTCGTCCGGGTTGGTGCTGACGGCCTGATCGGGCTCGCTCTTGGCTTCCGGCATGCTGACGGTGGAGAGCGGCAGCAGCTCGATCTGATCGGAGAGGGCGGCCAGCTTCAGGGTCAGCCCTTCGCGGTCGATGCGCGGCATCCCCTTGAGCTGGGCTATGTCTTCGGCCAGCGCCTTGCGGATGGGCATCAGGCTGGGATCGTTGAGCGCCTTGATGCGCTCGTCGGCATTGCCGAGCAGTGTGATGGCGGAGACGAGGTCGTGTTCCAGCCACAGCTTGCGACCGGCCATCCGCACCAGATATTCGGATTCGGCCAGCATCCAGTCATTGGGGCGCTTGTCGTTGAGATCCAGCACCCGGGTCTGCAACCCTTTGAGCTCGTCCTGCAGCAGTTGCTGCTGCTTGCCGAGGGCGGCCAGCTGCTCGCCATCCTTGCTGTTGCTCTGGTCAAGCTTGTTCATGGCCTCGGCCAGTTGCAGCTTGAGCTGGTTCAGCTCGCCCTGCTGGGCCACGGCACTCTTGTGGCCGTGCAGATAGAGGCCGCCGGTCAGGCCGAGGGCCAGCAGGATGGCGATGCCGCCGACCACAGCACCCGAGCTGCCCTTCTTGTTGTTGACCTTCTGGCCGGATTGCTTGTTGTCGGCCACGGAGGCCGCGGCACTCGGCTGGACTTCTTGCTGTTCAGTCATTCCATCTTCCTCAGTTCCAGAGCGGCCGTCAGGGCCTGGTTGGATGCACCCTGGGCAATCGTGATATGGGTAAAGCCCGCCGCCGCGGCCATCTCGGCCACCCGCGGGCTGGGCACCACCAGCAGGCGGTCGTGCAGCCAGGGCAGCTGTTGGTCCGGGACCAGTTCCAGCAGCCGCTGCAGCAGTTCGCCGCTGGTGACGAGCAGGCTGTCGAGCCCGGCCGCCTGCCAGTGGCGAGTCAATGCGTCCCCGTCCAGTGCGGGGTAGTGGCGCTCATAGGCCGCACAATAGTGCACCAGTGCGCCGCGTGAGGCCAGCGTCCGGGCGATGAGATCCCGGCCGCCATTGCCGCGCAGGATCAGCACCTGCTTGCCGTTCACCTGTTGCAGGCCGGGCAGGGCCAGCAGCCCTTCGCTGCGCGGATCGTCCGGGCTCAAGGCCTGGATGCCCACCTCAGCGAAGGCATCCGCGCTGGCCTGGCCGACCGCAAAGTAGTCAATATTTGGCCAGGTCTGACCAGTTTGCAACAGAAAATGATGAGTGAAATGAACCGCATGCACGCTGACGGCGATGACGATGTCGGCCTGGGGCAGCAGTTCGGGCAGGCGGTGCAGTTCGCTGCCCGCCACGGTTTCCAGCAGCGGGCAGCAGAGCGGTGCGTGGCCGTGCTGGCGCAGCAGTGCCGCCAGCTCGGTGGCCTGGGCGGCCGGGCGCACCACCAGCGGGATCATGCCCGGTAGACCTCGGCCAGGATGACATCGGCGCCATCGGCCAGCAGACGCTGGGCCAGGGTGTGGCCAAGGGCCTCGCCGTCGGCCAGCGGGCCGCGGATCTCGTCGCGGATGACGCGGCTGCCATCCGGGCTGCCCACCAGGCCGCGCAGCCACACTTCTTCCCCCTGCACCAGGGCGTAGGCCCCGATAGGTACCTGACAGCCCCCCTGCAGGGCGCGGTTCATGGCGCGCTCGGTCAGCACCCGGATGCGGGTCTCGGGGTGTTCGAGCGGGGCCAGCAGGGCGTGCAGCTCGTGATCGTCGAGGCGGCATTCGATGCCGACTGCACCCTGACCGTTGGCGGGCAGGCTCTGTTCCGGCTCGATGAAGGCGGTGATGCGGTGCGCCATCTCCAGCCGTTTCAGGCCGGCGGCGGCGAGGATGATGGCGTCGTATTCACCGGCGTCCAGCTTGGCGAGACGGGTGTTGACGTTGCCGCGCAGGTCGCGGATCACCAGATCCGGGCGTGCCGCACGCAGCTGGCACTGACGACGCAGGCTGGAGGTGCCGACCACGGCTCCCTGCGGCAGCTCATCAATCTGGCCGAAGCGGTTGGAAACAAATGCATCGCGCGGATCTTCGCGCTCGCAGATGGTGTGCAGGCCGAGCCCCTCGGGGAACTCCACCGGCACGTCTTTCATGGAGTGCACGGCGATGTCGGCCCGTCCCTCCAGCATGGCGGTTTCCAGCTCCTTGACGAACAACCCCTTGCCGCCCACCTTGGCGAGAGGGGTATCCAGGATCTTGTCACCCTGAGTGCTCATGGGCACCAGCTCGACCTGCAACTCGGGGTACAGGGCTTCCAGCCGGTCTTTGACGAAGTTGGCCTGCCACAGGGCCAAGGGGCTCTTGCGAGTGGCAATTTTCAGGGTTCGGGCTGCCATATCAATCAGTTGTTTCATCTTTAGAAGGAAAACGATCTTACCACCCTTTGCAGGGGCTTTCATGGCGCAGCCCGCAAAAGCGGGCTCAAGCTCAAAAACGGCCGCTGAAAATGATTTTTATTAAGTCTGGCTTGCCAGTTAATTTGTTGAAATTACAGATTTTTATTGCTTTCCAATGATACTGTTTAGTGACTTGTCATAAATAATCCGGCGATTGTGTGCGGGCTTGTTTACCACCGCTGTTTGCATTGTTAACATGATCACACTTTTTTGACGTCTCCCCGTTTTGGTGCGTCATTTCTTACCTCGTTATAGGCAGGGCATTGCTGGTAAAACTCGACACGCTGGTGGCGCGCTACGACGAACTCAATCGTCTCAAGACGCAACGGGCGCTAGGTCTCATGAGTCGCTACGGGCAGCAGGTTTTTCAGCTGCTACCCGTCATGCTGCACTTCAATCACCCCCTGTTGCCCGGTTATGTGGCGGGGGATGTGCCGCACGGCATCTGGAGTTTTACCGCCAATGACGCCCAGCAGGCCTTCATCGAGGATCTGTGCCAGAACGCCAACTGCCTGAACGGCCTCACCACCCATGACAAGTCGATCCAGGGGCTCTACTCCATGGGCAGCACCTCGTCCATCGGTCAGTGCTGCCACTCGGATCTCGACATCTGGGTCTGCCACGTGGCCGGTTTGTCGCAGGAGCGGCTCGAGCTGCTGGATCTCAAGTGTCAGCAACTCTCCAAGTGGGCCGAGCAGCGTGGGGTCGATCTCAACTTCTTCCTGATCCCCGAGGACAAGTTCCGCCAGCGCAACGATGCCCAGATGCAGGGTGAGAGCTGCGGCAGCGCCCAGCACCTGCTGCTGCTCGACGAGTTCTACCGCAGCGCCATGCTGATCGCCGGCAAGCGGTTGCTCTGGTATCTGGTACCCAGCGAGTATGACGACCACTACGACGACTACGTCAACGGCCTGTTTGCCCACGGCAAGCTGAGCCAGGATGACTGGCTCGATCTCGGTGGCTTCAACCGCATTCCGGCCGAGGAGTACTTTGGCTCCGCCCTCTGGCAGCTCTACAAGGGCATCGACTCCCCCTACAAGGCGGTGCTCAAGTCGGTGTTGATGGAGGCCTACTCCCACGAGTATCCCAACACCCGCCTGCTGTCGGTAACCAGCCGCGACTGGTTCCAGCACAACGAGGGGATGCACTACCGGCTCGACAACTACTGCCTGATGCTGGACAAGGTGACCAACTACCTCAAGTCCATCGGCGACATGCAGCGGCTCGATCTGGTGCGCCGCTGCTTCTATCTGAAGGTGTGTGACGGTCTCAGCCATCCGAAGGAGGAGCACTCCCCGGCCTGGCGCCGCGAGCAGATGACCCAGCTGGTCTCCTACTGGGGCTGGAGTCAGGAGCGGTTGCACCATCTGGATCACCGCCAGGAGTGGAAGGTCGAGGACGTCAAGGTGGCTCACGCCGAACTGCTGGAAGCCCTGATGCAGAGTTACCGCAACCTGATCCAGTTCGCCCGGCGCAACAACATCAGCGAGTCCATCAACCCGGAAGACATCGGCATCCTGTCGCGCAAGCTCTATGCCGCGTTCGAGAGCCTGCCGGGCAAGGTACAGCGCATCAACCTCAAGATTGCGCCGGACTTGAGCGAGCCGGATCTCAGCTTCGTGCAGGTGCCGCACGGCCGCTTGAATCGCGCCGGCTGGTATCTCTACAAACATTCGCTGGAGCCGGCGGACATCATCGGCCGGGCGCCGCTCGAATATAACGGCTACATCAGCAAGCTGGTCTCCTGGGCCTACTTCAACGGTCTGTTGACGCCGCAGTCGCGAGTGCACCTGTTCAACCAGGGCTCGGATCTGCACATCGACAACCTGCACCAGTTCTGTCGCGATCTGTCCGGCACCTTCCCGGTCAAGTATCCCCGCGCCACCAACCTGGCCCTCAGCCGGCCGTGCGAGATCCGTCAGCTCTCCATCTTCCTCAACCTGGAGACGGACCCGACCAGTCACTGGGTGGGCCAGGTGATCGAATTCGATGCCAACGCCGCCGACGTCTTCTCGTTCGGCCGCAACCAGGAGTGTCTGGTGGGTTCGGTGGACCTGGTCTATCGCAACTCCTGGAGCGAGATCCGGACCCTGCACTTCCAGGGGGATGAGGCGGTGGTGGATGCTCTCACCACCATCCTCGGCAAGATGCACCAGGATGCCGCCGCCCCCGAGATGATCGAGGTGTTCTGCTACAGCCAGCACTTCCGCTCTCTGGTGCGTACCCGCTTCCAGCAGCTGGTGGCCGAATGCATCGAGCTGCGTCTGGCCCGTGACAAGCAGCAGCTGGTCAAGACGCTGGCGCTCGGCAAGGAGAAGTACGGCATCTTCTTCGAGCGGCGCGGGGTGTCGGTCAAGAAGCTGGAGAACGCGGTCGACTTCTATCGCCACATCTCCCACAACAAGCTGGATCACCTGCCGCTGCGGCTCGACAAGACCCACAGCCAGCATCTGCCCGGCATCGTCGACGCTTACGCCAGCGAGGGGTTGGTGCAGTTCTTCTTCGATACCCGGGATGCGGGCACCAACATCTATATCCTGGACGAGGCGAACCGGGTGGAGATCTACCAGCATTTCGCCGGCAACAAGGATGAGCTGGTGCAGGGGGTGAACCGCTTCTATACCTCCAGCCACGAGCGCTTCAGCGACGCGGGCCAGTTCAGCAACTTCAACCTGCCCCAGTACTACGAGATAGTGCAGATCAATGGCGAGCTGGAGGTGATCCCCTACCGCAGCCAGGGTCAGCTGCGCGATGGTGGTCAGGGGCGCGAGCTCGGCTCCGCCGCAGGCGCGGGGTAGTGCAGGGGCTGGTCCGGCGTGCGCGCAAGCGCCCTGGTCTCGGCCCCCTGCTGCACAGGATCATCGCTCATATAGAATGAAAACGGCCTGCATCTGCAGGCCGTTTGGCTATCCGCGGTTGGCTCAGCCCGTGAGGTGGGCCAGCAGCCACTGACGGATGTCGTCGAGTTGCGGGCGGCAGATCTCGTGGCGCATCGGGTACTCGTGCCACTCGAGGGAGAGCCCGGCCGCCTCCAGCCGGTTCTTGGCGTCCCAGCCCATGGAGAGGTTCACCACGTCGTCATAGATGCCGTGCATGTAGCAGATGGGCAGGCTGCGGGCAGCCTCGCTCATCTCGCCGAGCAGGGCGTCGGGGGCCGCCAGGTAGGTGGACATGCAGAGCAGACCTGCCAGTTGCTGCGGCAGGCGCAGGGCGGCGAAGGAGGCAATCACGCCCCCCTGGGAGAAGCCGGCCAGCACGATGCGCTCGGGGGCGAAGCCCTCCGCCACCAGCTGCTCGATCAGCGCGGCGATGCGGGCCGCGGACTCCCTGACGTGGGACTCCACGGCGCGATCCGCCGGGTTGTCGAAGCTCTTGATGTCGTACCAGCCGCGCATCTTGTAGCCCATGTTGATGGTGATGGCGCGCTCCGGCGCATCGGGCTGCAGATGACGCACCGGCAAGTCGGCGGGCAGCGCCAGCGCATCCACCAGCGGGGCGAGGCCGGCGCCGGAATCCCCCAGCCCGTGCAGCCAGATCACCGCGTGACGGGCGCCTTCAGGATGCAGATCGATCATGGCGGGCTGCACCATCATGGGAACTGGACGGGTTCGCCCGCCTGGGTGGTGCAGGCCTTGCTCAGCAGCGTCTTGAGCTCGTGACCGAAGCGGTTGTCGATCCAGCTTTCCCCTTGCAGCTCGAAGTGGAAGCCGTTTTCGCGGGTGGCGACCCAGATCTGGTGCAGGGGCTCCTGCTTGTTGATGATGACCTTGGTCTTGTTCTCGAACGACAGGGTCAAGACCCCACCGGCACGCTCACAGTCAATATCCGGATATCCTGCGTCGACGGTGTCCTCCACATATTGGAAAAAGGCGTCGGTCAGGGCGTGATACTCGTGATCCTTCATCGGTTTATCCTGTTGCTTTTAACAATGTGAGTGCGATTATAGAGGGCCAAAAATTTTTTCGCAGCGAACCATTATGATTACCCAGCTTACCAAGTGTCTGCTTGCCACTCTTCTGTCTCTTGGTTTGGCCGCGTGTGGCCTGACGGGACCGCTCTACATGCCGCCCCCCGAGCAGCCCCAGACCCAGAGTACACCGCAAGCACAGACGCCTGCGACCGCCGAGGCTGCCCCAGAGGCCGCGCCGCAATAATTTAGGAAGGAACCGCCCCCTTGGATCACTTTAACTACGACGCCGACGGCCAGCTTCAGGCCGAACACACCTCGCTGCAACAACTTGCCGAGCAGTACGGCACCCCGCTGTACGTCTACTCCCGCGCCACCCTTGAACGCCACTGGCACGCCTTCGACAAGGCGGCGGGCGACATCCCCCATCTCATCTGCTATGCGGTCAAGGCCAACTCCAACCTGGCGCTGCTCAACCTGCTGGCGCGCCTTGGCTCAGGCTTTGACATCGTCTCCGGCGGCGAGCTGTCGCGGGTGCTGGCGGCAGGCGGCGATCCGGCCAAGGTGGTCTTCTCCGGGGTGGCCAAGAGCGAAGCCGAGATGCGCCTCGCGCTGGATAAAGAGATCCTCTGTTTCAACCTGGAGTCGGAAGCCGAGCTGGAGCGTCTGAACCGGGTGGCGGGCGGCATGGGCAAGAAGGCCCGGGTGTCGGTGCGGGTCAACCCGGACATCGACGCCGGTACTCATCCCTATATCTCCACCGGCCTCAAGCAGAACAAGTTCGGCATTCCCATCGAGCAGGCGCCCGCCATCTACCGCAAGGCGGCGGCCATGGCCAACATCCAGATCGTCGGGGTTGATTGCCATATCGGCTCGCAACTCACGGAATTGAATCCGTTCATGGAGGCGGCCGACAAGCTGCTGCGGCTGATCGACGGCCTGGCGGCGGAAGGCATCCACATTCACCACCTGGACGTGGGCGGTGGCCTGGGGGTCAACTATGGCGCCGAGCAGCCGCCCCATCCCAGCGAATATGCCGAGGCGCTCAAGCAGAAGCTGGCGGGCCGGGATCTGACCCTGTTGTTCGAACCGGGCCGCGCCATCGTCGCCAACGCCGGCGTGCTGCTGACCCGGGTGGAGTACCTCAAGCCGGGCGAGACCCGCAACTTCGCGCTGATCGACGCCGGCATGAACGATCTGCTGCGTCCCTCGCTCTACGGCGCCTGGATGAACATCATCGAGGTGGACAGCCGCACGGCCCACGAGCCGGCGCTGTACGACGTGGTCGGCCCGGTCTGTGAGACCGGTGACTTCCTCGGCAAGGAGCGCACCCTGGCGATCGCCGAGGGCTCCTTGCTGGCGGTGCGTTCCGCCGGTGCCTACGGCTTTACCATGTCCTCCAACTACAACACCCGTCCCCGCGCCGCCGAAGTGCTGGTGGACGGAGCGCAGTCGTTCCTCATCAGAGAGCGCGAGCAGTTGGCCGATCTCTGGCGCGGTGAGCATTTACTGCCCTGATTGTTAATGGATTTCTCTAAGCGTTCCTCCAGGTGAGAGCGTGAACAAGGGTACAGGAACGCACGATGTTGATAGATTTTTCCAAGATGCACGGGCTGGGGAACGACTTCATGGTGGTGGATGGCGTCACCCAGAAGGTGTTTTTCAGCAATGAGGTCATCAAGAAGCTGGCGGATCGCCACTTCGGCATCGGCTTCGACCAGCTGCTGCTGGTGGAGCCGCCCTATGATCCCGAGCTCGACTTTCACTACCGCATCTTCAATGCCGATGGCAGCGAGGTGGAGCAGTGCGGCAACGGTGCCCGCTGTTTCGCCCGTTTCGTGCGCCTCAAGGGGCTGATCAACCGGGATCGCATCGCGGTCAGCACGGCGCGCGGCCGTATCGTGCTGCAGCTGGAAGGGGAGAACCAGGTCACGGTCAACATGGGGGTGCCCCAGTTCGAGCCGGGCAAGATCCCGTTCCGGGCCCAGAAGGCGGAAAAAACCTACCTGCTGCGGGCCCAGGAGCATACTGTGATGTGCGGGGCCGTCTCCATGGGCAATCCTCACTGCGTCATCGAGGTGCCCTCGGTGGCCGATGCGCCGGTGGCGACCCTGGGTCCCATCATGGAGCGACACGAGCGCTTTCCCGAGCGGGTCAACGTCGGCTTCATGGAGATGGTCAACGCCAGCGAGATCAAGCTGCGGGTGTTCGAACGCGGGGTGGGCGAGACTCTGGCCTGCGGGACCGGCGCCTGCGCCGCCGTGGTGGTGGGCATCAGCCAGGGCAAGCTCAAGGAGCGGGTCACCGTCACCCTGCCGGGGGGCAAGCTGACCATCGCCTGGAAGGGGCCGGGTCAGCCGGTCTACATGACCGGGCCGGCTGAGCACGTATTTGACGGTCAGATAGAGTTATAGGCACGGGCGGGGAGGCCCCCGCTCTGCCAAGCACTAATGTCGGGGCCTTGTGCCCCTTTTTCGGATGGACCAACCAAGTTATGAGCGAACTCAAACGGCAGGAACCACTGGTGGATGAAGCCACAGTGCTGGAGTACCTGGCCCGTTATCCCGAGTTTTTCCAGCGCCACGCGGCCATGCTGGACCGGATCCGCATTCCTCACGAACGCAAGGGCACTGTCTCGCTGGTGGAGCGCCAGCTGGACAGACAGCGCGAGCGCATCGAACAGCTGGAGCAGGAGATCACCGAGCTGATGGGGATCGCCAGCGAGAACGAGCGGATCTTCCGGGTCTATGCCGATCTCTACGGCGAGCTGTACGGCTGTCAGAGCCTGTTCGAGGTGAGCGCGGTGATGGGCAAGGCGTTCGTGCAGCGGCTGCGGCTGACCGGCCTGCGGCTCTGGCTCAGCCCGAAAAAATTCCAGTTGAGCGGCCCCGAGCAGAAGTTCATGGCGGAGGGCCGACAGCTCGAGCAGCTGCTGGGCCAGCGCCTGCCGGGCCAGGATTACTACTTTGGCCGGCTCAACCAGAGCGAGAAGCAGGCGCTGTTCGGTCACGACGTGCTGGTCAACTCGGTGGCCCTGATGCGGCTCGGCGATCTCGGCGTGCTGGCCTTCGCCAGCTCGGATCCGAGCCACTTCACCCCCCACAACGACACCCTGCTGCTGGGCCAGCTCGGCCGCCTGCTGCAGCTGCGTCTGCCCGAGCTGGCGCGTGGCTAAGACGCCGGCCAGATCCCCCGCCAAGGCGCCACTAGCCGCCGAGCCCCTGCCGGCTGCGCTGGCCGACGAGCTGGCCGCCTTCATCGAATACCTGCGGGTCGAGCGTCAGCTCAGCCCGCATACCCGCAGCAACTACCAGGCCCATCTGGAAGCCATGACCGCCGAGCTGGTGAAGCTCGGGGTCGACGACTGGGCCCGGCTCGAGGCGAGTCAGGTACGCAGTCTGGTGACCCGGATGCACAAGGCGGGGCTCGCCCCCCGTTCGCTGGCCACCAAGGTCTCCGCCCTGCGCAGCTTCTGCGACTGGCAGGTGCGTCAGGGGCGACTGGTGGCCAATCCGGCGCGCGGCATCGTCACCCCCAAGCAGGGGCGGCCGCTGCCCAAGAACCTGGATGTGGACGAGATGTACCAGCTGCTCAACATCACCGATGAGCAGGATCCGCTGGCGGTGCGGGATCGCGCCATCATGGAGCTGATGTACTCCTCCGGCCTGCGACTCGCCGAGCTGGTGGGGCTCAATCTGGCGGACGTGAAGCTCGACGAGCGCCAGCTCAGGGTGACCGGCAAGGGCTCGCGAGAGCGGGTGCTGCCGGTGGGGCGGATGGCGGTGGAGTGGCTGCAAAAATGGCTCAAGCTGCGCCCCCTGCTGGCCGGCGACGAGCTGGAGGCGCTGTTCGTCTCCAAGCGCAAGCAGCGGCTGTCGGCCCGCTCGGTGCAGGAGCGGCTCGATGGCTGGGGCAACAAGCAGGCGCTCAACGCCCACGTCCATCCCCACAAGCTGCGCCACAGCTTTGCCACCCACATGCTGGAGTCCTCCGGCGATCTGCGGGCGGTGCAGGAGCTGCTGGGGCACGCTGATCTCTCCACCACCCAGATCTACACCCACCTCGACTTCCAGCATCTGGCCAAGGTGTATGACAGCGCCCATCCAAGGGCGAAGCGGGATCCCGCCACTCCGGACGACGAATGAGGAGGGCCGGGCCCGCCCGGCCTCGACAAGAGGAGATACCATGCAGTTCTATCGCCGCTGGCAGCCGGTGGCCGCCATCTCGTTTGACCTCGACGATACCCTCTATGACAACGGCCCGGCCATCGAGCGGGCCGAGCAGTGGATGCTGAGCCACCTGCGCAGCGAATACCTGGCCACCGCCATGCTGGACAAGCCGCGCTGGCAGGCGCTCAAGCACAACCTGCTGCTGGAACAGCCGGCACTGCGCCACGACGTCAGTCTGGCGCGCCGGCACGGCATTCAGGCCGCGCTGATGGCGGGGGGGATGGCACAAGGGTTGGCGGAGCGTGAGGCAGCGTCGGTGTTCGCCGGCTTTCTGGCCGAGCGCTCGAAGATCGAGGTGAGCGACCAGACCCACGCCCTGCTGGCCCGGCTGGCCGAGCGCTACCCGCTGGTGGTCATCACCAACGGCAATCTGGACCTGACCCGGGCTGGTCTCGCGGATTACTTCACCCTGGTCTGCAAGGCTGGCCTCGGCAGCAGGATGAAGCCGGCGCCGGACATGTTCGTAGAGGCGCAGAGGGCTCTCAAGCTGGCGCCCGGCCAGATCCTGCACGTGGGGGACCATCCTGAGACAGATGTGCTGGGGGCCCGGCTGCACGGCTTCAAGGCCGCCTGGCTCAACGAGCGCGGCCAATCCTGGCGACAGCTGCAACTGCTGCCGGACGTGGAGCTGACGACGCTGGGCGAGCTGGCCGAACTGCTGCTCTGATCAGGCCTCCACTCCCACCAGCTCCGGCCGACATGCATTCCCTGTCGGCCGATCATGCTCCGCAGGCAGCAGCCATCGTTGGGTCATGCCGGAGTGGTCACTCGTTGCGGCAGATCAATCCGCGTAGATCGTAAGGCTCGGGCTGGTTGACCCGGCAGTAGCTGATGCCGGCGGGCAGCGCCTGCTGCAGGGTGATGGCGGTCTCCCGATAGTGGCAGACCAGATAGAAGGGGCGAGGGTTGCGGCGATCCAAACTCCAGTAGTGCAGCGCGTCGCTGTCGCCGTTGTTCGGCTTGAGCTGGGCTCGCTCATCGGGGTCGCCGTCGAACAGGGCCAGGTTGTCCAGCCGGTGGCTGAGGGGCTGGTGTTGTTCCCCTTGATCGTTGCGGGTGACGGCCTGCCACCCCGGGCTGGCCCCCAGCAGCTGCTGGCGGGTTTCAATGGTGGCGGGGCAGTCAAATTGCAGGGTGGCGCTCAGGGCCAGTGCGGTCAACAGCATGAAATGCATCTCTGGTAGAAAGCCTGAGCCGCCATGCTACGTCATCGACCGCCAAACAGCGCCATCAGTTTGTCCAGCAGATCCCGTGGCGGGGTGATCTGCTTCATGGCTTCCGCCTCCCGCGCCAGCAGCTCCTGCTGCTCTTGCTGACGGGCGCTCAGCACCTTGTAGAGCGGCTCGAGCAGGGAGCCACGCTGGGCCACCAGCTCCTGGAACATGGCCTGATTGATGCGATAGGTTTCGACGGTCCCCAGGGCCCGCACCGTGAACGGGCTAGGCTCGCCGGTGAGCAGGCTCAGCTCGCCGAAGAAGTCGCCGGCATTGAGGGTGCCGAGCGGCAGCTCGCGCCCTTCCACCTCCACCAGCATCTGGGCATCCCCCTTCACCAGCACGAACAGCCAGCCGGAGACCTCCCCCTGGCTCAGCATCCGATCGCCGTTGACGAAGGGAGCGAACTTGACCTGATCCGCCAGTCGCAGCAGCTCCTCCTCCTGCAGCATGGCGAACAGCGGCAGGCGGCGCAGGGTGTCGGTGCGCTCGGCGGTATGCCGCTTGTGGCGCTGATCCTTGTGATCCTGATCCGTGGTCATGAAGACGTTGAAGATGGGGGGGGTGAGGCGCCGGTCGTTGCGGCGCAGGGCGGCATCAATCAGGGTGCGCACCGCCGAGTCGGTGGGATCGTCCACCGCCAGATCGGTGAGCCAGTAGCGCACCGCGTAGCGGGCAATGCCGTTTTCCACGTTCATCAGCAGGCAGTCCGGCTGCGGGCTGGCGGAGACGTGGCGGATGCGGGTCTCCCGCAGGGACTGTTCCACCAGGGCGATGATCTGGGTCGGCAGGGTATCCAGGGTGATGTCGAACCAGACCCAGCGGCGCCACTGCAGGGGGGCGTTCTGCCGCCGTCCGAGCACGGTGAAGCGCTGCTTGAGCAGGTGGCTGTTGGGGATCACCACGGTTTCCCAGTTGCGGGTCTCGATGGTGGTGGCGCGCCAGTTGATCTCCACCACCCGGCCCTGGGTGGTTTCCACCTGCAGCCAGTCACCGATGGCGATGGAGTTGTCGAGCTGAATGGATACGCCGGCCAGCAGGTTGCCCAGGGTGTCCTGCATGGAGAAGGCGATGACGGCGGTGATGACGGCGGAGGTGGTGACGATCTCGCCGAGGGCCATGCCGGAGGCGTAGAGGCGGAACAGGCACCAGCCGATGTAGCCGACCGTGATGACGATGTCGGCGATGATGCGCGGGATGCGGATCTGGCACAGGGGCAGCAGAAACTGGAACAGCAGGATCCCCCAGATCTTCACCAGCACCAGCCCGGCCAGCAGGCTGGAGATCTCCACCAGCCAGTGGTGGGGCAGCGGCAGACGAAACCAGCCCCCTTCGAACTGGATCAGCAGGATCACCACCAGGCTTATCATCACGAAACCGAGCTCGCTCACCAGCTCCCGCCGACGGCCGGGGCTGCGCAGGAAATGGGTGAAGAGCAAGAACAGGGTCAACAGGGTCCAGAACGGGTGTTCGCCAATCCACAGCAGGGTAGGTAGCGCAACGAGGTTATCGCTAAACATAGCAGCCCCTTATCATTGGTTATTTCCAGCATAGTTGGTTTCAACCCGCTAAATGGGTGCGGGGCGGGGGCAATTTATTTATGCTGGGCGCCGGTCTGACGAGGGAGTGGTACGAGTGCGCACGCTGAACAAGATGGTCTGGATTGCCGGGGCCTGGTTGCTGACGGGCTGTGATCAGCTGGCCGACAAGTATCGGGTCGAGTTTCGCGATGGCTCCTGGCGCGAGATCGCCATCACCCCCTTCGCTGACGAGGCGCGCTGGCGCGAGGGCTGCGCCACCGGCGAGGTGCTGAGCGACATGATGCTGCCGCTCAAGCGCGGCAAGACGGTCAACGGCCGCGAGCAGCTGTTGATCGGCGGCGAGCTGTTCGAGCTGGACGACAACGCCCTCTATCGCAGCAACGGCATGGTGTTTGGCCACACGCCGGATCACATCCAGCGCGGGCTGAAGGGGCTGGAGGTATGCCGAACCCTGCGCCCGGATCGCGGTGCGCTGCCCAAGCTCAAGGCGCGCGGGTTCGGCGACTAGCCGGCTGTCAGACGCCGCTCAGACGGGCCCGGCAGGCGTCGCCAAAGGCCTCGAAGATCTTGATGGAGTGAGGGTTCTCGCTCGCCTTCCACTCCGGGTGCCACTGCACCGCCAGCAGGAAGGGGGAGAGCGTGGGGGCGTGGATCGCCTCGATCAGCCCGTCTTCGGCATGGGCCAGCGGCTCCAGCCCCTTGGCCAGCGTCTTGATCCCCTGGCCGTGCAGCGAGTTGACCGGGATCGACGGCTGTCCCATCAGCTCCGCCAGCCAGCTGCCCGGCACCAGTTCGACCTGATGGCTCTCGCCATATTGATCGTCCACCGGATCGTCAGCGTCTTCCCGATGATCGTCATACCCCGGCTCGCTGTAGACCTTCTGGTGGATGTCTCCCCCCAGCGCCACGTTGATCTCCTGCATGCCGCGGCAGATCCCGAGGATCGGCAGGCCGCGGTCGAGGGCGGCGCGCACCAGCGGGATATCGAACAGATCCCTGTCCCTGTCTTGCTGCTTCTCCGGGGTGAGGTTCTCCTGGCCGTAGAGGGCGGGATCTATGTTGGAGCCGGCGCCGCTCAGATAGACGCCATCCGCCAGATCCAGATATTGCGCCAGATCCTCGGTGCCGCAGCAGGTGGGCACCAGCAGCGGCACGCAACCGCTGATCTCTACCAGCGGCTTGATGTATTTGTGGGTCATCACCTGATAGGCGTGGCCATTGCGGGGCTGGGCGCCCGTGGTCATCAGTACGACGGGTTTACGCGGGGTGTGGGGGCTGCGAGTCATGATTCACCTTGGCTGTCCTTAGCTGTCCTGCGCCTTGGGCAGGCCCTTGCCGTCGTCAGCGGGGCAAGGGCATGCCTCAAGGCATGGTCGTGGGATCGGAGGTGCGTTGCACAGCCAGAATCGTCGGTCAGCCTGGGCAACGACAGCCTGGATCCTGATCCCAGTCTGCCAAGGCCGTTCAATATGTCAAACGAAATGATGCCAAGATGTTAAATATCTTCTGCGCTCGACTGGCTTGAGTCCCATTAAAAGGGGGCTGTAGCGATAGCGGGGAGAGAGAAGGGCGTTGTTGTGGTGGATATATTAAACATGCCGCGTTGGCGGCCGGATAGCAGAAGGGGCCCGCAGGCCCCTGGTCGCGTCAGGCGTTCAGGATGAAACGCTCGATCACCTGGGCGACCCCGTCTTCATCGTTGCGCCCCGTGGTGTGCTGGGCCAGCGCCTTGATATCGTCGGTGGCATTGCCCATAGCCACCCCCAGCCCGGCGTACTCGATCATGTGGTGATCGTTGCCCGCATCCCCCACCGCGATGACCTGGGAGGCATCCAGCCCCAGGTGCTCGGCCAGGGCGGCGACGCCGGTCCCCTTGTTGCTCTGCTTGTTCATGAACTCGAGGAAGTAGGGGGCGCTGCGCACCACGGTATAGCGCTGGTAGAGCTCGGCCGGCAGCTTGGCGATGGCGGGGGAGAGCAGCGGCTCGGGATCGATCATCATCACCTTGAGGATCTGCTCGTCGGCGGGCAGGGTGGCGAAGTCCAGCAGCTTGATGGGCATGTCGATGAGGCGGGATTCGTGCTCGGTGTAGGGGCTGACCCTGGGGCTGATGAGCCCCCGGCTCACCGAGAAACCGTGCACGTTGACGCCCAGTTCGTCGGCCAGGGCGGCGAGGGCGCTGGCATCGCTGCCGGTGAGCAGCTGGCTGCGGATGATGCGCTGATCGGCCACCTGCTGCACCAGGGCACCGTTGTAGCAGATGACGTAGTCATCCTGACCGGTGAGGCCGAGTTCCACCAGATAGCGGCTCATCCCCTCCAGCGGCCGGCCCGAGGCCAGCACGACGGTGACGCCCTTGGCACGGGCGGCGGCAATGGCCGCGTGGGTGCGGGGGGAAATCTGGCCCTGGGAGTTCAACAGGGTGCCATCCATATCCAATGCGATCAGCTTGTACATCTCTCACTATCCTGCGGTCTGGCTGGCCCGCACTATGGGGCCAATGGGAGGCCGAGTGTAGCGAAATTCGCCGTCCGGATCACGACTGACGGGTCACTCTTGCGTCACTTGTGGGGTTCGTAGGGGGTCAGCTGCAGCTGATCTTCACGGATGGCGAAGTGGATGGGGCCGTGCTCGATGTCGACCCGGTAGTGGTGGTGGGCCATCTCCACCTCAACCCCGGGGAAGGCGTGCTGGGTGGCGATGATGTCCATCTCCGCCATCAGCTTCTGCAGCTCCTCCTGGGCCGCTTCCAGCTGTTCATCCAGCAGCTTGCTCTCCTCGAGGCGCTGGGTCCGGATCAGCTTGATCTTCTGCAGGGTCTGGGGATTGCGCTTGTCGCTCGGCAGTTGCAGCAGCTTGAGCAGCAGCTCCTGCAGCTTGTCCAGCTGCTCCCGGCACTCCTGCTTGCGCTGGCGCAGCGCCTGCTCCTGCTCCTTGTGGGTGAAGTAGCCGCCGAGGATCTGCAGGCGGGTCTGGTTGTGGGCCGAGGCTCCCAGGATCGGCGCCATGATGAGGCGGTTGGCGATGCTGATGCCCCCCAGCAGGTGGCCCTTGCGCATGCCGCTGTCACCCACCTTGAGATCCTGGCCGCTGCGGCTGTAGCAGTGGCTGAGCTGGGTCAGGATGTGGATGTCGCCGCCGGCCTCCAGCTTGGCGTACTGGGCGTAGCTGGCGTGGATCTCGCCCTGGGCGTTGAGGTGACAGAGGAACTCGTCACTCTGTTCGCTCTTGCGCCCTATGATGCCGTTGCGCACCGTGATGGTGCCGCTCGATTCGATGTAGCCCCCCTCGACGAAGCCGCCGATCACCACGTCGCCGCTGGTCTTTATCTTCATGCCCGGGGTGACGTCGCCCGCCACGATCAGCGCCCCTTCGAAGATGACGTGGCCGTGGCGGATATCCACCTGCTTGACGCTCAGCACGTCGTCCACCTTCATGCCGTTCTTCTCCTGGCGCGGCAGGCCGGGGCGGCTGGCCAGCAGCAGATCGGGGTCATCCGGTGAGAGGAAGGTGCCCTCGCCGGCCACCATGGGGCTGTCCTTGCCATGTTTGGCGGGCAGCTCCTGGCCGGTGACGGTGAAACCCGGCACCCCCTGGGTAGCGGGGTGGCGGCGCATCAGCTGGGCGCCGGCCTTGACGGTGAGAATGGTGCCGAGGTCGCGCATGTCGACCCGGCCGTGATCCAGCTCCTGAGGCTTGAGAATGCGCTCAGCCGGGGTCTCCACCAGTCGTTCGAAACGGGTGTCCTGACCGTTGACGGCGGCCTTGCCCTGCGCCACCGGCAACCTGAGCAGGGTGCCTGGCGTCGCCTCCTTGGCGGCCAGCACGGCGGCAGCGATGAGCGGTGCCTGCACCCCCTGACTGATCTCGCTGCTCTGGATCGCCTGCTCCAGCTGTTCGCTGGTGAGGTATTTGCCGCCCCAGTCGGCGGTGATCTGGGCGGTGGCGCTCATCCGGTCCTTTTCCACCACCAGCAGGACGCTGGCATCGTGGCGCTGGGCGATGGGCACCGGATTGCCGGGCAGGGGGGCGGTCGGGTTGCTCAGCAGGGTGTTGAGCAGGCTGATGGCCTGCTTGATCCCCTCCGTCAACGGTTGATAGCGGCGGCAGTTGGAGGCCAGCAGCAGCGTCTGGATATCGCTCTCCGAGATGGGGTTGGTCAGCCCGGGCGCGATGCGCAGGCAGGCGTATTCCATATCGGCTGACAACAGTAACCACTCTTTGCTTAACACCCGGATCCCTTCCTTCGTCCGCATCCCAATTGGAACGGCTGCTTGTTTTCAGTTAATCGGCATTTTGTTAAAAATGCGAATCATCAACATGGTGCTGGTCTGCAGTATCCAGACATTTCTCCTTTTTGGTCAATGAGCTAAGCACAAATGGGTGAACTGGGACGAGGAAATGAAAAGTAACAGGGAGTATGCTGACGGCACCATGAGCCCGTCTGCCAGCCGCTACCGGCTGCCGTCCGGCGGGTGAAGGGAGTGCCCCCGGGCGGATCCGCCACCGTGAGAGGAGTGTCGACCTTGCGTCATTGTCTGCTGCCCCTGGCCCTGACGGGCCTGCTTAGCGCCTGTCAGCCACAGGCATCCACCACGGCCCTCGGCACCCTGGAACGAGACCGGGTGCTGCTGACCGCCACCGCCGGCGAGATCATCCGCGCCCTGCCGGTGGCGGAGGGCAGCCGGGTGGAAGAGGGGACCCTGCTGGTCCGGCTCGATGACCGGCGTCAGCAGGCGGTACTGGCCCGTGCCAGGGCCCAACAGGCTCAGGCGCGGGCCGCCCTCGCCCGGCTGACCAATGGCGAGCGGCCGGAAGACATCGCTGCCGCCCGCGCCAGCCTCGACAAGGCGCAGGCCAACGTCAGGGAGAGCGAGCGCAACTTTGAGCGGATCGACCGGCTGGTACGCCGCAAGCTGGTGAGCCCGGCGGATCTCGACAAGGCCCGCGCCCAGCGCGACAGCGCCCTGGCCGAGCAGGACGGTGCCCGCCAGCAGCTCGACAAGCTGGCACGCGGGGTGCGGCGCGAAGATATCGACGAAGCGCAGGCCGCCCTGCTGGCCGCCACCGCCGAGGTGGCGCTGGCCGAGCGGGAGCTGGCGGACCTCTCCATCGTCGCCACCCGCAGCGGCCGGCTCAACAGCCTGCCCTATCACCTCGGCGAGCGCGTCGCGGTCGGCGCCGTGCTGGCCGCCATCCAGGCGGACGAGGCGCCTTACGCCCGGGTCTATGTGCCCGAGCCCTCCCTCGCCGGTTACCGGGTCGGCCAGCCGGTGCGGGTGCAGGTGGACGGGGTGGCGGAGCCCTTTACCGGCCGGCTGCGCTGGATCTCGAAAGAGCCCGCCTTTACCCCCTACTACGCCCTCAACGAGCAGGACAGGGCCCGGCTGGTCTATCTGGCCGAGATCGATCTGCCGGAGGGGGCGCAGGAGCTGCCTAGCGGCCTGCCGCTACAGGCCGAACCCGCCGCGGGGGGAGAGGGCCATGAGTGAGCTGGCGATCCGGGCGCTGGGGGTGAGCCGCCGTTTCGGCGATTTTCTGGCGGTGGACGGGCTGGATCTCTGCGTGCCCAAGGGGCAGATCCACGGCTTTCTCGGCCCCAACGGCTGCGGCAAATCCACCACCCTGCGCATGCTGACCGGCCTGCTCACCCCCTCGGCGGGGGAGGTGGAGGTACTGGGGCTGCACATCCCTCGCGAGGCCGAGACCCTGCGCCGGCGGATCGGTTACATGACCCAGAAATTCTCCCTCTATGACGAGCTGACCGCCTGGGAGAACCTGGAGTTCATGGGCCGGATCCACGGCATGGGGGGCGCGACGCTGGCTGCCCGCCTGCACGAGCTGCTGGCCACCTATGAGCTGGCGCCGCTGGCCCGGCAGCGGGCCGGCGCCATGAGCGGCGGCCAGAAGCAGCGGCTGGCGCTGGCGGCGGCGGTGATCCACCGGCCGGCGTTGCTGCTGCTGGACGAACCCACCTCGGCGGTGGATCCGCAGAACCGGCGTGATTTCTGGGAGAAGCTGTTCGATCTGAGCGAAGGGGGCACCACCATACTGGTGACCACCCACTACATGGACGAGGCGGAGCGCTGCCATCAGCTCGCCATCATGGAGGCGGGCCGGGTAAGGGCCCAGGGGGCGCCGCAGGCGCTGATGGATGCCATGAGCACCCGGGTGGTGGAGGTGCTGGCCGCCGATCTGCGGCTGCTCAAACAGCAGCTGGTACAGCTGGCGCCGGTGCGCTCCGCCGCCCAGCTCGGCCAGCGCTTGCGGGTGCTGGTGGACAAGGAGCTGGCGGAGCCGGTGGCCTGGTTGCAGCAGGCCTGCCCGGCGTTGGCCGGTGCCAGCCTGGCGCTGGTCAGACCCAGTCTGGAGGATGTGTTCGTCAGCTGTACCGGTCAGGAGCCGAGGGCATGAACAGTCTGCGACGGCTCTGGGCCATCACCCAGAAAGAACTCAGGCAGCTGGCACGGGACAGGCTCACGTTTGGCATGGTGGTGATGATCCCGTTGATCCAGCTGCTGCTGTTCGGTTACGCCATCAACACCGACGTGCGCCAGATCCCGGTGGGGCTGGTGGAGATGAGCCAGAGCGTGCCGGGCCGGCTGCTGGTGGAGGCGGTGAAGGCGAGCCAGGTGGTGCACATCAAGCAGCAATACGTCGGGGTGCAGCAGGCCGAGGCGGCGCTGACCCGGGGCGAGGTGCGCGCCGTGCTGGTGCTGCCCGCCGATCTGAGCCGCCGGCTCAGCGCCGGCGAGACGGCGGGGCAGTGGCTGGTGGATGGCTCGGACACCATGATCGCCGGGGCCCTGCTCGGCCTTCGCAACATGCCGCTCTCCGACCTGAAACCCGACCTCAAGTCGGCCCCCTCTACCTTCGAGACCGTGCTCTACTTCAACCCGGCGCGCCGTTCGGCGGTCAACATAGTGCCCGGCCTGCTCGGGGTGATCCTCACCATGACCATGATCATGTTCACCTCGGCGGCCATCGTGCGTGAACGGGAGCGCGGCAATCTGGAGCTGCTCATCACCACCCCGGTTGGCTCGATGGAGCTGATGCTGGGCAAGATCCTGCCCTATATCGGGGTGGGGCTGATCCAGGTGGCCATCATCCTCGGGCTCGGCCACTTCATCTTCGACGTGCCCATCAACGGGGCCCTGAGCCAGGTGCTGCTGGCGACCCTGTTGTTTATCGCCGCCAGCCTGACCCTGGGGCTGCTCATCTCCACCCTGGCGCAGACCCAGCTGCAGGCGATGCAGATGACGGTGTTCATTCTGCTGCCCTCCATCCTGCTGTCGGGCTTCATGTTCCCCTACGAGGGGATGCCGCTGCCGGCCCAGTGGATTGCCGAGGTGCTGCCGGCCACCCACTTCATGCGGCTGATCCGGGGCATAGTGCTGCGCGGTGGCGAGCTCGCCGAGCTGCTGCCCGACGTGCTATGGCTGGCGGGGTTCACCCTGCTGGTGTTAACCCTGGCCGCCCATCGCTTCAAGAAGAGTCTGGATTGATGCCCCGCGAGGGGTGAGAACCTGGCTGCTGGTTGTCAGCGGCTGGCGGTGCGGGCCAGGGTGCGGTAGTCACCGAGCACCGGCAGCCCCTGCAGCTGGCGGCGCAGCATGTCGAGGGCGGCGAAGGCGAGGATCCGGCGGCCGCTGTCGGGATCCGGGTGGCTGACCTTGAGGGTCTGGCCGTGCAGTTGCCCGTCGACGCAGAGCAGCAACGGCACGCCGTCCGGGCCTGCGCGGCCTATGGTCAGGCTGAGGGGGGCTGCGGGCGCCGCCAGCTGCGCCAGCTCGCTGGCCAGGGCGTGGCTGAAGCTGGCCGTCAGGGCCGGATGCGGGTGGCACATGGCCAGCAGGGTGCCCCGGCTCTCCCCCTCCAGCAGCGTCAGCGGTTTATCTCCCAGCAGATCCAGGATCTGCCGCGCCGGCTCCTCATCGCCCCGTCCTACCAGCCAGGGCTCGATGGCCGCAAGCAGCCGCGCCTCGGCGGCGTCCATGTCCGCCGTGCTGGCGCCGTGGCCGATAAGCTTCAGCTCGATGAGCGGCATGGAGGAGCGGTAGCCGAGCTCGATGCCAGCGGGCCAGGGGGCGGCATCCAGCATGTCGCTGAGGGCCGACTCCGAGACGCCGAAGGTATAAAAACGGCGCAGTTCGGTGTCGGTCTGCTCGCCGGCCAGCGCCTTGAGGCGCGGCATGATCTGCTCGTGCACCATCTGCTTGAATTCGAACGGCACGCCCGGGGTGAAGAAGAGCCGGCTTGGGCCCTGGTGGCCTGTGTGGGTGACCACAAAGCCGCAGGCGGTGCCGACCGGATTGTCGAGGATCTCGCACCCCTGCGGCAGCCAGGCCTGCTTGGCGTTGCTGGCGGGCATGGGCCTGCCGCGGCTGGCGTAGCGCGCTTCGATGGTGGCGAGCCAGTCGGGAAACAGGGTGAGCGGCTGGCTGAAGGCCTCGGCCGCCGCCTGGGCGGTGAGATCGTCGGCGGTGGGGCCCAGGCCGCCGCACACCAGCACCACCTCGGCGCGGCTGGCGCTCTCTGCCAGCACGGTCTTCAAGTCCTTGAGGTTGTCCCCCACGGTGACGCGGCGGCGCACCTGCCAGCCCTGCTCCAGCAGCAGGGCGCTGAGCCAGGCGGCGTTGGTGTCCACCACCAGGCCCGTCACTATTTCGTCTCCGGTGCTGATGATTTCGATGCGCATGGCGGGCTCCTCGGGGCTGACGGCTGGACTGGGGGACGGCCACCGAGTGGCCGGGTCGATCAGGGCTTGGTGTGTTCGAAGTAGTAGCTGATGCGGGTGCGCGGGTTGAGGTACTCAAACACCGCCGGCGGCAGCCGCTTGGGATGGATCACCTTGGCGATGGAGAGCTCGGCCTGCTGCAGGTCGATGATGGCCGCCTCCTGGCGCGGGATGCGCGGATCGTACACCAGCACCGAAGGGTAGAGCAGGCGGGAGGCGTTGACCGACATCACCAGCCCCACCTGGCCGTTGGAGAGCTGCACCACGCTGCCGGGCGGGTAGATCCCCATCAGCCGGATCAGCATGCTGAGGTACTCGGGATTGAACTGGGCCTTGCGCTGCTTGTAGAGGCCGCTCAGGGCAGAGTAGGGGACCTTGGCCTGCATGTGGCAGAGGTTATCGTACTCGTTGATCAGCGACACAATCTGGGTGAGCGGGTCGAGCTGCCCCTTCTTGAGCCCCTCCGGCCCGCTGCCGTCCAGGTATTCGTGGTGGTGCAGCACTATGCCCTTCGCCTCGGCCGGGAAATCCTTGGCCAGATTGAGCAGATCCAGCCCGTAGCGCGGGTGCTGGGCCATCAGGTTCTGCTCCGGCTTGGTGAGTGGCTCGGTCTTGCGCAGGATCTGGCTCGGGATCTTCAGCTTGCCGATGTCGTGGAACAGAGCCCCCATGCCGACCTGGCGGATCTCGTCGGCCGACATGTTGCACTCCTTGGCCAGCAGCATGCTGAGCACGCTGACGTTGAGGGAGTGGAAGTAGAGGTTGTTGCCGTCCTCGCTGTCGGAGACCAGGTGCAGCACCATCTCGTCCACCGACAGCAGCTGCTCGGTCATGGCGTTGATCAGCTCCTGCGCCTCGCCGATGGCGTTGAGGGGGCGGGACTGGATCTTGCTCATCACGTTGCGCACCTGGGCCAGCGACTGCTGGAACTGCTTCTCGCACTGCTGCAGATCGCGGCGATACTGCTGCAGCTGCTCGATGCGGCGCTCCTTCTCCAACTGCATTTCGGCCTGACGCTGGGAGGTATCCGGCGCCTCTACCGGCTGGGCCTGGATCTGGTTCAGCGGCTTGGGCGGGGCATCGCTCTTGTCGGGGATGATGGTGACGAGCTTGAGACCGAGCCGGCGAATGAGCTCGATCTCCTCTTCATTCTTGAGTTTGAAGCTGGAAAACAGGAAGGGGTGTTCGCGCCAGCCAAGTGGCAGAGAAACGTAATTGCCGACTTGCAGCCGGTCTACTGAAATCTTGATACCTGTCATTGTCTTGGATGCGAGAGACACACTGAGCCGTATGCTAGTCAAAGGTGGGGGTGAATACAAAAGGTATCTGATGACAGGGTGGGTGCTTTATTATAGGCTTCTGGATGTCCAGACATATTTACCGATGCAGTACAGGGAGTAAGCATGCCGATCAAGATCCCGGATCAGTTACCCGCCGCCGAAGTGCTGGGGCAGGAGAACATCTTCGTGATGACGGAATCCAGGGCCGTCACCCAGAACATCCGCCCGCTGCGGGTGTTGATCCTCAACCTGATGCCCAAGAAGATTGAAACCGAGATCCAGCTGATGCGGATGCTCTCCAACTCGCCGTTGCAGGTGGACGTGGATCTGCTGCGCATCGACGATCGGGAGTCGAAGAACACGCCCCAGGCGCACCTGGAAAACTTCTATCACGACTTCGAACAGGTACGCGGCAACAACTACGACGGCATGATCATCACCGGGGCGCCGCTCGGGCTGGTGGAGTTCGAGGAGGTGGTCTACTGGCCGCGCATCGTCGAGATCATCGAGTGGTCCCATCAGCATGTCACCTCCACCCTGTTCCTCTGCTGGGCGGTGCAGGCGGCGCTGAAAGCCCTGTACGGCATGGAGAAGCAGACCCACGGCGAGAAGCTGTCCGGGGTCTATCGCCATCACCGGCTCGACGAGCACGAACCGCTGCTGCGCGGCTTCGACGACGAGTTCGTGGCGCCTCACTCCCGCTATGCGGCGTTCGACGGGGATCTCATCCGCGCCCACACCGATCTGCAGATCTTTGCCGAATCGGCAGAGGCCGGCGTCTATCTGGCGGCCACCAAGGATTGTCGTCAGGTGTTTGTCACCGGTCATCCGGAATACGATGCGCTGACCCTGGATGGCGAATACCAGCGGGATCTGGCGGCCGGGCTTGCGCCCGTCATTCCGGTCAACTACTACCCGGACAACGACCCGACCCGGACCCCGCGCGCCAGCTGGCGCAGCCACGGCCACCTGCTGTTTTCAAACTGGCTCAACTACTACGTCTATCAGCTCACCAGCTATCGCGTCGAGGATATCGGCAAGGTGTTTACCTATCAGCAGAACTCGCCGTCGAGGTAGGGACTGGCTCAGTCGCCCTCGGCCAGCCGCGCCGCCAGCCCGTCGAGCCATTGGCGGTGGCAGGCCAGGGTGAAGGCCTTGGGCCGATGGGCCCGGATGGCGGCCATCGCCTCCTGCTGGGGCTGGCCCAGGCTCATCAGCAGGGCCGCCGCCACCAGCCCGGTGCGGCCGCTGCCGCCCTTGCAGTGGATGACCAGGTGCTTGCCGTCCCGCAGCAGTCCGATCAGGGCTGGCAGAGCCTGCCGCCAGGCGGCCTCGAAGGCGGCATCGGGAGCCTGATCGTCCTCGATGGGCAGCTGGAACCAGCGCATGCCGGCGGCCTCGATCTGCTGGCCAAGCGTGCCGAGTTCAAGCCGGGCCAGTTCGGCGTCGGTCATCAGGGTCAGCACGCCGTGCGCCCCGGCCAGCTTGAGCTGGCCCAGTGCCAGCGGCAGCGCCACCTGCTGGGTGCCGGGGCAGGGGGTCAGCAGCAGCTGGCCATCGACGCGGGGGACTTCCTGGCTCCAGAAGGGGTGAGACGGGTGCATAAAGATCCTTATGACGCCAGCAACGGCGAGGCAAGCCGGGCCTGACCCGGTTTTTGAGTGCGCCAAAGCATAGGGGGCGCGGCCCCGATGTCAATCTGCGTTGTGTTCGGCCCGGTTTACGGGCAGAGTCTAAAAAATTGAGCGGTTCAAGGAGTAAAGATGAGAAACCTGGATCAACTGGATTTGGATATCCTGGCCCATCTGTTTCGCGATGCGGGCATGACCAACAAGGATCTGGCCGCGCTGGTCGGGGTGGCACCGTCCACCTGTCTGGAACGGGTACGCAAGCTGCAGCAGGACGGGGTGCTCAAGGGCGCCCACTGCGAGGTGGATTACCAGGCCCTCGGCGGTCATATCCAGGCCATGGTATCGCTGCAGTTGGCCCGCCACAGCCGCCAGATCATCGATGCGTTTCGCGACGCCATCCTGGCCCTGCCCGAGGTGATCAGCCTGTTCCACATGGGCGGCAAGGATGACTTCCTGGTGCATCTGTGCGTCGCCGACACCGAGCACCTGCGCAACTTCGTGTTCGATCACTTCACCTCCCGCGAAGAGGTGGTGCACCTGGAGACCTCGCTGGTGTTCGAGCACAAGTTCAGCCGTTCGCTGCCCTGCTTCCTCAACACCTGACGCCCGCCTCCTACAAAAAACCCGCCAATCGGCGGGTTTTGTTTTATTGCGCTCAGTTCAGCACGGTGCGGGTATCCGGCGCCGTCCGGTAAAGCCCCTGCTGGTAGGCGAGGCTGCCCCACAGCGCCAGGCCGAGGGCCGCATCCTTCATGGTGGCCGGCTGCGGCGCCGGGGTGAGCGTCTCTGTCGCATCCTCATAGATGAAGCCTTCCGGCGCTCGCTCCGGCTGCAGGATCACCACGTCCTTGCCGCGCATCAGGGCGAAGTTCTTGTCGTACTGCATGATGGCGCGGCCCGGCCAGTCGGCGGGCATGCGGGTCAGATCCTTGCCGAGCATGGGGTAGTCGGCGCTGATCCCCATCAGGGAGAGCAGGGTCGGCGCCATGTCGATCTGGCTGACGATGCGCGGATCCTGTCTCGGCGCTATGCCGTCACCCACTATGACTCCCGGAATGTGGAAGCGGGGGATGGGCACCAGGCTGGCGCCGCTGACCCGGCTGTCGTGATCGGCGATGACCAGGAACAGGGTGTCCTTCCAGTAGTCCGACTGCTTCGCCTTCTTGAAGAACTCGCCGATGGCGTAGTCCGCGTACTTGGCGGCGTTGTTGCGGGTCTGCTTGGGCTGCTCATAGAGGGCGATGCGATCGTCGGGAAACTCGAACGGATCGTGGTTGCTCGAGCTGAACACCAGGCTGAAGAAGGGTTTGCCCTGCTTGCTGAGCGCCCGGAAGGTCTCGTCGGCCTTGGCCATCAGATCTTCGTCAGAGGCGCCCCAGGAGCCCTCGAACACCGGGTTCTTGAAGTCCTTCTGCTCGACGATGGTGGTGAAGCCGTTGCCGAGGAAGAAGCTGCGCATGTTGTCGAAGTGGCTCTCGCCGCCGTAGATGAAGCTGGTGTCGTAGCCCCGCTGCTTGAGCAGATCGGCGATGGTGAAGAAGTTGGTCTGGCTGCGGCCGAGCTTGACCACGGCCTGGGCCGGGGTCGGCGTGAAGCCGGTCAGCACCGCCTCGATGCCGCGCACCGAGCGGGTGCCGGTGGCGTAGAGCTGCTCGAACGCCCAACCCTCTTTCGACAAGGCATCGATGTTGGGGGTGAGCGGCAGGCCGCCGAGGGAGCCGACGAACTGGGCGCCCAGGCTCTCCTGCAACAGGATCACCAGGTTCTTTGGCTTGCCGCCGTAGCTGGCCTCGTTGAAGGTCTGGCTGGGCAGGGTGTCGGAGCTGAATTCATGGGATTCGCGGCCGCTCTCCTGGCGAACCAGATCCAGAATGCGCTGACGGGGCAGCTCGCCGTAGAACTGGCCGGCATCCTCCTCGGCCCGCATCTGCTTGATGGCGAAGAACAGGGAGTAGGAGGAGTTGACGGTGAGCGCATTGACCAGCGGATCGCTGGCAAACGCCACCATGGCCGGGTTGAGGGCACGGTGACCCAGGCTGGAGCGGGCACCGAGAAAACCGATGGCGAGGATCAGCAGGGCGAAGGCGGGCCGCCAGTACCAGCGCGGGAAGCTGATGCCGCGCAGCAAGCGGCCGCTCAGCCACCAGCCGCCCGCCAGCACGGCGCCGCTGAACAGCAGTGCCAGCAGCAGCTCGCCCTTGCGGCCGGCCCACAGCATGGCGAACACCTCTTTGGGATAGATGAGGTATTCGATGTAGAGGCGGTTGGGCCGCACCCCGTACTCGGTCACGAAGGAGGGGGTGGAGATCTCCAGGAAGAGCAGCAGCCAGAGCCCCAGGGTCAGCCAGACCCGGATGAACTGCAGCCAGACACGGCCCACGGCATGGGGGCCGGCCAGCAGCAGGGTGAACACGGCGGGCACGCCCCACAGCCAGCAGAGGGTGGCGAAGTCGACCCGCAGCCCCTGCAGCAGCATCTCCTGCCAGCCGGCGACGGCGTCAACCCGCTCCAGTTGCCAGAGGCCGAGCGCGAGCCGGCTGATGGAGAGAGAGACGAGCGCGATCAATGAAAAAACGGCGATGGGCCAAAACGGTCCCAGCCATCGTCTGATAGTGGTCATTGTTGTTCCTACAAGCCTGTTTGCACCCGTCCACGGGCGCATTGTTTTTATATTGCAGGGTTATGACAGCGGGCCCGGGGAAAGGTTGCGTGTAGGTGCTGTTTAAAAGGATGTTTTGGCACGATTTATGATTTTTATGTGAGGGCGCGCAGGGATCGAAGACAGCATAAACGGCTGGAAAAACTGTGATCTTTCTGGCAAAGCGGTGCGGGGGGCTTATCTATAATGGCGCCGAATTTTCTCAATCGGAGCCGAAGGGATGCCGGTCTTTATCGATGTGGAATATTTGCAAGGATGGAGCCTGTTCGTGGTGCTCTCGGACGGTACCACGGGGGCGCTGGACCTGACCCCCTGGCGCACCCAGCCGCTGTTTGCGGCGCTGGATTCGGAGCGGCGCTGCGCCCGGGTCTTCATCAATCGCCACCACCAGCTGGAGTGGCCCGCCGGCTGCATCCTGTCGGCCCACGAGGTCTATCACCTGATCAAGCCCATCGACGAGCGGGAAGCGTTCAGCTAACCCCCTGTTTTTGTGAGCCATCCCAAGATTCCTGTAACAGGAATGTTTGAGCGTTTGCCTTCCTCACCCAATTTGGGTAAAACCTGCGCAACATTTTGCCAACCCTAGCTTGGCTTCGCTTAAGAGGGCTTGCTGCCGCCGCGCCGCAGGCCTTTTTTGCAGCCTGACGGCAAACCTTCCAGCAACTGAATGGTTTGTTGGCGGAAATTAAAAAAACAAAATAAACAAAGAGATAAGGAAAGAGTATGGCTTGTCATATGCGCACCCCGCTGGCCCTGCTGGTGGGCGGTTTTGCCTGTCACGGCGCCGCCGGCCAAGAGCCTGTCCAGCAACTGGAGCCCATGGTGGTGGTCGCCAGTCGCCCCGCTAGCACCCTGGAGGTGACCCTGGATCCCAAGAAGCCGGGCTCCCCCATGCCGGCGGCTGACGGTGCCGGTTACCTCAAAAACGTTACCGGCATGAGCATGGTGCGCAAGGGGGGCCTGGGCGGCGATCCCGTGCTGCGGGGGATGGGCATGTCCCGCCTCAACGTGCAGATGGATGGCGGCATGCTGGCCGGTGGCTGCGGCGGCCGGATGGACCCGCCCACCGCCTATGTTTTTCCTCAATCTTTCGACCGGATCCGGGTGCTGAAGGGACCGCAATCCCTCGAACAGGGGGCGACCCTAGCGGGTACTGTGCTGTTCGAGCGGGACAGGCCAGAGTTCACTGCCCCCGGCGTCAAGGCCGAGGCATCGGCGCTCTATGGCAGCTTTGGGCGCGACGACCAGATGCTGGATGCCACAGTGGGGGCGCCGCAGGGCTATCTGCGCGGCCAGTTCACCCACTCCGACAGCGATGACTATCGCGACGGCCACGGCGACAAGGTGCGCTCTTTCTACCGGCGCGAGAACGGCACCGCCCAGCTTGGCTGGACGCCCAGTGAGCACACCTGGCTGGAGCTCACCGCCGAGCGCAGCAACGCCCGCGCCGCCTATGCGGATCGCACCATGGACGGCCCCATGTTCGACCGCGAATCCTTCGGCCTCAAGCTCAGGCAAGAGCAGATCAGCCGCCACTGGCAGCGCAGCGAGCTGACCCTGTGGGACAACGACATCGACCACATCATGGACAACTTCAGCCTGCGTCCGAACAGCGGCATGAAGATGCTCTCCAACCCGGACCGGCGCAACACCGGCGGGCGCTGGGCCAACGACATCGCCCTGCCGGCCGACTGGCTGCTGACCGCCGGGCTCGATGCCAACCGGGATCAGCACAGGGCCCGCAGCGGGGTGGATTACGCCAGCCAGCCGCGCCAGCGCACCCTGCGCTTCGAGCAGCAGGGCGGCTTCGCCGAGCTGGGCCGTCAGCAGGGGGCTCACAGCTACAAGGGGGGTTACCGGCAGGACATGGTCGAGACCACCCGTTACGGCGCGGGGGATCAGACCCTCTACAGCGATACCCTGACCCTGGACAGCGGCTTTGGCCGCTACGAATACCAGTGGTCGCCGGCCTGGTCGAGCTACCTGGCCTGGGGCCAGGCAAAACGGGCGCCGGACTACTGGGAGCGCAGCAAGGACAGCGTGCCCTTCACCCTCAACCCGGAACGCAGCCGCCAGTGGGATGCGGGGCTGGCCCTGCGCAGCCGCGAACTGGATCTGACCCTCTCCCTCTTTAGCGCCGACATTCAGGACTACCTGCTCTATAACAACAAGTCGAACAAGGTGCGCAACATCGACGCCCAGACCCGCGGTGGCGAGCTGGAAGGGCGCTGGCAGTTTGCCGAGCAGTGGCGCCTCGACGGCGGTCTGGCGGTGGTCTATGGCGAAAACCAAAGCGACAACCAACCGCTGGCCCAGATGCCGCCGCTCGATGGCAAGCTGGCGCTGGGCTGGCAGCCGGCCGAGGCGTGGAACCTGACCCTGCTGGGTCGCGCCGTGGCCGCGCAGGATCGGGTCGATGTGGGTTCCGGCACCGTAGCCGGGCAGGATCAGGGGGAGACGCCGGGCTTCTTCACCATGAACCTGAGCGCCGCCTGGCAGTTCCAGCCGGGCTGGCAGCTGTCGGCTGGGGTCGACAACCTGTTCGACACCTTCTACTACGAGCACCTCTCCAAGTCGGTGCACGCCAGTCAGGCCGGGCTGGGCTACGAGCAGGTGGGGCGGATTCCGGAGCCGGGTCGCGCCTACTGGCTCTCGGTCAGTTACCGTTTCGCCTCTGCCGGTGTGCTCTAGGTCGGCGCGCCAACCGACTGAGCCAGGTAACGTTTTCAGTCACAGACCCGTGCGGGCGGGGCCGCTATCATGGCCCCAGTGTGGCGCTTTGGGCGCCAATACCACCACAGCGGGAACATAACAATGAAACAAGGAACGTTGCGCCATGGCGGCCTCATCGGGGCCGCCCTGTTATTGACGGCTTGCGGCAGTGGAGGCGGGAGCGGCTCCAGCGAGCCCCAGCAGCCCCCGGTCACCAACCCGCCGCCGGCCACCGCCAGCCGCGCCTGCTACGGCAATGATCAGCCGGCCTGCAATCTGCGCACCTATCAGGTGATGGTGGAGTCGTTCGTCGATGGCGACGGCAGCGCCAACTACGGCGTCGGCTACGGCCCCTCCCAGCACAACGGCGATCTGCAGGGGATCATCGACAGCCTGGACCACATCAAGAGCCTCAACGTCAACGCCATCTGGCTGACCCCGGTGTTCGACTCCTGCGCGGGGCAAGGCGGTGACGACAAGCTGGATGCCACCGGCTACTTCGCCTGCGACTTCTTCAACGTGGATCCCAACTTCGGCAGCAACGTCCAGCTCAAGCAGCTGGTGGACGGAGCGCATCAGCGCGGCCTCTACGTCTTCCTCGACGGGGTGTTCGGCCACGTCAACAAGGTGGGGGTGAGCAAGCCTTCTCCCGAAGGACGGCTGCCCGCCCTCAAGAGCGGCGGGGCCGGTTATCCCGGCCAGCTGGTGGATTACAGCCAGCCCCAGAGCCTCGCCTACTTCAAGGAGGTGGCCCGCTACTGGGTCGAGCAGTACGGCATCGACGGCTGGCGCCTCGATCAGGCTTATCAGCTCGGCCTCGACGACTGGCGCGCCATTCGCAGCGAAGTGGAGCGGGCCAGCGCGGCGCGCAAGACAGCCGGCCAGCAGTGGGGCACCCTCGGCTACATGGTGGGCGAGGTGTGGAAGGGCGCCGACGAGATCCGCGCCCAGGCGTATGGGCCGAGCGACAACCCGGCGTTCTCCTCGGCGTTCGACTTCCCGCTGCGCTACGGCCTGGTGCAGGCGCTGGCGGTGGAGGAGTCCGGCAAGGGCGGGCAGGGGGCCAGCGTGCTCGACGCCAGCTGGAACAAGGTGGAGAACTACCCGAATCACGCCATGCCCAACCTGATGCTGGGCAACCACGATCTGGTGCGCTTCGGCGATCTGCTGGAGCGCGGCAACTTCAATCCAGCGGACTACTGGCAGCGCCACAAGGCGGCTTTCAGCTTCCTGGCGGCCCGCTCCGGCCCCATCACCCTCTACTACGGCGAGGAGTTTGGCGACGAAGTGCCGGGCTTTGCCAAGCAGGTGAGTGGCGACTGCGCGGCGCAGGGGCTCTGTGACGATCACGTGGCCCGCAGCGATGGCAAGGTGCCGGGTGCCACCGGCTTCGTGCCGAGCAGCGAGCAGAGCGATCTGAAACAGTGGCTCAGTCAGCTGCTGGCCCTGCGTGCCGCCCACCCCGCCCTCTATCAGGGGGAGCGGGTCAAGCTGGTAGCCGAGGGCAGCGTCTATGGCGACATCAAGCAGACGGCGGCGGAGCAAGTAGTCTACCTGCTCAACGTCTCAAGCACGCCCCAGAGCTACGCGGTGCCGGTCGGCAAGCTGCGCAGTGCCAGCGCCCTGGTGGATCTGCAAAGCGGCGAGAGCCTGGCCATCGGCGGCAGCAGCGTGACGGTGGACTTGCCGCCGCTGAGCGGTCGCTTCCTGCTGGTGCGCTAAGCGAGGTTGGTAACAAAAAGGGCTCCGTGATGGAGCCCTTTTTCGTGGGGGAAGTTACTTTTCGATGCCGCTGCCGAGCTCGTCCTGATGGGGGGCGGCCTGCGCGTGACCATTGCCGTGCCGCCAGCTCTCCAGCCGGTTGTGCACCCCGCGGCGCAGGCTCTTGAAGCTGGTCTCCAGGTAGTCCACCCCCACCAGGATGGAGAGGGTAACGCCGGTGAGCAGTAGCGCCTGGTGCAGCATCTGCATGCCGATGAGGGCGCCGAGGGCGGCCAGCATCCAGACGGTGGCGGCGGAGGTGACCCCCAGTACCTGGCCATCCCGGGTCATCATCACCCCGGCGCCGAGAAAGCCGATGCCGGTGATGAGCTGGCCCAGCACCCGCGCCTGATCGGCGCTCTGGGGGCTGACGGCGGCACCGATGGCGAGAAAGCAGTAGGTGCCGAGGATGATGAGCGAGGAGGTGCGGATGCCGACCGGCTTGCCGCGCAGCTGCCGCTCCAGCCCCACCAGGGTGCCACACACCAGACAGACCAGGATGTTCTCCCAGCCAAGGGGCGCAATGTCCCACCAATCAGTCGTCATCATATCCACCTCTGCTATCGATACTTGTTATCCGGCCGCGCTCTGCCCCCGGTTTTCCAGCCGCTGGCGGAAGGCCCGGGCGAGGCGCTCGTAGAGGTCCTTTGCCTCTCTGTCCTCAATATCGCCACGTATCCAGGGATTGTCGATGATTTCCAGCAGCACGCAGTCACGCCCCTGCTGGCGCAGGTCGACCCCGAACAGGCCGTTGCCGAGCTGATGGACGGCGCGGCGGGCGGTCTGCAGCACCCGTTCCGGCACCTCGTTGAGCGGCAGTGCCTCGATGCGGCTCATGTCGAGGGGGTGCTTGCGGCGGCGGATGCGGTTGCCAGGCTCGGGGCGGAAACGGCGGCAGGCAAACAGCGGCGAGCCGTCGAGAAAGCCGATGCGCCAGTCGAACTCGGCGGGGATCCGGCTCTGCACCAGCAGCAGGGCGGAGCGGGCCAACCCCTCATCCAGCAGGCGAGCCAGTTGCTGCTCGTCGCTGGCCATGGCCAGATCGCGCCCCTGCGCCCCGTCGGGCACCTTTACCATCAGCGGCAGGCCGAGCCGCTGCACCAGTTCATCCACGTGGTGGCGGCCGCGGCGGGTCACCACCATGGTGGGTGGCATGGGCACGCCGCTGCGCACCATCAGCTCGTAGAGGTAGAGCTTGTTGCTGCAGGCGAGGATGGCGCGGGAGCTGTCGATCACCGGCATCTTGAGTTGCTCGGCGCGGCGGGCAAATTCGAAGGTGTAGTGGCCGACCGCCGTCTCGGAGCGCAGCCAGAGGGTATCGAACTCCGGCAGCCGCTCGATGGCCGACGGTGCCAGGATCTCGGCCCGGATCCCCTGCGCGGCCGCCGCCTGGATGAAGCGATCCAGCGCCAGCGCATCGCTGCTGGCGCGACCGTCGTTGGGGTCGACCAGGATGGCGAGCTGGTAGAGCGGCGCCGCCTGCTCCTCGTCACCGGTGCCCACCAGCGCCTGGGCGTGGTGCAGCATCAGCGCCTTCTCGCTCGGGCTCAGCGCCAGCGGCGACAGGCTCTGCTGCTGGCGTACCGACCAGCCGTGGCGGCCGCGCTTGAGGGTCAGCTCCTGCAGCGGCAGCTGGCTCAGGCCGTAGTAGTAGCGGGCCAGCCCCGCCAGCTCGCTCTGTTCGCACTGGCCGAAGATGGCGCGCACCCGGATTCGGTCTTCGCTCTGCTGGGCCAGCCACCCCTGCAATTTTCGCCACAGCTTGGCCGGTGGCTGCTGGGGTTGCAGCTGGCTGATGGCCTGCAAACCCGGCAGGCAGTGGTGGCCGCGCGCCTGGGCCAGCAGCGAGCAGTAGTAGCCGGCGCTGAGGTGCTCCAGATTGCGGCAGAGGTTGATGATGCGGGGGCGGCCGCCGGTGGTGGGCACCCCGTGTTGCAGGTAGGTGCGGGCGGTCAGCAGATAATCGGCATGGCAAGGCCAGTCGCCCGGCTCTTCGACGATGACGTAGGTACTCATTTTTTCGGCTCCACAGATGAAACTGCCTTGAACGGCAGGATCCCCAGTGGGCTTCGATGCACCGACAAGCACGACAATGGCGCGAGGGGAAACAAGAGGTTACAGTGCCTAATATGCCGCCTTGGTAACTTGTGATACAAGTCGCATTTTTGGTGATGAAGATAAATAACCGAACAAGGACTCCCCGTGTTGACCGTGCGCGCGGCCCGGACCGATGATCTGGGCGCCATCGTTAAGCTGGAACGCTACTGTTTTCCCCCCGAAGTCGCCTTTGGCCGCAGCCGCTGGCACTATCTGCTGACCCACGCCAAGGGGCGTACCCTGCTGGTGCTGGACCAGCAGGAGCAGCTGATGGGTTACCTCTGCCTGCTGGAGCACAGGGGCTGGGATCGGCTGATCATCCAGACCCTCGCCATCCGCTGGACCATCCGCCGGCAAGGCTGGGCCCGCCGCTTGCTGGAGCAGGTGATCCAGGAAGGCAAAGAGGCCGGCTGGGGGGCGATCCGGCTGGAGGTCGGCGATGCCAATGAAGAGGCGCAGGCCCTCTATCGCGAGCTGGGTTTTCGGCCCAGACAGAAGCTGCCGGACTATTATGGCCACGGTCAGCACGCCCACCGGCTGGTGCTGGCGCTGAAGCAGGCCTGAGAGAGGAGAGGGGATGAGCTGCGACAACTGCCTCGCCACCGCCATCAAGGCCAAGCTGGGGCGCTGCCCGGTCTGCGCCGGCCAGACCTTTGTCATCGGTCTGATCGGCTGGCTGGTCTGGTGGTGGTGTGGCGCCGACACCTCGGTCAACGCCCTCACCGGTCTGCTGTTCGCGCTGGGGGGATCGGGCCTGTTTTTGCTCCACCTGCTGGTGTTTGTCTGGCGCAGGGCGACCGGACGTGAATTGAGCGATGAATGAATCAGATTGATTTCAAACAGATAAATAACAATAGCGCTGTAGATATGGAGGTTCAGATGATAGCAATGGTAACGGGCGCCTCGTCCGGGTTTGGTGAGTCCATCAGCCGTCAGCTGGTGAACGCGGGCTACCAAGTGATAGGCACGGGTCGGCGCGCCGAGCGGCTGGCTGCGCTGGCCGACGAGCTGGGTGCGCAGTTCCTGCCGCTGGTGTTCGACGTGCAGGACAAGGCGGCCACCCGCGCCGCCATCGACGGGCTGCCGGCCGAGTGGCGCGAGGTGGATCTGCTGGTCAACAACGCCGGGCTGGCGCTGGGGCTGGAGCCGGCCCACAAGGCGGATCTGGAAGACTGGGAGCAGATGATCGCCACCAACATCAGTGGCCTGACCCTGCTCACCCGCCTGCTGCTGCCGGGCATGGTGGCGCGCAATCGCGGCCACGTCATCAACATTGGCTCCATCGCCGGCACCTACCCCTACCCGGGCGGCAACGTCTACGGCGCCACCAAGGCGTTCGTGAAGCAGTTCAGTCTCAACCTGCGCGCCGATCTGGCGGGCACCGCCATCCGCGTCACCAACGTGGAGCCGGGCCTGTGCGGCGGTACCGAGTTCTCCAACGTGCGCTTCCACGGTGACGATGCCAAGGCGGCCACCGTCTATCAGGGGGTGCAGGCGATCCAGCCGGAAGACATCGCCAATACCGTGCTCTGGATCAGCCAGCAGCCGGCCCACGTCAACATCAACAGCATCGAGATCATGCCGGTGGCGCAGACCTTCGGCCCGCTCAATATCAGCCGTCGCTGATGGCGGCAGCTGACGAAATAAAAGAGGCTCCCAAGGGAGCCTCTTTGCGTTGGCGAGCCGATTACAGGCTCATGATCTTCTTGAACTCCTCGGGCGAGTACTTCTGCTCGGTGCGCTTGGTGAGATCCGTCATCAGCTTGTAGCGCAGCTCTTTGGCCATCTGATAGGTCTGCTCCAGCTGGCCATAGGAGTAGTCGGCGGCCAGCCCGATGGCGGTAGCCTTGTCGCTGGCATAGGCCTGCTTCAGGCTCTTGTCGAGCAGGGCCACCTCCTGGTAGAGCTTGCTGCTCTCCTTGCTCCAGACGCCGCGCAGCAGCGGCAGGTACTTGTCCGGATCGGCGCTGGCCAGCGCGGTCAGGCTGCGGAATTGCCAGTAGGCGGAATCATCGGAGTAGCTGTCGCTGCCGGTGCGATAGGGCAGGGGGTAGGACTCCAGGGTGTTGTAGAGCGGCACCATCACGGATTCTGCCAGCACGCCGTAGCTCTGCCAGATCAATCCCTGCAGCTCTTTGGGCATCTCCTTGCGCAGCTGGATGACGTGGGATTCGAGCTGCCTGTCGATGCGGATCGGCCGCTCCGCCTTGCCGGCCAGCGGCGTACCCTCATAGGTGGCGCTCAGCAGCCTGGCCACGTCCGGTACGGCGATGGGAGCATCCGGCTTCATGAACAGCGGATATTGCGCCTGCCGGGTCGGCTGCGGGTGGCTGGCGGTCAGCATCTTCTGGCCGAGCCACTCCCGATCCACGTTGTAGGGGTCGGCGATGACCCCGAATGCCTTGGCGAAGTTGAACTCTTTCGGATCGGCGTTATCCAGCAGTTTGTGCTGCTGCACGAACTCCAGCAGCTTGGGCGAGTGCAGCACATCGGCACCGTCGAGATTGACGCCGTGGATGCGCAGGCCGTTGGCCACCATAGCGTAGCTGTCGTCCGGCACCCGCACCGCGATCCAGTGGTGGCCGGAGCCGATCTCCATCAGCCAGGCCTCGTTCACATCCGCCAGATAGAGGCTGTTGCCTTCCCCGGCGCCATATTGCTCCACATAGCGGCCGAGCAGTGCGACCCCCTCTTTGGCCGTTTTGGCCTGCGGCAGGATCAGGGTCGGGATGATGGCCTCGATGACCCCCTTCTCGATCAGCGGATCGGCTTTCTGGGCCTTGTCGTTGACCTCGGCGCTGGTGGTGGCCGAGATGGCGACGTTGAACTCGTTGATGCCGCGCTCCTCGTAATACTTGCCTGCCGGGTCGCTGGTTGTGGCATCCCAGTCGCGGATGGCGGAGTAGGCGAAGAAGGCCTTTGGCATCGGCACTTCCAGCCCGTTGCCCAGTTTCCAGACCTTGCCCTCGTTTTGCTGGGCGGGCCGGAAGGCCAGGTACTTGTTCCAGTTGTTGACGCCAAAATCCTCGTTTCTGGCGATCATCACGCTGCCATCGGCACTGGCGCCCTTGCCGACGATAAGGCCGGTACAGGCGTCGGCACTGGTGCCAAGCAGGGTGAGCAGGGTGGCGGAGAGAAGACTCAAGGTGTGTTTTTTCATGGGATTGCCCGAAGCGTAACTGTGAGTGAAAGCCAGGCGGTGGGATGCAGGTCTGCCGCAGTGCGATCGGCCGCCGATACGCTGCCGGGGGATCGTGCTGCTCATGGTCGATGACGCAAACATTTCATCCATAACACTGCTTGCTGGTCGTTTTGTGCGCCGAAATTGTATGCCTCGCTGGTTGTTTGTTTTGTGATCTATGAGTCGTTCCTTTGCTTTGTCTGGTAAAGCGTGAAAAAGGCAGCGATATGCACCAGAAGCTGCCGATTGGGCAGCGCAGCGTCATGATTCTGACGTCGAAATGACCGCCGGGAGGCTCGCGAGCCCGTACGAGCTTGGATCTGCACCAATCTGGCAAGTTGGCCTGCAACTTGCTGGTTTTATTGCCAATGATGGGGCCTGGCGCCTCATGCCATCGAATCAGCGACCTCGTCATGCCGGATCGGCATGCAGACTGGAGCCCCCATGGATATCAAACCCTACAGCCAGCAGCTTGCCCAGAGCGCCTCCAACAACCGCGCCCTCGCCACCCTCAGCAGTGCCGACAGCGGTCAGGGTGGCGGCTGGGAAGATCTGGTCAACCTCTCCTCCCAGCGGATCACTGGCCAGGCCCAGCAGGCGCTGACCTATGAACACCTGGCCAAGAACAGCAAGCTGCCGTCGGCGCTCGATATCGGCTCCGACAAGGGCGGCGTGATGCAGCAGCTGGTGGACAAGGCGCTCGGCTTTGATCGCAAGAAGTTCAACGAGATAGAAGAGAAGCTCAAGACGATTGCCGACAACAAGCAGCTGACTGCCGAAGAACGGGCGGAGCAGAGCAAGCCGCTGAGCGAACAGCGGGACGCCATGTTGCAGGATGCGATGGACCGCCTCACCGGCAAGAAGAGCAGCAGCAAGGAAGAGACCAAGAGCGCCTGAGCGGCGGGATGACTCGAACGGCAATCCATGGTCGGTGGGGGCAATCACTTGCCCCTGTCCGGGCACCATGAGCGGGTTGCCGATGCGGCGCAGCACGGGCCGCTCTGCGCCGCCACCACGGCAGCAAAAAAGGGAGGGCGGCTGCCACTCCCTTGGTGACCGGACGGCGTCCGGCCGCTGCATCGGCTCAGGCCGTCGCTATTTCTTTTCGGGCAGAATGCCGATCCCCACCGCCTGGGTCTGCACGGCCTTGATCTGGTCGCCCTTGGCGATCAGCGCAAACTGGGCCGGGTTGTGCACCTTGAGCACCAGGGTGTGATCCACCCCCTTCACCGTGATGGTCTGCTGCCCCTTGTCGACCGCGATGACGTCGCCATAGAGAGTGACCTTTTTGCCGATCCCGGCGCCCGGCTTCTCGCCTGCCTCGGCCTTGCCGGCCGCCACTTCCACGATGCGTTTTCTCACCCCGGCGGTGCCCTTGAGCAGCTCCAGATCCAGCATCTGCAGGTAGCGGAGCGCCACCACGTCACCCACCTTGAGGTTGGCCAAGTTGGTGACCTGCTCACCGGCGACGATGTCGAACGCCTCGCCGGCGGCATTTTTCAGGCTGACCTTGCGGCTGGCCATGTCGATGGCGGTGACCGTGGCCTGGGCCGAGACGGCCTCCACCAGGTTGGCCTTGCCAGGGGCCGTGGCGACTTCGGTTGCCACCTCGGCAGCCTGCGCCAGACAGGTTGAGAGGGAAAGCAAACCGGCAATCCATGCATGCTTGAGTTTCATGTGTCAGACCTTATGAGCAAAAGAGTGAAGAGGGCGGGAGCGGGCGTTGAGGGTTGCGCACCCGGTTCCCAGAGAGACCATAGCAGAGCGGCAAAGAAACAGGGGCAGCGCCGCACGACTTCCTTACGGCGACTCGCCCCCCACTGCGCAATCTGATAGCCGGCTCCCGTTTTTTGACCTGCCGGAGCCGCAGGCGCACAATTCCCCTGCATGCATTCAACCGAGGGCTCTGCCGTGTACAACTTCCAATATGCCAATCCTACCCGCGTCTGTTTCGGTGAAGGCCAGATCGCCAAGCTGCCGGAGCTGATCCCGGCCGGCAGCCGCCTGCTGGTGCTCTATGGCGGCGGCAGCATCAAACAGAACGGGGTCTATGAGCAGTTGACCCAGGCGCTGGCGGGACGGGAGTGGCTGGAGTTTCCCGGCATCGGCGCCAACCCCCAGTACGATCAGCTGATGGAGGCGGTGGCCCTGGTCAAGCGCGAGCGCATCGACTTCCTGCTGGCGGTCGGCGGTGGTTCCGTGGTGGATGGCAGCAAGTTCGTGGCCGCCGCGGCCTGCTTCGAGGGGGCGGATCCCTGGGAGATCCTGCTGCACAAGGCCCCCATCAAGGCGGCGCTGCCGCTGGGCTGTGTGCTGACCCTGCCGGCCACCGGCTCGGAGAGCAACCCGGCTGCCGTGGTGAGCCGCGGGGAGGCCAAGCTCTCCTTCATGAACCCGCTGGTGCAGCCGGTGTTTGCGGTGCTGGATCCCACGACCACCTACAGCCTGCCGCCGCGCCAGGTGGGCAACGGGGTGGTGGACGCCTTCGTCCACATCATCGAACAGTACCTCACCTTCCCGGTGGGGGGCGAGGTGCAGGACCGGTTGGCGGAAGGCCTGCTGCAGGTGCTGGTGGACAACGGCCCGCGCGCGCTGACGGAGCCCACCAACTACCAGGTGCGCGCCAATCTGATGTGGGCGGCCAGCCTGGCGCTCAACGGCCTCATCGGTCGCGGCGTGCCGCAGGATTGGTCCACCCACGCCATCGGTCACCAGCTCACCGCCTTGCACGGGCTGGATCATGCCCAGAGTCTGGCGGTGGTGCTGCCCTCCCTGCTGCGGGAGCAATCGGCCCAGAAGCAGGAGAAGCTGGCCCAGTTCGCCGAGCGGGTATGGCACTCCAGCCGGGAGGACAAGGCGCTGCGCATCGAGGAGGCGATCATCCGCACCGAGCAGTTCTTCCAGCAGATGGGGGTGGGCACCCGCCTCTCCGACTACGGCCTGAGCGAGAGCTGCATCCCCGGCATCTGCTCCAACCTAAAGCGCTTCGGCCTGACCGCCCTCGGGGAGCAGCAGGACATAGACCCGGACAAGGTAGCGCGGATCCTCTCTCACGCGCTCTGAGCATCTGGCCGCCGAGCTGAAAAGAGAACGCCCCGATCATCGGGGCGTTTTGCATGGTGTCGCCGGGCGCGGCCGTTTATCCGGCGCTGCGGTCCAGTTCGCGCTCCAGGGCTGCCGCCTTCTGGCGGGCCGGGTGAGTGTTGAGGCGCTGCCAGTAGGCCTGCAGATGCGGGAACTGGGCCAGCTGGCCGCTCTGTGCCAGCAGATCCACCAGGAAGGAGTTCAGGATGTCGGCGCCGGTGAGGCGATCGGCCACCAGGTAGCGGCGGCTTGCCAATACATCGTTGAGATAGCCCAGCACCTTGGCACACTCCGCCTTGGCGTAGTCCGGCAGGAAGCGCATCGGACTGCCGTCCTTGCGCACGAACATGTCCAGCAGCAGCGGCAGAATGCCGGAGCTCTCGGCGAAGTGGAGCCACTGCAGATATTCGGCATAGTCCGGGCTGTCGGTGGCCGGTGCCAGCCGTTCCGGGGCGTGGCGGGCGATCAGGTACTCTGTGATGGCACCGGATTCCGCCAGCACCCGGCCGTCGAACTCGATGACCGGCGACTTGCCGAGGGGGTGGATGGCCTTGAGCTCGGGCGGTGCCAGAAAAGTGGTGGCATCACGCTGGTAGGCTTTGATCTCATAGGGCAGGCCCAGCTCTTCGAGCAGCCAGATGATGCGTTGGGAGCGGGATTTATTCAGGTGGTGCAGGACTATCATGGAAACCTCGACGCAGTGACGGAAGGCGGTGATACGCAGCGGCGCGGTGGCGGGTTCACCGCTGGCGAAAAAAGAGCGGGCTTGATGCCCGCTCCTGCGTTGACTGACTCAGGACTCCAGCGCCTGATCCAGATCCGCCAGTATGTCCTCGATGGCTTCGATCCCCACCGACAGCCGGATCATCTCAGGTTTCACGCCGGCCTTGGCCTGCTCTTCCTCGCTCAACTGGCGATGGGTGGTGGAGGCCGGGTGGCAGGCCAGCGACTTGGCATCGCCGATATTGACCAGCCGCTTGAAGATCTTGAGTGCATCGTAGAAACGCACCCCCGCCTCGTAGCCGTCCTTCAGACCGAACGAGAGGATGGCCGAGGGGCGACCGGCCATGTATTTCTCCGCCAGCAGGTAGTGGGGGTGACCCGGCAGACCGGCGTAGCTGACCCAGGCCACCTTGGGGTGATGCTTGAGGTGGTGGGCCACCCGCAGGGCGTTGTCGACGTGGCGCTCCATGCGCAGGCTCAGGGTCTCCAGCCCCTGCAGCAGCAGGAAGGCGTTCATCGGCGCCAGCGCGGCGCCGGTATTGCGCAGCGGCACGGTGCGCACCCGCCCGATAAAGGCGGCCGGGCCGAACGCCTCGGTGTAGACCACCCCGTGATATGAAGGTTCGGGTTTGGTCAGCTGGGGGAAGCGCTCGGCGTGATCCGCCCAGGGGAACTTGCCCGAGTCGACGATGACGCCCCCCAGCGAGTTGCCGTGGCCGCCGACATATTTGGTCAGGCTGTGCACCACGATATCGGCGCCGTGCTCGATGGGTTTGCACAGCACCGGGGTGGCGACCGTGTTGTCGACGATGAGCGGCACGCCGCGGGCGTGGGCCACCTTGGCGAAGGCCGCCAGATCGACGATGTTGCCGGCCGGGTTGCCGATGCTCTCGCAGTAGACCGCCTTGGTTTTGTCGTCGATGAGGGCGGCGATGGCCTCGGCGCTGTCATCCTTGGCGAAGCGTACCTCTACCCCGAAGCTCGGCAGCATGTGGGCGAACAGGGTGTAAGTGCCGCCATAGAGCTGGGGGGTGGAGACGATGTTGTCCCCGGCGGCGGTCAGCGCCTGGATGGCGTAGGTGATGGCGGCGGAACCCGCCGAGACCACCAGACCGGCAATGCCCCCTTCCAGCGCGGCCATCCGCTGCTCCAGCACATCGTTGGTGGGGTTCATGATGCGGGTGTAGATGTTGCCTGGCACCGCCAGATTGAACAGATCCGCCCCGTGCTGGGCGCTCTCGAACTCGTAGGCCACCGTCTGGTAGATGGGCACGGCAACGGCCTTGGTGGTGGGGTCGCTGGCAAAGCCGTGGTGCAGGGCCAGGGTCGCATCTTTCATCACACACTCCTTGTTGGATGTTGCTGGGTAGCAGTTATAGATGGATAGACGTCCAATCTATCAGGCCCAGCGCCGATGTAAACCACCCAATCCGGCAAAGCAATTACGCCCGCTGGCGAACTGCGCCCCTCCTTGTGCGATCCGAGAGAGGAGGCTCAGAGGCGGCGGCGATACTCCCGATCGTCGATCTGCTGCATGTCCCACTGCATCAGGCGGTTGAGCTGGCTCATGGGATCCTCGATCAGGGTCAGCGGCCTGGGCAGGATCCGCTTGAAGTAACGGCGCAGGATCTGCTGGATCCGGTTCGGTTTGATGGGGTTGGCGTGGCTCATGATGGTGCTCCTGTGCTGTGGTTCTCACGTTCGCCAGCAGTATTGAGCTAAAATGCGGAAGTAAAAACTGATGACTTTTAGCAACAGGATTTCCTCTTTTATGCCCACCAGCCGCCTTTACCAGCAATTCCAACGGCTCGCCCAGCAGCTTGGCTGTGACGAGCAGGAGATCAGTCTCGCCGAGGTGGCGGATCTGCTCTGCTGCACCCCGCGCAACGCCCGCCTGCTGCTGCGCCGCATGCAGGATCAGGGCTGGCTCGGCTGGGCTGCGGAGGCCGGGCGGGGGCGGCGCTCCCGGCTCACCCTGCTCGACAACCAGGAGAGCCTGACCCGGCGCCGGCTGCGGGATCTGCTGAGCCAGGGCCAGCTGGCGCAGGCGGTGCGGCTGGCCGAAGATCGCCTCGATCTGCTCACCCCGCTGCTGATCGAGCAGCTCGGCCAGGCCACCCGGGAAGGGCGCCAGATCCTGCGGGTGCCCTACTACCGGCCGCTGCCGCGCCTGCTGCCCACCGGCCCGCTGCGCCGCTCCGAAATCCACCTGAGCCGCCAGATCTTCAACGGCCTCACCCGGCGAAATGAGGAAAATGGGGAAATCGAGGGGGATCTGGCCCACCACTGGGAGTGTCTGGGCCCCTGCCACTGGCGCTTCTACCTGAGGCCGGCGGTGCGTTTTCACCACGGCCGCGAGCTGGTGGTGGAGGACGTGGTGGAGAGCCTGCTGGCCCTGCGCGATCGCCCGCTGTTCGCCCATCTGGCGCGGCTGGAGAGCCCCTGGCCGCGCACCCTGGATCTTCATCTCGACAGCCCGGATCCTCTGCTGCCCCAGCTGCTGCCCCAGCTGCTGGCCGAGCCGGTGGCGGCCATCCTGCCACGTGAGCTCAAGGGGGAGGCGGGCTTTGCCCTGCAACCGGTGGGCACCGGCCCCTACCGGGTGACCGCCAACGACCCGCTGCAACTGTGCCTCGAGGCATTCGACGACTACTTCGGCCTGCGCGCCCTGCTCGACGAGATCGACATCTGGATGCTGCCGGAGCTGGCGGATCGGCTGGAGAGCCACCTGAAGCTGGGGCGCGACAGCCCCGAGCTCGGCACCATGCGCGGCGAGTCCGAGCTGGAATCCGGCTGCTACTTCCTGCTGCAGGACGACAGATCCGCACCCTTGCAGGATCCCGCCCTGCGCCAGTGGCTGGCCGGCCTGCTCAACCCCATCGCCCTGATGGCGCGGGTTGCCCCCGAACTGCAGCGGGGCTGGACCAGCGCGCTCGGGCTCTTGCCCCACTGGCGCGAGGCCCAGCCGGCCCCGCTGCCGACGCCTAAGCAACTGCCACGCCAGCTGGTGCTGGCCTGCTTCAACCAGCACCTGGAGTTCAACGAGTGCGCCAACGCCATGAGCAGCCTGCTGGCAGAGCAGGGGATCCGGCTGGAGGTGCGCACCCTGGATTACGGCCGCTGGGTGAGCGGGGCGGACGAGGACGTGGACCTCTGGCTCGGCACCCTCAACCTGGAGCACGAACACGCCTTCGCCCCCTACGCCTGGTTACAGGGCACCCCGCTGCTGCGCAAGGTGTGGGGCAGTCAGCAGCGTCTGTGGCAGGGGCTGACGCAGTGGCGTGCCAGCGGTGAGGAGCCGGGGCCGCGCGCCCTGCTGGCAAGCGTGCAGCAGCAGGGCTGGTTCGTACCGCTGTTTCACCACTGGCTGGAGCTGGAGAGCCGGGTCGGCGTGCACGGGGTACGGATGACGGCGCTCGGCTGGTTCGATTTTCGCAGCGCCTGGCTGCGCCCGGAGCTGGCCGTCGGCGGCGGCGATACGACGGGGGAGCTTGAGTCCAAAGGCGGGCCGCGTTAGCCTGAGCGCGGTCCAACGACAAGGAGTCGATATCCATGCTGGAAATGCAGATCCAACCCCGTTTTCAAGAGACAGATGCCCTCGGCCACATCAACAACACGGTGCCGGCGGTCTGGTTTGAATCGGCCCGCGACCCGCTGTTTCGCATCTTCTCCCCCGAGCTGGATGTGCACAACTGGCATCTGATCATCGCGGGCTACACGGTGCAGTTCAAACGGGAGCTGTTCTACGGCCAGCAGGTATTGATCAAAACCGGGGTCCGCCGCATCGGCTCCAGCTCCTTCACGCTCTGGCAGGAAGCCTGGCAGGGGGACGAGCTGGCGGTGACCGCCGAAACCACCCTGATCCATTTTGACTACCAGTCCCGCCAGTCCATTCCCCTGAGCGATCGCCACCGGGAGGGGCTGCGGGCCTGGCTGATAGAAAGCTAACCTTGGCCCACCGGCCAATCACAGGACACTTATGCGCAATACCGTGATCGCCCTGAGCCTCGGCTTGGGACTGGGGCTCTGCTCCCTGCCTTCCGTGGCGGCCTCCCTCGCCGAGCAGTTCTCCCTGATGGAAAAGGGGGCCGAGAGCGCCCTCGATACCCGTCTGTTCAGCCACGATGGCGTCGACATCAAGGCCTGGGTGGATGGCGCTCCCGTCATCATCGCCGTGCCCATCATGAACGAGCAGGGCAAGCTGGAAGGGGAGAGCCGCTACTACTTCAAGGGCGGCAAGCTGTTCGGGGTGAAGGAGCCCGCCGCCCAGTTCGCCTTTGACGATGGCGGCAAGCTGACCCAGTGGCTGGACGAGAAGGGCCAGCCCGCCGAGTTCGTCAGCAAGATGAGCATGCAGCAGCGGGAAGTCTGGCTCACTAAACGGGCGGCCGAGCTGGGTCAGCTGTTTGCACCGAGCGCCGCCGAACAGAAGGCGGCCAAGGGGGGCGTCAAGCTCAAGGGAGCGGAGCTGGCCCACTGGCTCTGCAACGGCAAGTTGATGACGCTGGCCGGGGGTGACAAGGTGACCTTCGAGCAGGCCAAGCTCAAGACCCGCGCCGAGGGCATCGAGGGGGAAGTCTCCCTGCGCCAGGAGAAGGGGTGGCAGGATCTGAGCCTCAAGTGCGAGGTGCAGGGACCCCAGGTGACCCGCCTCACCTGGCAGCCGCTGCCGGGCGCCAACAAGCCGCAGTAAGCGCGGCAGTAGCAAAGCAAGGGGCCCAGATATGGGCCCCTTTTCATTGCGGTGACGATTCGCCCAGCCTGAGCCGGGTGAGGGCTTCCACCCGTCGCCACTGGTCGGGCTCGAACCAGCGCGCCAGGATCTCCGGCTGCTGTTCGGCTCGGCGCTCGGCGGGCAGGGGCTTGATCTCGGCCAGATAGCCGGCCAGCTGCTGCTCGAACCCCTGCTGGCTTTCTGTCAGCTGATGCAGCCGGTCCGCCGCTTCCGGCCCCAACTGCTCACGCAGCACGGTGTCGCGCTCGGCCGCCGGCAGCCGCTCCAGACTCTGCAGGTCGCCGAGCAGGCGGCTGTTGGCCTCCGCCTCCCGAAACCACTGGGGCTGCTCCGCCAGCCAGAGCTCGAGCTCGCTCGCCAGCAGCGGCTTGTCGGCATCACCAGCCTCCGCCAGCGCCTTGCGGCGCAGGGTCCACTGCTCCATCAGCCGATCTTCGGCAAACAGCTGCTCCTGCTCGGCCGGGGTGAAGCTCTGCTGGCGCAACTGCTCGCGCTCGTCGAACAGCACCTGCAGGCTGGCCAGGCCCGGATCGGTCGGCACCGTCAGGCTGCCCTCGGCGGCGAGAAAGGCTTCATAGCGGGCCTGCAGCGAGCTCTCATCGGGCGAGGGGGCAGCCTGCCTGGGCAGGGGGGAGTTCGACCCGGCCTCGTCCACCGGGGGAGAGGCCGAGGTGGAGTTCGGAGCGGGCCACAGCTGCCAGCCCCCCAGCAGCAGGGCCGCGCCCAGCGGAGCGGCCATCAGCCACGTCTTGTTCATAACCCCAGTCTCTGCAGGCGGTTGGCGTGCTGGCGATAGAGGCTGACCGGGTCGGTCTCAAACAGGTGGCGAATGCCAAACGACTGGTTCACCTCGTCCAGGTGGTTCATCCGGTAGTCGGTGCCGATCACCTTGCCGAGGTGGCTGCTGCACACCCCAACCAGGCCATCGTTGGGTTCGCTGAAGAAGCTGCCGGTCAGCGCCAGCGCCGGATCCACCGGATCCAGGATGTTGGTCATGGTGCCGCGCCCGCTCCAGGAGAAGTAGTAGACCCCGTTGGCGGCCTGCATGGGCCCTTCGCCGCAGTACTGGCTGGGCAGCCCCTCCGGGTAGCGCTGGTTGAAGCGCTGGGCGCCGGCGCTGGTGAGGGCGTCGAGGGCGGCGAGGGGATCCTGCGGCAGCTGGCTGCCCCCGGAGAGCAGCGAGATGACCCCGGACAGGGCGGAGGCGGCAGCCACCGCCAGCTTCTCGGCCACCGAGCCCGGTGCCACGTTGGCGCGCACCAGATCGGCGATCTCCGAGCCGTAGTTGACCCCGCCCACGCTGGTGGCGGAGGCAACCAGCTCGGGGGCGACCGAGGCGACGTAGCGAATGGTGGGGCCGCCGTGGGAGTGGCCGATGAGGTTCACCTTCTCCGCCCCGGTAATGGCGAGCACCTGCTGCACCTGTTTGAGCAATTGCTCGCCGCGCAGTTCCGAGCTCTGGGTGGCGGAGACCTGGGCCACATAGACCCTGGCGCCATCCCGGGTCAGCGCCTGGGGGATGCCGTAGAAGTAGTCGACCCCGAGCAGCTTGTCGAAGCCGAACAGACCGTGCACCAGCACTATGGGGTAGCGGGTCTGGGTATAACCTGCCGCCTGGCCCAGCATGGGCAGGGCGCACAGCAGCACCAATAGCCATTTTTTCATCTTGTCCATCCTTGTGAATAAGGTTGCCGCAGCGGCAACCACCGGCCTCATGCCAGTACCGACCAGCATGACGGAGCGGGACGTTTGCATCTGTGCAAATGATCACCAAACAGACAGATTCAAAAAAGCCCTACCCATATGGGCAGGGCTGTTGGCGGTGCCGGCACAACTATCCCTTGTGTTCGCCGCTCACATAAGTTAAATAATAATTATTATCATTTGCGGTGTTGAGGATCATGGCGGCGAGCTGGGTAAGAGGATGGGTGGGGACGGAGGAGAGCGACAGCAGCATGGTGCACTGGAAGGTGCAGACCATGAGCGGCAATCGCCACTTCGATGCCGGTGAGCACGGCAAGGCGCTCTCCTGCTATCAGCAGGCGCTGTGGCTGGCCCGCCAGCAGTTTGCCGGCTGGCATGACGTGGACGAGGCGGTCGCCGCGCTGGTGGTGGCCCACCACAATCTGGCGGATCTGCTGGTCGCCATGGCGCGGCCGGAGCGGGCTGCCGACCTGCTGTGCCACATCCACGACTGCCTGCTTGCCACCAGCCAGTCACCGGCCAGCCCCGATCCTCTGCGGGATGCGGCCCTGCGCCACACCCGTAGCACCCATGCCGAGCTGCTCGCCTTCCTGCGCAAACACGGCAACCACGACGGCATCCGCCGCTGCCTCGGTCAGTGCCTGTGCCAGACCGGGTCCGCCCGCCAACTGCATTAATCACAATAAACAGAGGTGACCATGAGCCATACCCTGCCAGCCCTTGCCTATGCCTATGACGCGCTGGAACCCCACATCGATGCGCTGACCATGGAGATCCATCACAGCCGTCACCATCAGACCTACATCAACAACCTCAATGCCGCCCTGGCCGATCTCCCCGAGCTGGCGGCGCTGCCGGTGGAGGAGCTGCTTGCCCGCTTCGACAGCCTGCCTGCCAAGGTACAGGGCGCCGTGCGCAATCACGGCGGCGGTCACGCCAACCACAGCCTGTTCTGGCAGGTGATGAGTCCGCAGGGTGGTGGCGAGCCGGCCGGCGAGCTGGCTGCAGCGATCGAGCGGGATCTGGGCGGACTGGAGGCCTTCAAGCAGGCCTTTACCCAGGCGGCGCTGAGCCGTTTTGGCAGCGGCTGGGCCTGGCTGGTGGTCGATCGGAGCGGCAAGCTGCAGGTAGTGAGCAGCGCCAACCAGGACAGCCCCCTGCAGGATGGGCTGGTGCCCATTTTGGGGCTGGATGTGTGGGAACACGCCTACTACCTCAAGTACCAGAACAAGCGTCCCGACTACATAGCCGCGTTTTACAAGGTGATCGACTGGAACGAGGTGGCACGGCGTTACGTGGCGGCGCTGGCCTGATCGCTGGAAATACCGAGCCCAATGAAAGAGACCCGCCTGTTGGCGGGTCTCTGCTATTGAGGGAGCGGCGCGCTGCTGGTTGGCGGCGCTGCGCTGGCGGCAGCCGGATTATCCACGGGCGTTGCCTCGCTCGGCACGGCGGTGCTGGTGGTCTGGGCACCGCTGGTTGGTGTTGCTGCACTGGCTGCAGCCGGGTTATCCACAGGTGTTGCCTCGCTCGGTGCAACTGCACTGGTGGCGGTTGCAGCGCTCACTGCCGCTGCCGGCTTGGCCTTCGGCTTATGAGGGGGCGGTGCAATGGGCAGGCAGGGCTGGCTTGCCCCTATAGTGCTCAACGCCTGGCAGGGGACCGGGCCGCCGATGACGATGGGCTCGCCGAGGAACTTGGGGCCCTTGTCCAGCACGTAGAGGTCGAGCAGCCCCATCAGGCGGGCGAACACCTCGCGCACCCGGGTCTTGATGCCCTGATAGGCGCTGGGATCCACGGCGTTGAAGCCGACCGCCTCGATGCCGAAATGGCGGGCGATGAAGATGGCTCGCTCGTTGTGAAAGGCCTGCGAGACCACGGTGAAGTGGGCCTGGCCGAACACCTCCTTGGCCCGCACGATGGAGTCCAGGGTCCGAAAGCCGGCGTAGTCGCTGTAGATGGCGTTGGCGGGGATGCCGGCCTGGATCAGGGCCCGCCGCATCTGGCGCGGCTCGTTGTACTGCACGGTGGCGTTGTCGCCGGAGACCAGGATGTAGTCCACCTTGCCGTTGTTGTAGAGCTCGGCGGCGGCCTTGATCCGGTACTTGAAGTAGTGGTTCGGGCTGCCGCCAATCAGGTACTTGGAGGTGCCGAGCACCAGGGCGACCCGGTTGTAGGGCACCGCATTGACGTCGTCGTAGGTGTAGTGACGGGCGTCCGAGACGGTCCACTCGCTGTAGCCCAGCAGTGTGGCGACGGAGGCCAGCAACAGGCAGAGGCAGGCGAGCAGGATCTTGGCAAACTTCTTCATGCGCGGTGCGGTTCGGGTCTGAAGTAAGAGGTGACAGAGGGTCATTCTATTACAAGTTGCCGCCGTACGTCAGGCTTGATGACCGCCGAAGACGTCACTCGGGCAGAGGTTGTCGCAGGGAGAGGTCGGCTAACTGCTTGATCCTGAGCCGATTAAAATCGTTCATAAGCAGGGGCGGCCATGGCCGCCCCTTGTCATAGCCGTCTCGTCCTCAGTGGGAGGAGTCGTTGGCCTTGCACTCGTCGGAGTCCTTGTTGGCTTCCCACCAGGGCAGCAGCTCGCGGCCGAGCCACTGCTGGTAGGCCTCGCTGTCATTGGCAATCAGCTGGTCCAGCTCGGCTTCGAAGGCGCTCATGGCCTGCTGCTGATCCGGGTTGCGCAGGGCCTGGGCCATGGCCAGCCAGCTGGCGCCGCGGCCGGTTTCGTTCAGGAAGCGGTGCACCGTGTAGGACCAGGAGTAGACCATCTCGCCACCCTTGTCGTAATCCAGGTGCAGGATGTCGGCCAGGGCCGGACGGTCGTTTGCCGGGCGGCCGGCGACGTTGTCCAGACCGCGGGCGAAGCACTGACCGTGGGCGACGAACTCCGCCAGCCCTTCCGACCACCAGGTGGTGCGGTTGAGCGGGTAGTGGCCGAAGCTGCCGTACTGGTTGAAGCGGCCGTCCAGGTAGTGCACGTACTCGTGGCGCAGGTTCCACACCTGGAACGCTGGGCGCTTCCACTCCGCCTCGTAGGCGAAGAAGCGGGCCTGGTTGCCGGGGCGAGCCGGATCCCCTTCGAGGTAGATGCCGCCGTTGTCGGTGGAGACGCCGCCGAACAGGGCACTGCCATAGCGTTTCCAGTCGGCGGAGGAGTTGAAGACCACCAGTTCCAGCGCCTCGTTATTATCGTCCGCCACCGGCTGCCAGCCGGTTTCCATCTGCTGGTGGAACTGCTGCTCTTCGGCACCCAGTTCACGGCAGATCCCCTCGGCCTGATCCATGGTCAGATCCTGGGCCCGCAGGCGCAGGGTCGGCGAGCAGGTGTGCTCGAACGGCAGCACGTCCTCTACCCGGACAGGGGTGCAGAGCCCGGCGAAGTTACCGCTGATGCAGGCTTCGCTGGTGCGGTCCGTGTAGGTCAGGTAGTAGGTGGAGAGGGTCAGCGACATGTCTTCCAGCAGATCCTGGCTCTGCTGGCCACCGGGGATCAGGTCGTGGTGGCGAACCAGTGCGATGACGGAGTCATCCAGCTGCTTGCGGTAGCCGTCGAGCTCGTCCGGACGGGTGTAGCGGGCGACCCGGTAGAGGCGGGTGTAGGCATCCAGCACATTGTTGAGCAGGAACAGATCGGCGCCATCCCGTCCCTTCCACAACGCGAATTCACTCATGCCGAGGGCGTGCAGCTGCTTGCGCAGCTCGCCATCCTGCTGGCGGAAGTCGTTGGCGAAGGGATCGCTGTAGTCGCTGGCGAAGTCGAGGAAGTTGAGCAGATCGAACAGGCCGGTTGCCCAGGCGTGCTGACCGTTGATCTCGCTGGCATGGCGGGTGCTGTAGGCCAGCATCTGGTTGAACTCGCCGAGCAGGGTGCCAAAGCGGCTCTGCACTGCCGGGCTCTTGAACTGACCGTGCAGGGCGATGCTCCAGGCACCCATGACGGCACCTACCTCGTCGCTGGCCTGCTCCGGGAAGAGCAGCGGGTGGGCGCCCAGCGCCGTCAATGCCTCGGCCAGCGCCTCGGCGGCGGCCGGGCCGTCTTCCTTGTGCTTGCCGTAGTTGTGGTAGTTGTGGGCACGAACATATTCCAGCAGCAGCTTCATGGCCGGATGGGCCGGCTGATTGGCCGCCAGCAGGCTCTGGATGCCGCGCGACACGGCCAGCAGCTTGGTGTCATCGTGACCATAGTTCTCCTGCCAGACTGGTGCGGGCTGGCCACTGGCATCCTGCACTATCTTGGCCGCTTCGGCGTCCAGCAGCTCGGTGCCCGGCAGATCCGGCTCGGAACAGGCGCGGCCGTCGGCACGGCGACAGTCGAGTTGCTCTTCCTTGCTGGCCAGCACGATGGGACGGTTGAGCACCCGGCTCTCCTGCCACTCGGTTGTTTCCGGCAGGGTCTGCCATTCGCTGCCCCCCACCGGGTATTGATAGCCGGTGTCCTTCAAGACCACCTGCACTTCGCTGCCGGCGGGCAGGGTCTGGCGGCACACCCGGTAGCTGATGGTCTTGTCCCCTTCCTGACGGGTCTGGGGTTCATCGCACTCCTGCTGGGTCTTGGCCTGTTCCAGCAACCAGGTGTACTGGCGCCAGACGTGCAGCTCGCTCACCTGCTTGGCGGCCTGGCTGCCCGCGATGGGCTGCAGGCGGAAGAAGATCTGCTCGAGGCGGCCATCCCGTTCATTGGGGGTCTCTTCCAGCACCTTCAATTGCTGCCAGTTTTGCGGCTGGTACTGCCATGCCTGCTCGGCGCAGCGACCTTCGGCATTGAGCTCGCAGCGATCCAGCTCCTGCTCGCTGTGACCCAGGATGACCCGCTCCGCCAGCGGCAGACGATCTTGACGCGGCGCGGTCGGGGTGCCTGCCAGCGGCTCCCAGCGGCCCTGCTTCATGCCGTAGCCATAGTCATAGCTGCTGGCCGGAACGGCCTTGCCGGCCGGCACCACCTCTTCACAGCTGAGGTAGCGGATCTGCCAGCACTGCTCGATCTTTAGTTGCGGCTCGCCGCACTGCTGTTCTGCCAGCGCGGCCAGGTTGGCATCGCTCCAGTCGAAGCGGCGATACACCCTCAGCTGCTGATAGGGGGCGCTGCCGCTGCGGGCGCTCAGCTCGTAGGTCACTTCGGTGAGACGATCCCCCAGCTGACGGCTGGATTCACCTTTGAGTTGATACTGTTGCCAGTCGGAGGGGGAGTAGTTGGCCAGCGCCGAAGTGGCAAACAGGCCCGGTGCTGCCAGCAGCAGCAACCTGGTACCCAGATTGTTCATTTTTATCCCTTTGTTTGATTGTCTGCGTGATTGACGCGAGCAATCTAGTCAGCCCCAAAGGGATATCAACCCACCAGTCAGGCCATATAAATCATTTATTTAGATTAAATCAAAACAAAGTGAGCCCCATTGGGGGCCTGGTTGATAGCAAGGACTCATCTGCCATCTGGGGGGGATCTCAGTCTGAGGCCGGCAACTGTGATCAACGTCTCGTTTGAGATTCTCCCGCCAAGCGGGAATGCGACAGTAGCAAGCTGGGGATCAAGCAGGGAAAGTGCTGATCTGCCTGTGTAGAAAGCCGAGTGTTGCAGTGAGTATCGCAGTGAAAAGGCGCCGGGCGGCAGTCGGCATGGCAACCGAGGAAAACGGGAGGGGGATTGGTGGATGGAGAGCAGTGATTAACGATGCAACCTAGGGGAGGCTGTGGGGGCTCATCCTGCAAAAGGCGAACAGATCCGCCCGAGGTAATGAACAACCCCGGGCAGATGGCAGGAACGACCCGATCAGAGGTAGCTGACGGTGACGATGGCCATGTTGCTGCTGCCAGCAGACAGCTTGTACTGCATGGTGCTGCTGATGGTATTGAGGCTGCCGGCTTGCTGCAGGCTGGCCAGATCCAGGGTCTGGCGCTGAGTGCCGGAATAGCAGGTCACGCTGTTGTCGGCGAAGTCGCAGGGAGCTTCGTAGATGGTACCGGTGAAGGTGATGGTGCCGTCGGCGGCGGAGGCTGTGGCAGGCAGCAAGGCAGCACCCAGCAGCATGGCTGCGGCGGCAGAAGAAGCGAAACGGATGGCGCTGTTGCGAACGGAAGCGGTGGAAGTGTTCATTTTTATGTCCTTTTCGTCACATGTCGTTGTACGAAAAGGGCAACGCAATCAAAGAGAATGACACAGATACAACTGATGACATCGCTCTTCTCAGATGGCAGCTCCGCTGTCTTAGGTTATGAACCCTTAGACCGGTGGCTTTGCGTCCCGACCTTTCGACCGGTTTGCCCTTTACTCTATGTTTAGATGATAACACCCCACTTTGAGAAATCAATCGTCATAAAAAAGTGTGGGATATCAGTCACAAATAAAATTATATATATGACCGTGACAGGAAATATATGGTCTGGCTCATATTAGGCGGTATATATCCAATCTTGTTCATCACTATTGGCTACTGCTTCTCGACGAAGTTTTATTCTGTGGTGAACATACATGACTGGCATCCGGTGAATTAAAATAAAGGCCACACTGGATGGTGGCAACAGCAGATATATCAGCTTTTCCCCAAGTCTAATGGGTTAAAATGATTACCTGATTACCTGATTACCTGATTACCTGATTACCTGATTACCTGGCTATATGAGTGAACCGTTTTAACTATTGCTTTATGGGTATTTTTAGAATCATCTAAAATACTGCCAAAATATTATTTTTGTTGGGTTTATGTTAATGGCTGTTAAGTGATTAAAAATATCCGATTTCAAATTATGCAATCGGTGTTTGCTATATGAGCGTTATTTATTTCATGGAGTTCGCCAATGTTCTGGTTTGATTTTAAGTAATTGTTTTATAAGTGTTTATAACTGAATTTATAAAAATCAAAATGTATTTGATGTGCATCATATGAGTCGTTAATTTGTCCATCAAGCAAAAGCGGAACACGGCTTTCTGCACAGACGACAAGGATGTATGTAGTTGTGCAGTTGAGGTGTAGCGGGAACTGCCCCTGATGCGGTGTGCTGCTTTTGCTTATTTAAATAGACCTTAAAAGGCACAGCTGATTATTGGCATGACCCCTCACCGGCTTAATGAGAGGTTGAGCACCAGCAGTTGCTGTGCAGTATATCGCGGCATCACTGAAGATCATGACTCCAGCATGATTGGAGTGATGCAGTACAACACACGTTAATGTAGGTATAAACGAATGAAAGCTAACAAGATTCTGGTTGCTATGGGTGTTGGTTCCATGTTGCTGTGCGGCTCCGCTGTTGCTGCCGGTGGCGCTGGTTCAGGCAAAGTCACCTTCAATGGTGAAATCATCAACGCTCCTTGCTCCGTTGCTCCTGAGTCTGTTGACCAGGTAGTTGAAATGGGTCAGATCAGCACCAAAGAGCTGGCCAGCGGTGGCGAATCCAACTCCAAGCCGTTCAGCATCAAGCTGCTGAACTGTGAAATCTCCGACAAGGAAGATGCCGTCAAGGTAACCTTCAGCGGTGCCAAAGACCCGGTAGATTCCAGCCTGCTGGTTATCGGTGGTGGTGACGCCGCGGGTGCCGGTATCAAGATGACCGCTCCGGGTGGTGCCCCGATCGTACTGGGTACTCCGACTGCCGCCTTCGGCCTGGTCAACGGTGACAACGAGCTGCCCTTCAGCGCCGTGCTGAAAGGTTATGCCGATCAGACCGCCAACCCGCTGAAAGCCGGCGCTTTCACTGCAGTGACCAACTTTACTCTCTCCTACGAGTAATAGAGTGCCTTAACGTGTGATCAGGGTTGTGGTGGTGCGAACCACCACAACCTCACACATTCTGTCTCCTCACATCGAACCTTGATCATGAAAACTTCAATGATGGCAGCCATGGTGCTGCAGCTGGTGATGATGGCGGGGTCAGTCCACGCCAATGAACTCACGGATGGACTGGCCGAATCGGGCTGTACGCTGGAGGTGCTGCGCAGCATTCCGCTGCAGGCTCAGCAACCGGGCACGCTGAAAATCAGCGGCTGTCAGGTTGAAGGGGCGACGGAGGCATCACTGCCTTTTATTTCCATGTCCGTGCGCGGTGCCATGAGCGATGAGCTGGGCATTCTCAACAACGGCCAATATCACAAGGTATCCGGCGAACGCTTTATTGTTTCGGATATCGTCAACAGTGATCTGGAATTCAATTTGGGGCTCATCAGCAGTCAGCTGTTTTTTCCGAACAGTACGACGCTGTTTGAACTCAATTATATGTAAGCAAGCCAATTGCTTAGTGTAGATACCTCATTACGTGAGACCGTTATGCAATTCCTAGAGTGAAAATATGAGCGTTTCAACATCAGACTCTGTGAGAAAAAAACATTATTCAAAAATGGTTTTCATGCTATGCGTGCCCGGCCTGATGGCGGTGGCAAATCACGCATGGGCAGAAACGGAGTTTAATATTGATGCGCTCGATCTGGACGAACGGACCAAGATCGACCTCTCCCAGTTTGCCGATGAAGGTTACATCCTGCCCGGCGACTACTACCTCGAGATCGAGGTCAACAAGAACAAGCTGCCCCTGCAGAAGATCCCTTTCTACGAGACCGATACCGGCAAGGGAAAGGGTGGGGTGGCCTGCCTGCCGCAAGAGGTGATCCCCAAGCTGGCGCTGACCGACGAGGCCATCGCCAAGATCGATACCTGGCACGATGGCCAGTGTGCCAACCTGCTGGCGCTGGACGGCGTGGTGATCGCGAACGACATAGGTAACGGCTTGCTGCGCATCGCCGTGCCGCAGGCGTGGATGAAGTACAGCGATCCCAACTGGATTCCGCCCGAACAGTGGGATGAAGGGATCCCGGGGATGATGCTGGATTACAACATCAACGCCCAGGTCAACGAAGGGGATGGTTACTCCAACCGCAACATCAGCAGCTACGGTACCCTGGGGTTCAACTATGGCGCCTGGCGCCTGCGGGGCGACTACCAGGCCAATGCCTACTGGGGTGACAACGAGCGCACCACTTCCGAGCTGAACCGCATCTATGCCTATCGTCCGCTGCCACACATGGCCGCCAAGCTGACGGTGGGCGAGCAGCAGCTCAACTCCCAACTGATCGACGGCTTCCGCTATACCGGCGTCAACCTGGCCAATGACGAGCGCATGCTGCCGCCGAGCCTGCAGGGCTATGCGCCGGAAGTGAGCGGGATCGCCAAGACCAACGCCAAGGTCACCATCTCCCAGTCCGGCCGCATCCTCTATGAGACCAACGTGCCGGCCGGTCCGTTTCGCATTCAGGGGCTGGACAGCTCGGTACGCGGCCGCCTCGACGTGCGGGTAGAGGAGCAGGATGGCAGCGTCAACTCGTTCCAGGTCGACACCGCGACCGTCCCCTATCTGACTCGCCCCGGCTACGTCCGATACAACCTGGCGGTCGGTGCCCCTTCCGAACAGACTGATTCGGTTCATGATGTGCACGGTCCGGCCTTTGTGACCGGAGATTTCTCCTGGGGGGTGGCCAACTCCTGGTCGCTGTACGGTGGTAGCCTGGTTGCGGGTGAATACAACTCCATGGGGCTGGGTATCGGTCGCGATCTCTATGCCTTCGGCGCCATCTCGGCCGACCTGACCCAGTCCATTGCCAAGCTGCCGGGCCTGTCGACCAAGATTGGCCAGTCGGTGCGGGTGAACTACGCCAAGCAGTTTGATGAATACAACAGCTCGATCACCTTCGCCGGTTATCGCTTCTCCCAGCACAACTTCATGACCATGTCGCAGTTCCTGAGCAACAAGGAGCGGCTGGAGAAGAACGAGACGACCTCGAGCGATGACTACAACACCTGGGGTGACAAGGAGCTCTACACCATCACCGCCAACAAGACCTTCTGGGCGGAGGATGCGGCCAAGGCGCTGACAGTCTATCTGGACTACACCCACAGAACTTATTGGGAGCACGATGCCGAGGATCGCTACGGCCTCACCATCAACAAGAACGTGAACATCGGCAGCTTCAAAGATGTCTCCGTCTATGTGTCTGCCTACAAGACCAAGACCGAGAACTACGAGGATGACAAGAGCGTCATGCTGACCCTGAGCATGCCGATCGGGGACAGAAAGAGCGCGGGATACAGCGTGCAGTCCTCCAATGGCAAGGTCACCCATCTGGCCACCTATCAGGATTACAGCCGGCCTGACGATACCTATCAGCTGGGGGCGGGCGTGCAGAGCAACGGCCACGCCGTGGCGCGGGGCTACTACAACCACAACAGCGACATCGGAGCGGTCAGCCTCAATGCCTACAGCGTGCAGAGCGAATACACCTCGGTCGGCGCTAGCCTGCGTGGCGGTCTGACGGCGACCCAGCACGGTGCGGCCCTGCACCAGGCGACCCGTCGTGGCGGTACCCGCATGATGGTGGATACCGACAAGACCTCCGGCGTCTCCTTCAACAATGGCCGCGCCGTGACCAACCGCTTTGGCGTCGCGGTGATCAGCGACATGACCGACTATCGCAAGAGCGACACCCGGGTGGACGTGGATCAGCTGAGCGATGATATCGATGCGATGAACGCCATCAAGCAGGGGACCCTGACCGAGGGCGCAATTGGGTATAATGCCTTCGAAATGGCCGAAGGGTTCAAGCTGCTGGCCAACGTCAAATTGCCCGATGGTTCAGTGCCGCCGTTTGGTGCCACCGTCGTCAAGGATTCCGGCCGGGTACTCTCGGTGGTGGATGAAGATGGCCTGGTCTATCTGACCGGGGTGAAACCGAATGAAGCGTTTGAACTCTCCTGGGGCGGCGCCCGCCAGTGCAAGATAGTGGCGCCGCAACAAGTAACCGATCTGTCGATGAAGACTCTCACTTGCAAGTAATGGGATACCGATGAAAAAGCTGCTCTCTTATACCTGTCTGGCCGTGCTGGGCATGACCTCGCTCAACGTCAGCGCTGCCATCGTGCTGGACCGTACTCGTGTCGTCTATCCGGGCGGTGCCAAGTCCATCAGCCTCAACATCAAGAACGAGAACCAGAAGCTGCCCTACCTGGCGCAGTCCTGGATTGAAGATGCCCAGGGTCAGAAGATCGCGTCTCCCTTCGCGGTGCTGCCACCGGTACAGCGGGTGGACGCCAACCAGAAGTCCATCGTGCGGATCGCCAGCGTGCCGGCCATCGACAGCCTGCCCAAGGATCGCGAGTCCATCTACTACTTCAATCTGCGCGAGATCCCGCCCAAGAGCGAGAAGAGCAACGTGATGCAGATTGCCGTGCAGTCCAAGATCAAGCTGTTTTACCGCCCCGAGGCCATCCTGCCCGAGCGCGGAGCCATCTGGCAGGATCAGGTGCTGATCACCAAGCAGGGCAAGGCCCTCAAGGTCAACAACCCGACTCCTTACTACATCACCTACGTGGGTCTCGGCCATCCGCAGGGCAAAGGGAGAACCGCGATGAAGGGCTTTTCGGCCTTTATGGTTGCCCCCAAGTCAGAGCAGACGGTCACCATCCCGGAAGCACTGGGCAATGAATTTGTGATCAGCTATGTCAATGACTACGGCGGATATATGGATATCAAATACCAGTGCACAGGCAATGCCTGTAAAGCAGTGAAGGAGAAATGAAGATGATATTGCGTACGGGTGTACTTGGTATCATGTTCTTGTCCATGCCGGCGCTGGCTATTAACGGTGAAGTTAGGGCCGATACCAAGACCTATGACATTGAGCTGACCAAGGAAGATATTGCCAACCAGACTGGGGCTCTGAAGGAGTTTGGTTGGGATCTGGCCGGAACATATAATGGTACGGCCATATGTCCTGATCAAGATATTATTAACCAGCCATTTTATTACAAAGCGGTCATGAGTGCCGGACTGCCCAGTGTCGGTGGTGGGTACGTTAAATTAAATGAGTTTCTCGATCTCAAGGTTGATATCTGGATTGAAGGGAATCGCAAGGAATATGTGAATGCGCCTTTTAATGAGGAGTCCAACAGAGGGCAGTTCACGTGCCGTAAACGAAATGGTTCTGCAACCTTTGGCTTTCGCAGTGGTAGCAAGGGAAAGGTAACATTCCGCGTTCGCAAGCCCATTATCAATGGTGTGCACATTGCTGACCATGAAATAGTCGAAATGTTTGGACGTCTGGGTAAAACAGATGTCGGTTTCAATAATGAAGTCATGTCCAGGATCGTTATCAAATCCTCCGTGCTGTATGTGCCAGAAAAGTGCACTATCAATGGAGGGCAGACGATTGAGGTCGAATTCGGTGATTTACCTGGCACAGGGTTGGATGGCAACAATTTTGAAAAAACAGTACCACTTAACTTCGTGTGCAGTGGTGGGGAATTTGATAAGGATAAGCCATTGAAAATAAACCTCGCCATTTCTGGTAAACCCACATCATTTAGCCAGAGTTATCTCAGAACCACTCGAGATGGATATAAAGGTGGTGATGTTATCAATAATCTTGGCATCAAATTCAAACAGCTGGATGGCTCGACACTGAATCTGAATGACTGGTATCCAGTATCCATGCAGGGAAATATCGGTGACTGGGGGTTTATTGCCGCCCCGATAAGTCCAGCCGGTGCTGAAGTCGCTGCCGGTGATTTCTATGCAACCGGTACCATTGTTGCCTCATTCCAGTAGGAGTCGATATGTTGCGCTTAGGCTGTTTGGGGTTGCTGATTTTCCCGCTGTGGGTCAATGCAGCGGCTGATGACCTTGAACTTCTTGGTGGAGAGCTCAATCTCCATGGTCGTATCATCGACCAGCCCTGTGTGGTCTCTCCCGAATCCCTTGAGCAGGAGGTCGAGATGGGGGTGGTCGATGTCAAGCAGCTCTATGCCAACGGGGCCGGGGAGCAGGTGCCTTTCTCCATCCGCCTGACCAACTGCAAGCCGGGGATTTTCCGCATGGCCAAGGTGACCTTTACCGGCTCGAAGGATGCCCAGCTCAGCGGCGGGCTGGCCTTTACCGCGGGTATTGCCAAGGGCGCCGGCATCCGCTTGTATGACGTGACCCAGACACCCCTGGATCTGGGCACACCCTCCCGCGGTTATTTGCTGGGCGGCAGCGCAGACAATGAGCTGCAATTCTTTGCCCGGGTGGAAGGGCACCCGGACGCGCTGGCGGCCAAGAACATCCAGCCCGGTGACTATTCTGCCGTTGCCAACTTCATCGTTGCTTATGAATAAACTCAGAGGTCATTGCGCTGGATGACCTTTGAATTGCCGAGGCTGGGCCAGGTGATGACGCCACCCAGATAATTGGATAGGTAAATGCCGCCCGGCAACTGAACAAATTGTGCCGTTTGTTTGGGTGGTGTCAGCGCCGCTACCAGGGTTGCTACCATGCCATTGCTGGTCAGTGCCTGCTGATCAATGAAATTGACGATGGTATTTTTCACCTCGACCGAAATATCGCCATCATCCCGCTCCAGATCCCCGACGGAATCCAGATTGAACAGTGTTTTGCCCTGATTGTCGGTGGCGATCACGGTTGCCACCACTATTTCCCTGTTCATGGTGACAATGAATTTGCTCTTTCTGGTCATCTCCACCCAGTTGTCCGGCGCCTGGCAATTGCTGTGATAACGGACTGTGGTATCTGAATTGTTGTAATAGTTGTGGGAAACATTGTCTCCCTGCTGGGTCATGGTGGTGATCACACATTGCACTTCTTCCGCCACTGGATGACCGCTGCGCAGCAGAAACACATTCTCGGATAATTTCCTGCTGTTATTGTCGATGGAGAAATAGCTGATAGCTTCTTTACCGACCAGAATGGAAACCTGTTCATCCGCCTTGCGTGAAATACGCTGTATCAAGGGGGCCAGCGAATCGATTTTCACATTCAGCGCTTTTTCCGTCTCGCTGGTCATATAGAGGGAAATCTGGCTGAGATTGATGGTACGCAGCGTATTTGCCGTCGCATAGTTATAGATGACGATGGCCAGCGAAGTCAGTGAGACCAGCAGCAGAGCAAACAGCAGAATACGCTTTGGGCTGAAATAGCGGTCATATTTGCGGCGAGTATATTGCCGTCTGGCCTGAGGCGAATGAGAAGGATTCGCCGCTTGAGTTTCTTCATTTGGTGCAGCTTCTTCGGTCTCTCCTGCGGCCTCAATAGGGGCACAAAAGATATATCCCACGCGTGGAATGGTATCGATCGCATCCATCAAGCCGAATGATTCCAGCTTTCTTCTCAATGAGAGGATCTGCCGGTTCAGGTTGGTATCGGTATTGTCCTGGTTTGGCCACAAGGCATCTTGCAGTTTGCTTCTTGGAATGACACTGCCTGCCTCATCACACAGCATTTCGAGCAGCTCGGCTTCTTTGTTGCTGAGCTTGATGTCCTTTTCTCCCTTAGAGAGTCGGAATATTGCCGCGGAGAAAAATATCTCCTCTGCAATTTTATAATTTTTGTTACTCATGTGTGACTCGCCTTACTGCCAAGGAGAGCATTTTACCACCATGCAGTCTTTGTTCAAATAATGCAAAATTGACAATACCTTTAACTATCAAACGGTTACCTTTCCATTGCAATGCATGATGGCGGATATGGTACTACAGGTAATTAATTCAGTTCAAAAAACGTGCAAAAAAATAGCCATTTATGTAATCGTTCTCACTTACTTGGGCCTGTGAGGGGGATTTTGACTCCGCCAGCATTTTCTTTCGAATAATGTGCGTATTTGGATGACTCCTGCATGCCAAGTCCTGTCGCAGGAGTGATTATTGCGTCTTAAGAATATTCTGATATTGCCTGCGCTGTGGCTTGAGGTGACCACCCAGATCGGGCCAGGGGTGCCACTGGTCCGGCACCATGAAACCGGGCAGAGCCTGCCGGATCCAGACCGCCAGCTCGGCAGGGGGCACCGGCTCGCCATGCCAGTCGATGAAGGCGGCCGGCCTTTGCCCCCACTCATCGCTCGGTACCGGCACCACCAGCGCCTGTGCCACGGCGGGGTGATCCACCAGTCGCTGCTCTATGGTCTCGGGCTGGATGTTTTCGCCCCCGGAGATGAAGAGGTTGTCGAGCCGCCCCTCCACCACCAGTTCGCCATCCTCGGTGAAATGCCCCTTGTCGCGGGTGTGGAACCAACCTGCCTCATCGAGCGGCCGCTCCAGCCCGCCTGCGTTGAAATAGCCGGCAAACAGGGTGTCGCCGCGCACGCAGATTTCCCCCTGCTGGATGCAGACCTCCCGTCCCGGCAGCGCCTTGCCCACCACGCCAGCGGTGGATGGCCGACCGGTGCAGACCTGGCTGCCCATCTCGGAGAGGCCGTAACTCACCTTGGGTACCAGCCCCATGGCGCTCAGCCGGTTCACCAGGGGCTGGGGAATGGCGGCGCCGCCGAGCAGCAGCTCGCGCAGCCGGGTTCTGGCGGGATCGAAGCCCTCTGCCAGCAGGCGCCAGAGCTGGGTCGGCACCAGGGAGAGATGGGTGATGGGTTGCTGCTCGAGCCGCTCCCTGAGCGGGCGGCTGCGATCGTCCAGCACCAGGGCAGCACCCGCCAGAAAGACCCGGAACAGGATGGCGTAACCGCCGACATGAAACAGCGGCAGGGAGAGCAGCCAGCCACACTCGGCATCGAGCAGGATCACGGCGGCCGAACCCCGCGCCGAGGCCAGATGATTGGCCAGCCGGTGTACCACGGCCTTGGGCGTGCCGCTGGAACCCGAGGTGAGGATCATGTTGTTGAGCCGGGCAGGCTCCAGCATGCAGTCGCCCTCGTCCACCACCAGCTCATGGGTGAAGTCGAGCCGCAGTGGCTGCCAGTTGCCGGCCGGGATCTCGCCTGCCGACCAGCAGGCCCTGACGGCGAGCAGGGCCGCCAGCTCCGCTTGCCGCGCCAAGGGAAAGGCAGGGTTGAGCGGACAGAAGACGATGCCGCTGCGCACACAGGCCCAGGCCAGCAACAGGTCGGGCAGGGCGCCGCGCACCACGGCGGCGAGGCGATCACCGGCCTGCAGGCCCGCCAGCGCCAGCTGCCGGCACAGGCCGTTGAGTCTGGCATCCAGCTGTTGGTAGGTGAGCGGGTCGGCGGCGTGAATGGCGATGCGGTCCGGGGCGGACCTCGCCCAGTGACGCACCGGGCAGGGTTGCAGAGGGTGATGATGGTCAGATAGCGGTGGCATGCAGGCCCCTTCAATCACGGTGAAACAGGGGCTCCAGCAGGCTCAGGTCGGGTTTGCCGGCCGCATCCAGCAGATCGGCGGCCAGCCAGCGTTTGGTATCCAGGCCGGGGGCCTGATCCGGCGCCCATTCGCCCGCCAGATGGAACAGCTGGTTCAGGCCGAGGCCGGATTCGAAGCAGGAGGAGACGATCACCTTGAGGCGCAGCTCGCGAGCGCGGGCGACCAGCGCCTCGCAGTGGGCCAGGGAGCCGAGCAGGGTGGGCTTGAGCACCAGGGCGCGCAGCTGGGGGATGGGCTCCCACGGCTTGCCCTGGGCCAGCAGCTCGTCGATGGCCACCGGCATGCCGGTGCGATTGGCCACGAAGGCGATGTCGGCAAAGTCGGCGCAGGGGTCTTCCAGGTATTCGATCCGGTTTGGATCCAGATGGCCGCAGAAGGCCCAGGCCTCCTCGCGGGTCCAGCCCTGGTTGGCGTCCAGCACCAGCTTGAGGGTAGGGATGCGGTCGCACAGCAGGCGGATCAACGCCAGCTCGTCGCGCATGGGGTAGCGGGCCACTTTCAGCTTGGCCTTGCTGGGGGTCTTGTGCAGCCAGTTCTTCCAGTGCTTGAGCAGCTCCTGGGGGGAGCCCTGAATAAGTGGATAAGGCTCCGGCAGCGGGGTGGTCTGGGCAGGCCAGCAGCGGCGGGCGCAGTCCAGCCCGAATTGTACCGAAGGGAGCTGCGGGGCGATCTCCTGCCCCGCCGCCAGCCGCTCCAGACAGGCGATGGCTTCGGCTTGCGCCTCGGCCAGGCTTTCGCGGGAGAAGCCGGGCAGGGGGGCGATTTCCCCCCAGCCGTCGTCAACGCGGACCAACAGGCCCTCTCGCGCCACCTCCACCTTGCCGTGAAAGGTCAGGGGCTGGGTAAAAGGCAGTTGGTAGCGATAGAGAGCGAGTGTCATCAGGGATTCCGCTTGTATTTGGAGAAGTCGGGACGGCGTTTCTCGTTGAACGCGTTGCGCCCTTCCTGACCCTCTTCGGTCATGTAGAACAGCATGGTGGCATTCCCCGCCAGCTCCTGCAAGCCGGCTTGGCCGTCGCAGTCGGCGTTGAGGGCGGCCTTCAGGCAGCGCAGCGCCATCGGGCTGTTCTGCAGCATCTCGCGGCACCAGCGCACGGTTTCACGCTCCAGCTCCGCTAGCGGCACGACGGTGTTGACCAGCCCCATGTCGAGGGCTTGCTTGGCATCGTACATGCGGCAGAGGAACCAGATCTCGCGGGCTTTCTTCTGACCGACGATGCGGGCCATGTAGGAGGCACCCCAGCCGCCGTCGAAGGAGCCCACTTTCGGACCGGTCTGGCCGAACTGGGCGTTGTCGGCGGCGATGGTCAGATCGCACATCATGTGCAGCACGTGGCCGCCACCGACCGCATAGCCGGCCACCATGGCAACCACCGGTTTCGGGCAGGTGCGGATGTCGCGCTGGAAGTCGAGCACGTTGAGGTGATGGGTCCCCTCGTCATCGCGATAGCCACCGTAGTCGCCACGGATCTTCTGGTCACCGCCGGCGCAGAAGGCCTTCTCGCCAAAGCCGGTCAGGATGATGGTGCCGACCTGATCGTCGTAGCGAGCATCGGCCAGCGCCTGCAGCATCTCTTTGACGGTGCGGGGGCGGAAGGCGTTGCGTACCTGGGGGCGGTTGATGGTGATCTTGGCAATGCCATCGTCGGACTTGTGATAGAGGATATCCTCGTAACCGGCGGAGCAATCACGCCACTCGACGGGGGCATAGAGTTCCGCTTCAGTCATTGCTTCAATCATGACGCTTCTCTTCTTGTTGTTGGTTGACCCACTCCGCGAGGAGCCGGGCAAAAGTCTCAGGCTGGTGGGCATGCAGATTGTGGCCGCCATCCAGCTCCAAGTGGTTGATTTTGCGATGCTGACTTGCCATGAGGCAAGCCAGCTGATGGAATTTGTGATCCCGTTTGCCGCTCACGTAGGTGACCGGCAGCGCACCTTGCGCCAGCCAGGGGCCGAGATCCGGCTGCTGACCCAGAGAGGTGGCGCGCAGCATGGCGGCCACGGCCTTGCCGTCGTTGCCAAGGCGACGGGCTATCTGACGGGCGCGGGCATCCTCGCCCAGATCGGCGAACACCCCCTGCCGATACCAGTCGGCCAGCACGGCCGCCAGGGGCTCCTGCTCGAAGCGCCGGGCCCAGCCCTCATCGTGGGCGAGGCGGGCGGGCCGCTCTGCCGGTGGCAGACCGGGATGGCAGTTCTCCAGCAGCAGGGCCTGCAGTCCAACCGGCGCCTGGCTGGCGTGATAGAGGGCGAGCCGCCCACCCAGCGAATAGCCCACCAGTTGGTAGCGGCCGATGCCGCGCGCGGCCAGCTCGTCGCACAGCCAGCGATGGGTCTGCTCGAACCCCGCTACCCGCACTGCCTGGTTGCTGCCGTGGCCCGGCAGATCCAGCGCCAGGCTGGGGAGGCCGGCCAGGGCCGTTTGCACGGGTTGCCAGTCGTTGGCATCGCCGAGCAGGCCGTGCAGCAGCACCAGCGTCGGCTGGTCGGCACTAGCTGCCACGGATCGCGCTTCCCAGTGCCTTCAGATCCTCGGCGACTTCGCTGCTGGGGACCTTGATTTCAATCAGCGTTACCCCCTTTTCCAGCGCGGCGGCGTAATCCCGTTCAAATTCGGCGAGGGTGGCCGGCGCCCGGTAGTGGAGGCCGAACATGGCGGCGGCGTGCTCGAAGTGCAGGCCGTGGGGCAGGCAGTAGTAGGTCTCCAGCAGTGCGTCCTGGGTCGGCACCGGCAGCATGCGAAAGATGCTGCCGCCGTCGTTGTTGAGCAGGATCACCACCAGCGGCCGGCTCGATTTGCCAAGCAGTGCCAGGCTGTTGAGGTCGTGCAGGGCGCTGAGATCGCCGAGCAGCAGGGTGGTGGGCTCATTGCTGCCTGGCTGGACCGATTGCGCGAAGCCGTAGGCGGTGGCGATGAGGCCGTCGATGCCGGAGGCGCCACGATTGGTCATCACCCGGCTGGGGCCCTTGCCCGCCTCGCCGAGCATGTCCATCAACCTGGCCGGCATGCTGTTGCCGACAAACAGCTGACCCCTGATCAGCTGGTTCAGGCGATGGCACACCCCCAGCTCGGAGAAACGCTCGCAGGCGCTGCGCACCTGCTGGCTGACGGACTGCTGGCGCTCCGCCAGCCGGTGCCAGGGCAGGTGCGGGTGCGCCACCGGATGGGCGGCGGCAAAGGCGCCGGGTTCGCACAGCAGGCGGCGGCGCAGCCGGTAGTCCGGGTCGAGCCGGGCTGGCTGCGGGTCGATGAGCCAGTATGCCAGCCAGGGCTGCTGCTTGATGAACTGGCCGAGCCGCTTGGAGATGAGGCGGGCGCCAAATTGCAACAGCACCTCGGCCCGGGCCAGCTCGGCCACGAAGCCACTGTGTTGCAGGGCGAGATCGGCGTGCACCAGGTTGCGGCCATCGAAGCGCAGCTGGCTCTGCAGGTCTGCCAGCAGGGGCCAGCCGAGCCGCTCGGCCAGCGCGGCAACCGCCTTGGCTTGAACCGGATCCTGAATGCGGCCGGCGACGATGAGGCCGCGCTTGCCCTGCAGCTCGCCCCAGTCGGGCTGGCACGGGCAGGGGGCCTGCGCCAGTTGCCAGGGGCTCCAGGGCTCGGACGAACGGAGCCAGTCGCCGAGGGGGGCCAGGTAGGCGGAGAAGTCCAGATAGGCGTCGCCCGGATAGAGCGGCTCCGGGTACATGCAGTTGAAGTGCACCGGCCCCGGTGTGCGCGCCTGCTGGGCCAGCGCCTGATCCACCGAGCTCAGCACGAAGGCGGCCGGGATGGTGGCGGTGGGGCTCGGCAGGTTTTGCTGATAGACGGGGTAGCGGCCGAAGATCCCCTGCTGGTCGATGGCCTGGTTGGCGCCGTTGTCGATGAGCTCGGGCGGCCTGTCGGCAGAGAGGATGATGAGCTGCACGCCGGTGAGCTGCGCCTCGGCCACCGCCGGCCAGAGGTTGGCCACCGCGGTGCCCGAGGTCATGATCACCGCGACTGGGCGACCGCTGCCCTTGGCCAGCCCCAGCGCCATGAAGCCGAGGCCGCGCTCGTCAAAGTGCAGATGGCGGCGAAAGCCGGGGTGGGCGGCGGCTGCCATGGTGAGCGGCGCCGAGCGCGAGCCGGAGGCCAGCGCGATGTCGCGCACGCCGAGGCGAAAGAGCTCCTCCAGCAAGAGGGAAGACCAGACGTGGTTGAAGGTGGCATGGTGGCTGGCAAACTCTTGGCGCGCGGACATGAGGCTCTCGCAGTGAGGAAACGATGAGAAAACGCTATCCCAGCAGGGAGAGCACGTTGGCGATCTTGTTGTCGAGTTCGGCCCACTCGGCGGCAGGCTCGGAACCTGCGACGATACCGGCGCCGGCAAACAGGGTGACGGCCTGCGCCGTGATGCGGGCGCTGCGGATGGCGACCGAGAACTCCGAGGTCTCCCGGCTCAGCATGCCGCAGGCGCCGGCATACCAGCCGCGATCATAGGGCTCGCGCTCGCGGATGAAGGCCAGCGCCGCCTCGCGCGGGGCGCCGCCCACCGCGGGGGTGGGGTGCAGCGCCTCCAGCAGTTGCCAGTCGCAGACGCCGGGCTTGAGCTCGGCTTCGATGTCGCACTTGAGGTGCTGCAGCAGCCGCAGTTTGAGAATGCGCGGCTCGGTCAGGGTGGCATCTGTGGTGAGCGGCGCCAGCCGGCTGAGGATGTCGGCATGCACCAGCCGGTTTTCCAGGCGGTTCTTGCTGTCGGCCAGCAGCTCGGCGGCCAGCGCCGCGTCGGTTGCTTCGTCGCCGGAGCGGCGGATGGTGCCCGCCAGCGCCTCGGTGAAGAGGTGCTGCTGTTCACGGCGATAGAGCCGCTCGGGGGAGCAGGCGATGAAGCTCTGCTCGGGCGAAAACTGGAAGCCGAAGTGAAAGCAGTCCTGGCCGTGCTGTGCCCAGCTGGCCAACAGCGACCAGGGAGCGACGGCCTGCGGGTCGGCCGTGAGCGTTGCACCGTCATGGGTGAGCCGGCTCTGGCGCGACAGCACCACCTTGGGGGTGTGGGTCTGGAACTCGGGGGCGGTGACCTGCTCGACCAGGGTCTGCCACTGTGGCTGGCTCGGGCAGTCTTCCCGTTGCCATGAATGACGGGTCAGCGGTGGCAGAGGCGCCTCCGGCAGAAGGGCGTCGAGGGCAGCGGCAGCGGCCTGCAGTTCGACCTCGAAGGCCTCGCTGCCGGTCTGCTCCGGCAACCAGAGGTTGAGGCAGAGGGTGACGCACTCGCCACGGCGCACCAGCTCGATGCGGGGCAGCACGAAGCGGCAGGGGCCGAAGCCCTGCCAGCCGGGCTGGGTCGGGTCGAACGCCAGCCCGCCATAGTAGCGGGGGCTGTCGTCATGGGGCTGGCTGGTGTGTTCGCAGACCTGGCGGATCGCCTGAGGCTCGGTCAGCTCGCGCAGGCAGCCCAGCGCCACGTATTCGGGACGGTCGTGTCCTCTGGCATGCCAATAGATACGGGGATAGAGGGTCTGCGCCGCGAGCCAGCCCAGAAAGGAGCCGACCTCGATTGCCACGCGCAGCCGCACAAAGCCGCTGGCATTGCCGTGACGCAGGGCGTCCAGTTGTTGCTTGATATGGGTCTGAGCCAACATGGATTTCGTCTATGAGCCGATAGTGACGGTCCATCCTGCAGAAGGATGCCGTTGGTTTATGCCAAAGGAGCGATTATTCCTATATATTATCTGCCCATTCGTCCATGTAAATCGCCCGGGGAGCTACCTCCCGAGGGGCCAAGTATACCGAAATCCGGTTCGATAACCCTTAACACGATCAATATCTGATTGTTTGGCCATCACAATATGACAAATACCTTATCTATTTGGTTGCTGGCGGCGCGTTTGCGAACGTTGCCGCTGGCGTGCTCCTCCATTTTGCTGGGTTCCGGGCTTGCGGCCAGCCGCGGCGCCTTCGACGGTACCATCATGGCGCTCTCCCTGCTGACCGCCATTCTGCTGCAGATCCTCTCCAATCTGGCCAACGATTATGGGGATGCGGTATCCGGGGCGGACAATGGCGAACGGATCGGTCCCCAGCGCGCCGTGGTCTCCGGCCTCATCACCCGCCGGCAGATGTGCGTGGCCATGGCGCTGACCGCGCTGGCCGCGGTGGTCAGCGGCCTCGCCCTGCTGGGCTGCGCTTTTGGTGATCAGTGGCTGCAGATCCTTACCTTCGTGCTGCTCGGCGGCGCCGCCATCGTCGCCGCCATCACCTACACGGTGGGCAAGACGCCTTACGGCTATCGCGGCTTCGGCGACATCTCGGTGTTCCTGTTCTTCGGCCTGCTGGGGGTGCTCGGCTCCTACTACCTGTTCACCAAGACCCTGCAGTGGGATCTGCTGCTGCCGGCCACCGCCTGCGGCCTGCTGGCCACCGCGGTGCTCAACATCAACAACGTGCGCGACATCGAGACCGACGCGGTCAGCGGCAAGATCACCCTGGCGGTGCGGCTCGGTCGCAACCGGGCCATCGCCTACCACTGGGTACTGCTGGGGGCGGCGTTGCTGACCACCATCGCCTTCCTGCTGACCCAGCCCGCCAGTTTCTGGCCCTGGATCTTCCTGCCGGCCATGAAGCCGCTCACCGATGCCGCCAAGACCCTGCGCCAGAGTTTCGATGGCGAGGTGCTGACCGGCGCGCTCAAGAAGACCGCCATCAGCGCCTTCCTGTTCAGCCTGCTGCTCTCCATCGGGCTGGCGCTCTCCTGACTGGGTGTCATGTGATCGGCTAGGCAAAAGGGCTCCCGGACGGGGGCCCTTTTTGTTGGTTGAGGTATGCTGGCCGCCCAATCACTCATCAGGCCGGAACGCCGCCATGCGCGACTCGCTCAAACAGAAAATCATTCAGGTGTGCCATCAGAAAATCGCGCAGAAGGGGGAGGCTGTCGGCGTCTCCTTCTATGCGTTTTTTGCCAACCGCAACGATGACCCCAAGTTGCTGATGGAGGCGGCGACCTGGTGGATCCAGACCCAGCGCCTCGATCACTTCGAGAAGGCGACGAAGATCCTCCAGCTGGTGGAGCAAGCGTAAAGGCGCGCTGAAACAAGGAGGGCTCCCGTGTGGGAGCCCTCCTTGAGTGGCAGCTTGGTGCGGCGCACGGCGCCGGTAGCTAGCCGACCCGAGCCAGCCGGGGCGCCCGACGGCGGGCGAAGAGCAGGCTGTCCAGCAGCCAGATCACCAGCATGGAGCCCCCCACCAGCGGGAAGCAGATACCGAGCAGGATCAGCAGGGCAATGGCGCCGCGCATGGGGGGCAGGCTGGCCGGCAAGGGCGGGGCGGCGAGGCGACCACTGGGGCGGCGGCTCCACCAGATCCAGAGCCCGCTCACCGAGCTCAGCAACACCAGCAGGCAGATGAGCAGCATGGCCAGCTGGTGCGGCCAGCCGTAGAGCTTGCCCATGTGCAGCATGACGCCGGTTTCCACCGTCTTGGCGACCGGGCCGTAGTCTTGCCAGCGCACGTCGGCCAATACCTTGCCACTGTATTGATCGATGTGCAGGGTGGCATCGTTGCGCGGATCATCGGCAGAGATGGCGATGGTGTAGACGCCGCTCGCCCCGGCCGGTGGCGTGATGCTGTAGCCCGGCGTGACCTGGCGCGCAGCGGCGATCTCCACCACCTGTTGCAGCGGAATGCGGTGCTCCGCCATCACCATGCCGTCATGCTCGCCGCCGTGACCCATGGCGCTGTGGTCGTGGGCCTTGGGCTCGGCCGAGCTGGGGATGGGGGTGTTCTCGACCGCCCAGGGGACTGTCTGTTGATGGGCATGGTTGAGGCTGCGGGCCAGGGGTGCCGACTTGGGCACCTCGTTCCACATGGCGGCAGGGAAGCGGTTCCAGACGGCGGCAAACTGATCGCCCCAGAAACCGGTCCAGGTCATGCCGCTCAAGAGCAGCAGCAGCAGGAAACCGGCCCCCCAGAAACCAACCACGGCGTGCAGGTCGCGCCACCAGAGCCGGCCGCGCTGGCTCCAGCGCGGCCACAGGATGCCGCCAACCCCTGGCCCCTTGCGTGGCCACCACAGATAGAGCCCGCTGATGAGCAGCACGATTCCCCAGCCGGCGGCCAGCTCGATCAACCGATCCCCTATGGTGCCGAGCAGCAGATCGGCGTGCAGGGCGCGCGCCACCGCCTGCAGATTCCACTTGTTGTCCAGGGTGCCGAGCAGGGCGCCGCTGGCGGGATCGAGGAACAGGGTCAGCTCGCTACCGCCCTGGCGGACGATGAACTGGGCGCTGGCCTCCGGGCTGACCGGTGGCAGGTACTTGCTCAGACTGGCGTCCGGCATGGCCACCATCGCTTTGACCAGCAGCTGATCGGCGCTGAGCGGCTGGCTGACGGGGGCGACCTTCATCAGCTCGGGGTACATCAGGTTGTCGAGCTGGGGCTTGAACAGATAGACGATCCCGGTCAGCGAGAGCAGGATCAGGAAGGGGGCGACGAAGAGACCCGCATAGAAGTGCCAGCGCCAGATGCGCTGATAGTGGTTCGCGTCCCGATTTTTCATCTCTGTTCCTTGCGCCGTGAGTTAACGTTTCAGTTGGTGGAATGTTGGTGGCGGCGCGGATGATAGCAGCAACGTTTTGTTAACTGCAACAGAACATGAGGGCTGGTCGAGGCGGTGGGCACGGGCGTGCTGAGCAGGCCGCCAGTGGGTCAACCGGTGATGCAACCCATCCAGGCTCGCGCCTGGCAGAATGGACTTTTTGCAGAGAAATCCTTACCTTGTTGCAACATAAAAGGGTGCTTGCGCGACGAAAATCCAGGGAAGGAGGCAGACGTGAAGTTGCAACCACACGGCCATTTCGAGATGCAGCGACGCGGTCAGGTGCTGATCTGCCGCCCGAGCGGCCCTTTCAATCTGGCGGGGGCCATGGCCTATGAGGCCCAGTTCAGCCAGCAGATCGCCAGCCTGCGCGACGCGCCCTGGGGCATTGTCGAAGTGGCGACCGAGTTCGAGGCGGCGGGCCCCGAGGTGCTGGCCCGCTTTCGCCACCAGTTCGGCTGGTGCGCCAGCAACGGTTGCGCCTTTCTGGCGGTGGTGCTGGCGGGCAGCTTCAAGCAGTATCTGGCGGATCAGGTGTTCAGCGGTTTGCCGTTTCAGGGCGTCCGCTACTTCGAGCAGACCGACGAGGCGCTGCAGTGGCTGGAACGGCAACTGGCCGGGCTGGTCTGACGGCACGGCAGGCTGATCATTACCCGCAGCTCAATTGAGCTTGATAAACCACTTGTCCCGCTCGTCGACGCAGTCGGGCTCGCCCATTTCAAATTCACGGCATATCA
>NZ_JAPDCG010000004.1:0-237403 GCF_027705845.1 Aeromonas sp. S41-2 | reverse complement strand
TCAATTGAGCTTGATAAACCACTTGTCCCGCTCGTCGACGCAGTCGGGCTCGCCCATTTCAAATTCACGGCATATCAAGGGGCGGACTTCATGGATGGGGCACATCATCGCGGGAGTGCGATCGAGTGCTCGCCCATCGGTCAATTGAGCTTGATAAACCACTTGTCCCGCTCGTCGACGCAGTCGGGCTCGCCCATTTCAAATTCACGGCATATCAAGGGCGTACTTCGTAGATGCGGCACATCATGGTGTTGCGATCGAGCGCGGCGCACCAGCCATCTTCCAGCCGGTGCATCACCGGCACTTCACCTTCCCGTTCTTCCACATAGCGATCCGGTACGCCGGTATCGGTAAACAGCATCACCTCGAGGCGGCAGCAGCAGGCTTCGCAGTTCTGGCAGCTCACTTCGGGTCTGGTTGTCTGGGTCATGGCATCTGCCTTGTTCTCATGGGCACGGATAAATATGAAACAGGCGCCGATCCGGCGCCTGTGTCGTGAACCTTAGCCCAGCTTGCGAGCGCGGTAGCTGCGCCCCTTGATCTTGCCTTCCTGCAGCCGCTTGAGGGCGGCGTTCGCCACCTGGCGCTTCACCGCCACGTAGGAGTACTGCTCGGAAATCTGGATCTTGCCCACATCGGCCCCGGCAATGCCGCCTTCGCCAGTCAGGGCGCCGAGGATGTCACCGGCACGCACCTTGCTCTTGCGGCCCGCATCGATGGAGAGGGTCACCATCTGCGGTGCGATCGGTTTGATGTCGCGGCCGATCCCGGTCAGGTCGCCCTGGGGAATGGGGGCCTGCTGGTACTCCTCGATGAAGTTGACGCGCTGGGCCTCGTTCGGCTGGTAGAGGCTCAGGGCCAGACCTTGCTGGCCGGCGCGGCCGGTACGACCGATGCGGTGCACGTGCACCTCGGGGTCGTAGGTCAGCTCGTAGTTGATGACGGCGCCCAGCTCCTTGATGTCGAGACCGCGGGCGGCCACGTCGGTGGCCACCAGGATGGTGGCGCTGCCGTTGGCGAAACGCACCAGCACCTGATCCCGCTCGCGCTGCTCCAGGTCGCCGTTCAGCGCCAGTGCCGAGAAGCCCTTGGCGGCCAGGTGATCGGCCACGTCGTTGCAGGCCCGCTTGGTGTTGCAGAACACCACGCAGGAGCTCGGCTGGTAGTGGCTGAGCAGCCAGCAGAGGGCGTCGAGGCGCTGGCCGGCCGGCACTTCATACAGCTTCTGCTCGATGGCGCTGTCTTCGTGCAGGGACTCCACGCTCACCTCGACCGGGTTGCGCTGCACGCCGCGGCTCATCTGGGCGATCCCCTCCGGATAGGTGGCGGAGAACAGCAGGGTCTGCCGGTCGCGCGGGGCGTGGCTGATGACCCGGTTGATGTCTTCGCCAAAGCCCATGTCCAGCATGCGATCCGCTTCGTCCAGCACCAGGGTCTTGAGGCCGTCCAGCTCGAGGGTACCCTGCTCCAGGTGCTTGAGGATCCGGCCCGGGGTGCCGACGGCGATGTGGGCGCCAAAGCTCAGGGTGGCGGATTGTGGTGCGGTCGGGGTGCCGCCGCACAGGGTGACCAGCTTGACGTTGGGCAGGGTGCGGGCGAGACGGCGGATCTCGGTGGCAACCTGATCGGCCAGCTCGCGGGTCGGGCAGAGCACCAGCGCCTGCACCTCGAGCCGGTTGACATCGAGGTTGGCAAGCAGGCCGAGGCCGAAGGCCGCAGTCTTGCCGCTGCCGGTTTTTGCCTTGGCGATCAGGTCTTTGCCATCGAGTACCAGGGGCAGACTCTGGGCCTGGATCGGGGTCATCTGCAGATAACCCAGGCTGGCGAGGTTGTCCTGCAGGGCGGGGGAGAGGTTCAGGCTGCTAAATTCGTTGTTCACAAAAAGACTCTATATCGGAGAAAACGGGCTGCGCCGTGCGCAAGGGCGCGCATTGTATCAGAAAGCGCTGCCGGGTGTGGCGGATTTTTGAACGACTGGCCGGCGACGGTGGCGGGGCTGCGGCCGGGGAAAAACGGTGGCGGCATGTTGTCCGGCTCGTCTGAAAATACCCCACTGCCTTTCGGGAATCAGCTGAAAGAAGCCGGGCCATTCATCGCAAATAAGATAAACGTTTGTTATTTTGATTTGATTAAATAAATTCGCCGTAAATTTAACCTCACCGCTATGGCGCCATTCGCCAGGTTTTAAATAAATGTGATAAAGCTGTGAAAATAGCCCTTTTAGACAGAGAGGTTTATTTTTAACTAGTTGTTTATTAATGATTTTTATGTTTATTGAACGGTGATTAGATGCTTGCGTGAGCGTTTAATTAATTTAAAAACGTTTGTATTATCCAACATGCATATTTTTACCGCAGATTGTGATGGCTATCTGATTTTTAAATATGCAAATGTCTATGATGGCGCCGGTCAAAAAATTACAAATTACTCAGGTGCTACTGGTATGGAATACGTTCACTTTGTGCTCGGACTCGTGATGGTCCTCGCTCTTGCTTTGCTGGCCAACCGCCACAACTGGAAACAGATCAAACTGCGTTATATCGGCCAACTGCTGGTGGTCGAACTGGCGCTGGCCTGGTTCATGCTGAACTCCGAAGTGGGTCTGGCGGTGGTGGGTGGCTTCGCGGCCGGCTTCACCAAGTTGATGGAGTTTGCCAAACAGGGTACCGACTTCGTGTTCGGCGGCCTGGTCAATGAAGGGGCCTTCTCCTTCTTCCTGATGGTACTGATGCCCATCGTCTTCATCTCCGTGCTGATCGGTATCCTGCAGTACATCCGTCTGCTGCCGCTGGTGATCCGCGGCATCGGTACCGTGCTGGCCAAGATCAACGGCATGGGCAAGCTGGAGTCCTTCAACGCCATCAGCTCCATGATCGTCGGCCAGTCCGAGAACTTCATCGCGCTCAAGAACATCCTGCCGCACCTGAACGAGAAGCAGATGTACACCCTGGCCGCCACTGCCATGTCCACCGTCTCCATGTCCATCGTCGGTGCCTACATGCAGCTGATCGAGCCGCGCTACGTGGTGGCCGCGCTGGTGCTCAACATGTTCAGCACCTTCATCGTGCTGTCGCTGATCAACCCCTACGAGCCGGACAATACCGTGACCGACGCCAAGGCGCTGGCCGAAGGTGACGAGCACCACAGCCCGAAGAAAGAGAACTTCTTCGAGATGCTGGGCGAGTACATCATGGCCGGTTTCACCGTAGCGGTCATCGTGGGTGCCATGCTGGTCGGCTTCATCGCCCTGATTGCTCTCATCAACTACCTGTTCGAGATGGCATTCGGCGTCAACTTCCAGTTCGTCATGGGCTATCTCTTCTACCCGATCGCCTGGATCCTGGGCATCCCGAGTGGTGAAGCGCTGCAAGCCGGCTCCATCATGGCGACCAAGCTGGTGACCAACGAGTTCGTGGCCATGATGGATCTGGGCAAGATCGCAGCCCAGCTCTCTCCGCGCACCATCGGCATCCTCTCCATCTTCATGGTGTCGTTCGCCAACTTCAGCTCCATCGGTATCATCGCCGGTGCGGTGAAGGCACTGAACGAAGATAAGGGCAACATGGTCTCCCGCTTCGGCCTGAAGCTGGTGTACGGCTCCACCCTGGTGAGCCTGCTCTCCGCCGTGATTGCCGGTGTGATGCTGTAATTCAGCCACCCGCTCTCACCATGACAAACCCCTGCCTCGGCAGGGGTTTGTTTTTTGGGTCAACAGCCGGGGGAGCTGGCCTGACGGACCGCTAGCCTGGCCAGTGGGCCCAGTAACCGGCGGCCAGCAGGGTGAGAGTGCAAAAGCCGGTCTCGATAGCGCCGCCGCTTTTGAGCGGCCAGCCCGGCAGCCGGTAGCGGCGCTTGCTGGGCCACAGCAGCGGAATGCCGGCCGGGGTGAGCCAGTCTCCCAGCAGGTGGCTGAGGTAGCCGATGATAAGGGCATCCTTGACGCCGGTGGGCAGCAGTGCGGGAGCCAGGCTCTGATCCAGTCCCCAGATGGCGGCGGCCACCGCCAGCAGGCTGTGGGTGAAGCCGCGATGGCCGAACAGCCGTGACAAGGGTTTCGAGATCCAGGGCAGGCGTTGCCCCAGCACCGACCTGGGGTGGTCGAGGTCCGGCAGCAGGGCGCTGGCCAGTGCGGCAGGAATGGTGTGCCACAGGCTGGCGTCGGCCAGGGCCGGCGTCAGCTGGAGTTTGTGGGCGAGCAGGGTGCAGGTAACGGAGAAGAGCAGGTGCCCTTGGGCGGTCATGATGGCTACGACATGGGGAAAATGGCGGCGCATCTTACCAGTGTCGCGGGCCATTGCAGCAAAAAACCGGGGCCCGATGGGCAGCCCGGTCATTAACTGCGCGGATCTTCCACCTTGGCGTCGGCGGGCACCCGTTTTTTGCCCAGCACCATGGCGCGCACCAGGTCGCTGCGGGTGAGGCGATCAGTCAGGATCACCACGGCCGCATGGACGCCGACGGCGGCCATCAGGGTGTTGGCAATGATGCCGTGCAGCTCCTCCAGCCACTCTTCGCCCCAGAAGGCATCCCAGGTGGTGAGCCAGCCGGTGACGACGGTGCCGACCAGCGACAGCAGCAGCAGCCAGATCATCAGGGCGCCGACCGGGTTGTGGCCGAGGTAGTAGGGGTGACGGCCCTGGGCCAGCTGGCGTAGGTAGTAGCGCACCCGGGCCGGGGTCGGCCACCATTGGCCGAAGCGGGCGTAATGGGGGCCGACCAGCCCCCACAGCAGGCGGATGATCAGCAGGATGCCCACTGTGTAGCCGGCATATTTGTGGGGCTTGCTGCCCTCTTCCAGCACGAAGAAGTTGAGCAGGCAGAGGGTGACGGTGGCCCAGTGAAACACCCGGATGAGGGGATCCCAGACTTTCACTTCAGACGAGGTTGTCATGGTGTGGCTCCATAGAAAGGGCCGGCAGGAGACCGGCCCATGGCCGGATTATTCGTCGATCTCTTCTTTCACTTTCTTCAGGTCGGTCGGGTCGAAGTAGATCTCGACCTTGCGCTTCTCCTTGTCCCAACCGTAAATCTCGTAGCAGTGGGTCTTGGTGACCTTGAACTTCTTGATGTCGTAGCCCATCGCCTTGATCTGCTGCTGGGCGTCGGCTTCGCTCATCCACTTGCTCTTGTCGGCCTGGGTACATTGGGGGTCGGCCAGGGCTGCGCCGCTCAACAGGGGGATCAGTAACAACAGGGGGGTCAGTTTCATTGCTTGCTCCTTGCGGGTGGTTGGGTCAACAGCCACAAGGTTAGGGCACCAAACTTAAGGAAAAATTAAGCACAAGGAGGTAGGAATGAATATCCCCGGCTGGATGCCGGGGAGGGGGTAATCAACTCAGCTTGCCCCGGATGAGCCACTTGTCGAGGGCGTTGGCGAAGCGCTGCTTGTCGGCCGCGTTGAGGGGGGCTGGGCCGCCGGTCTGCACCCCGGCCGAGCGCAGCTCCTCCATGAAGTTGCGCATGCCGAGCCGCGCCTTGATGGTCTCGCGGGTGTAGATCTCGCCGCGGGGATTGAGCGCCTCGCCGCCGGCATCGATCACCCAGGAGGCGAGCGGGATGTCGCCGGTGATCACCAGATCGCCGGGTTTGACCTGCTGGGCGATGACATGATCTGCCACATCGAAGCCCTTCTCCACCTGCTGGGTCTTGATGAAGGGGGATGGGGGCACCCGCAGCCCCTGATTGGCCACTAGCGTGGTCACCACCTGGGCACGGTGGGCGGCGCGGTAAAGGATCTCCTTGACCGGAATGGGGCAGGCATCGGCATCGACCCAGATGGGCATGGCAGGGCTTCCTGTGTCTGAAACGAGTGGCGCATCTTAACACGGCCGGCGCGGGGCGGCTGCCCCGGGGCTGAGTCGGGCCCGGCTTTGGTGTAAGCTGGGCCGATGAACATGAGCGAAAAGGACGAGCAGATGGATCGGGTGCCCAGTGACGTAATTTATGGCCTGACCCTGGATGGCAGGGGTGGCATGCAGCCACTGGTGGCGGGCAGCGAGATACCGGCGCAGCAGCCGGGCTGGCTGCATCTGGACTACGGCAATCCGGAGGCGGCGCGCTGGCTGCTGCAGACCCCGCTGCTCAATGATGCGGCGCGCGAGTCGCTGCTCGGCCAGAGCAATCGCCCCAAGCTGGTCCGGATGGGGGAGACGGTGCTGCTGATCCTGCGCGGCATCAACCACAACAAGGACCACAGACCGGAAGAGATGGTGGCGCTGCGCATCTACATCACCCCGGATCTCATCATCAGCAGCCGGCGCCGGCCGCTGCTGTCGGAGCAGGACGTGTTCAACCAGCTCAAGCTGGGGGGCGGCGCCGATACCCCGGCCGACTGGTTGGTGGAGATCTGCGACGCCCTGACTGACCGGGCCGGGGAGTTCGTCGAGGAGCTGCACGATCAGATCCTGGATCTGGAGGAGATGGTGCTGATGCGCGACCTGCCCGCCAACGGCAGGCTGGCGCTGATCCGCAAGCAGCTCATCATGATCCGCCGCTACCTCTCGCCCCAGCGGGATCTGGTGGCGCGCCTCGCCAACGAGAAGATCAGCTGGCTGGATGAAGATGACCGCCGGCGTCTGCTGGACATCGCCGACCGGCTGCGGCGTTGGCTGGACGATCTGGATGCCGGGGTGGCACGCACCGCCGTGCTGGCGGACGAGATCAACAACCTGATGGCGGAAGCGACCAATCGCCGCGCCTACCAGATGTCGGTGATGGCGCTGCTGTTCCTGCCCGCCAGCTTCCTGACCGGCCTGTTCGGCATTAACCTGGGGGGCATTCCCGGGGCCGAGAGCCCGACCGCCTTCTGGATCTTCTGCGGTTCCCTGGTGGCGCTGGCGACCGGGCTGGCAGTCTGGCTCAAACATCGGCGCTGGTGGTAAGGAGCAGACATGACGACATGGGAATCTTTTGGCGTGACCCTGCTGTTGCTGCTGGGCCACACCCTCATTCGCGGGCTTATTCACAAGAGCCTGCTGGCGCTGGCCCAGACCCGGCAGGTGAGCGAGAACCGGGTGCTTTACGTGGAGCACGTGTTCCACTTCCTGCTCGGCTGCGCCACCCTGCTGATCCTGGCCGGGGTGTGGGGGCTCGACTTCTCGCGGCTGGTGGTGCTGGCCTCCTCCTTCTTCGCGGTGCTGGGCGTCGCCATGGTGGCGCAGTGGTCGATCCTCTCCAACATCACCGCCAGCATCACCATCTTCTTCGCCTTTCCCTACAAGATTGGCGACCGGATCCGCATCCTCGACAAGGATGACTCGGTCACCGGGGTCATCACCGAGATCGGCCTCTTCTACGTGCGGGTGCGCGATGACAACGGCGATCTGGTCACCTATCCGGCCAACCTGATCCTGCAAAAGCCGGTCAGGCGGCTGGAGGGCAAGGGGGCTGAACCCCTGCAACCGGAATGAGAAAAGGCTCCCGCGGGAGCCTTTTTTGAGCCTGCCGATCCCTCAGCGCTCGAAGAAGCGGTAGAGGTGCTCGACCTGGATCGGGCAATCCGCCACCAGGTGCACGTGCTGGCGGGCCTCCTCGACCGAGCCGAAGTAGCGGGGGCAGCCCAGGGTGTCGGTCATCTCGTACAGCTTGCCGTCCTGACCCCTGAACTCCACGATCCAGCCGGGCAGGATGGCGTCCTGCAGGATCTCGGCTTCCTTGAAGGCTTGCTGCTGATAGAGCTGGCGAAGTTCGCTGACTGTCATGACATCCTCCCGTGACGCTTGATGCCACTTCAAGTCTAGTGGCTGCGGTCGGGGTAGGCCGGCTCATTTGGCCGATTTGAGGTGCTCCCAGGCCCAGCGCAGGCGGATAAAGGTGTCGGCATCGCCCCCGCGATCCGGGTGGTGTTGCAGCGCCAGCTCCCGCCAGCGGCGGCGGATGGCATCGGGCTGTGCCCCGGTCGGCAGGGCGAACAGGGTCAGCGCCTCGGCCCTGTGTTCATCCCGCTCACAAGCCCGCCAGAAGCTGCCGAGCAGCGCCTCCACCTCCTCCCGGTCGGTCTGCCAGAACACCTGCCAGTCGAGGTAGTAACTGCGCAGCGCCTCGCCCCGGGCGAGGGCGCTTGCTGCCTCGCGGGTAGTGAGCGGTTCGAGCCGGATATCCAGAGTGCTGATCACCAGCCACCACCCTTCACCATGAACCTCGGCCTGCAGCTGGTAGAGGGCGTTCATGATGAGGAAGTTGAGGCGAAACAGCTGCAGCTGCTCATCTCCCGGCAGGGGTGGAATAACCTCCTGGTGGCGCAGTTCGGCCAGCAGCTCGTGCACCTTGTAGCTGCCGCTTGCCTGCCGCAGCAGTGTCAGCAGTGGGGCCAACAGCGGGTTGGACCGGGTCTCGCTCATGGGGCGGCCGTCTCCTTCGGCGGCTGCAGGGCGATCAGCAGCTCCCCGGCCAGCGGTTCGACGGGGCCGGTGACGATGCGAGGCCGCCCCTTGCCGTCCAGCACGAACAGCGGAATGGCGCCCGGGTTGGCCTCCTGGTACTGAGCCCAGTCGAACGCCTCGCTCAGCCGGGTCGCCTTGATCTGGCCGCCCCGGCTCAGCAGGCCGCTCAGCCGGGCGTAGTTGATGTCGGGACCGAACAGGTTCTGGCGGGCGCGGAAGGTGGTGCTCTCCCGATTGGCCTTGCCGTGCTGCTCGCTGGAGCGCAGGGAGTAGACCTTCTCCTCGCCGTAAAGGTGGGCGAAGTGCAGCACGCCGAGGGCGTTGTTGTGGCGGTTGGGGGAGAGCGCCAGCACGGTACTGATGCTGGTGAGCGGCAGGTGCAGCTCGGCGTGTTCGGATTGCGGGTTGCCGAAGTAGCAGGGCAGGTTGCTCATCCGTGCCTGACGGCAGAACTCCCAGGCCGGATCGCAGAGCTGGACCGGCACCCCCTGATCCGCCAGGGCCCGGCCGATGGCCCGCGCCACCGAGTTGGCCCCGATGATGAGCCAGGTATTGGGGGCGCTCTGGCGCATCTTGAGCAGACCGGCCAGCGGCGCCGAGGTGAGGCTCTGCAGCACCACGGTGGAGATGATCACCGCAAACACCAGCGGCACCAGCTTGTCGGCATCGGGAATGCCGGCCTGGTGCAGGCTGATGGCGAAGGAGGCGCTGACCGCAGCCGCCACGATGCCGCGCGGCGCAATCCAGCCGAGCAGGGCGCGGGCCCGCCAGGAGAGATCGGATCCCCAGGTGGAGACCAGGATGCAGAGCGGGCGCGCCACGAACTGCACCACGCACAGCAGCGCCAGCACCATGGGGCCGAGCTGCCAGAGCTGGGCCAGATCGAGGCGGGCCGCCAGCAGGATGAACAGGGAGGAGATGAGGATGACGGCGAGATCCTCCTTGAAGGCCAGCACCTCCTCCAGATCCAGCCCCTCCTGATTGGCGAGCCAGATGCCAAACACGGTGACCGCCAGCAGGCCGGATTCGTGGCTGAGCCAGTTGGAGAGGCTGAAGGTGACCAGCACCAGCGCCAGCACGCCGAACTTGTGCAGGCTGACCGGCAGCCAGTCCTTGCGGATCAGCAGGGTGGTGAGCCAGCCGGCGCCGCCCCCGATGAGCGAGCCCACCCCCACCGTCTTGGCCAGCGCCAGCAGGGTGTGGCCGATGAGATCCCCCTGACTGCCGAGGCGCACCGCCTCGAACACCAGCACCGCAAACAGGGCGCCGATGGGATCGATGACGATCCCCTCCCAGCGCAGGATGCGGTCTACCTCCCGGGTCGGGCGGATCACGTTGAGCATGGGGGCGACCACGGTCGGGCCGGTCACCACCAGCACGGCGCCGAGTACCATGGCGACCCGCCAGTCCAGCCCCAGCAGGAAGTAACCGGCGCTGCCGATGACGGCGAAGCTGGCCAGCATGCCCACCGAGCAGAGGTTGCGCACTACCTTGCCGATCCCCTTGAGCTCGGCCAGGTGCAGGGTGAGCGCCCCCTCGAACAGGATGATGGCGACCGACAGGGAGACGAGCGGAAACAGCAGGTCGCCGAGCAGGGCGTCGGGGTCGAGCAGGCCGCTGACCGGGCCCAGCAGCAGGCCGGTGAGCAGCAGAAACAGGATGGCGGGCACCCGCAGCGACCAGGCCAGCCACTGGGCCAGCACTGAGACCAGGGCGATCCCGGCCAGGGAGAGAGCAATCATGCAGACCTCGATTAAGGCGATGAACCTGGAGGAAGTGTAGTGGGGAAGATGGTCAGATTGACACCAGCCGGCGGCGGGAACAAGGGGGTAAGCGGATCACGCGACAGCGGGCGTCACGGGGGCATGGCCGCGGGATAAGGGCGGGGTGTGGCCGCTGGCTGCGGCCACCAGCCGGATTAGATGGGGCTCTCTTTGTGGAGTTCGGTGACACAGTCGGCCACCGCCAGCACCAGCGCCGAGCGCACCACCTGATCGAGCCGGTTCAGCTGCATCTGGTAGAAGGGCCAGTCCTCCTCGTTGGCGGGGGCCTCCTGCGGCATCATGCCGCCCTGGCTGACGCCGTGCAGACGTGCCAGCAGATCGCGGATCGGTTTGTCGCTGAAGCGGTAATCCTTGGGGTCGCGCACCAGAAAATCGCGGATCTTCAGGTAAGCCTCGAGATCCTGATAGCGTTCGAGAGAGATGAGGCCGAGGGCGAAGATGAGTTTGAGGCGCACCTCCAGCTGGCCGAGGGGGCCGCTCTGGTTGAGCAAGGGTTCGATGGCGTATTTGACGGCATACTCCTCCTGACGGAACGCGCGTCGCATCAGAGAGTCGACCGCCTCTTCCAGGATGGTCACGACCTCGAGAAAGAAGCCGCGAGGGCCATCCTGCTCGTTCAGTCGCTCCAGTACTTCATCTTCCTGGTGTGTGGTCATAAGTGCATTGGGTCCAGCTGACAGGGAGAGAGTGGGCCTCTCTCCCGGTTTTTATCGTATGAGGCGCTTTGGTGGCTGGCCTTAGTGGGCCGGCGGCGGCGCCTCATCAGGTCACTTCAAATTGCCATAACGGGTGACGATGGCGCTGACGATGTCGCTGTCGGCAGCCAGGCCGGTGATGCGAGCCAGAGCCTGGGCCGGGCCCAGCTCCGCCAGCAGCTGTTGCAGCTCAACCGCCTGCGGGTCATCGGCGTTGCGATAGTGCAGCGCCGCGGCGATCCCCTCCTGCAGGTGATCGCTCGGCAGGCCGTACTCCAGGGTGCCGAGCAGCGGCTTCACCAGCCGATCCCCCGCCGCCAGCTTGCGCAGCGGCTGACGACCGACCCGGTCAATCTCGTCCACCAGATAGGGGTTGGCGAAACGGGCCAGGATCTTCTCGATGTAGGCGGCGTGCAGGCGCGGGTCGAAACCGTAGCGTTGCACCAGCACGGCGCCGCTCTCCTCCATGGCGCGGCGCACCTTGCTGCGGATCAGCGGATCCTCGATCGCCTCGCGGATGGTGCGATAGCCCCTCAGCTTGCCGAGGTAGGCGGTGACGATGTGGCCGGTGTTGAGGGTGAACAGCTTGCGCTCGACGAAGGCCATCAGGTTGTCGGTGGGCTCCATGCCCGCCACCTGCGGCAGCTCGCCCTTGAACTGGGTCTGGTCGACGATCCACTCGCTGAAGCTCTCTACCGTCACTTCCAGCGGATCATCGTTGGCCGCCGCCGGCGGAACGATGCGGTCCACCGCCGAGTCGACGAAGCCGATGCAGGCGTCGAGGGTGGCATGATACGCGACCGGCAGGTACTTGAGTACCTCCTGCTTGAGATGGCTGGTGCCGCGCACCATGTTCTCGCAGGCGATGACGTTGAGCGGCGTCAGGTTGCCGGCATCGAAGCGGGCCTGCAGCCCCTTGGCCAGGGTGCTGGCAATTTTGTCCAGAATGTTGGGGCCGACCGCGGTGGTCACCAGATCGGCGGTGATGATGCGGGCGATCACCTCGTGGCCGGCGGAGCTCACCGCCGCCACGTTGCGCACCACGTCCAGCTTCTGATCCGCTCCCACCACGTGCACCTTGTACTCCTGGCGGTGGTTGAGCTGGTCGATCAGGGTCTCGTTGACGTCGGCGAAAGTGACCTGGTGGCTGGCGTCAGCCAGCAGTTTGCCAATGAAGCCGCGACCGATGTTGCCGGCACCAAAATGCAATGTTTTCATTATATTAACCTCTTGAACCAAAGACGATGAAGGACGATCAGGCAGCCTGTTCGGCACCCAGCAGATCCAGGAACTCCTGGGGATCCTGGGTGCTGGCCAGCCGGTCGATGAGGCCGGGTTCGTCCAGTGCATTGGTCAGGCGGGTTATCACCTGCATGTGTTCGTCGTTGCGGGCGGCGATGCCGATCACCAGCCGCGCCACTTCATCGGCCGCCTCGCCGAAGGCGACCCCGGCCGGGTATTGGCAGATGACGATGCCGGTGCGCTTCACAAACTCCTTGGCGGCGATGGTGCCGTGCGGCACGGCGATGGATTCGCCGAGGTAGGTGGAGACCAGCTGTTCGCGCTCCAGCATGGCGTTGACGTAGTCAGGCGCCACGTAGCCCCGCTCCGCCAGCAGCTTGCCGGCAGCCCGGATGGCGGCCTCCTTGTTGTCGGCCTTGAGCCCCAGGTGCACGTCATGACGGCTCAGGGTGAACACTTCGGCGACCTGCGGCTCGTAGCTGTCGTCGTTGGCGGCCACCAGCAGCTGCGGGTTGGCGACGTCATCGTTGGCGGCCTGGGTCAGGCTCTGTACCAGCTCCTGATAGAGACCGTTGTCGAGGAAGTTGGTGAGCGAGATGTGGTGGGCGTGCGGCGCGTGGCGACGGGCCCGCTCGGTCAGATCCTTGTGGGTGATGACCCAGTCCACCTGATCGTCGAGCTGATCGATGGCGCGGTTGGTGACGCTGATGTCGAGGCCGGCGGCCTGCACCCGCTTGCGCAGCAGGCCGGCGCCCATGGCGCTGGAGCCCATGCCCGCATCGCAGGCGACCACGATGTTGCGCACCGCCATCAGTTCATCGCCCGGCTTCTTGGCTGCTGCGGTCTCAGGCTTGGCGCCCTTCATGGCTTTCATCTTGCGGGTGGCTTCACCGAGGGCATCGGCCTCGTCGGCTTCCGGCTGCTGGGCACGCACGAACACGGCGGCGACCAGGAAGGAGACGGTGGTGGAGGCGACGATGGAGAGCAGCACCCCGATGAGGGAGGCTTTCGGCGTCATCAACAGCACGGCGAAGATGGAACCCGGTGAGGCGGGGGAGACCAGACCTGCGTTGAACAGGGTCAGGGTGAACACCCCGGTCATGCCGCCGGCGATCACCGCCAGGATGAGGCGCGGGTTCATCAGCACGTACGGGAAGTAGATCTCGTGGATGCCGCCGAAGAAGTGAATGATGGAGGCTCCGGCAGCGGACTGCTTGGCGGCGCCGCGACCGAACACCATGTAGGCCAGCAGCACACCCATGCCCGGGCCCGGGTTCGCTTCGATCAGGAAGAAGATGGAGCGGCCGTGCTCGGTGGCTTGCTGGATCCCCAGCGGCGAGAAGATGCCGTGGTTGATGGCGTTGTTGAGGAACAGGATCTTGGCTGGCTCAACGAAGATGGAGGTGAGCGGCAGCAGGTTGTTGTCCACCAGGAAGCCGACGCCACCGGCCAGTACGCCGGAGAGGACCTTGACGAAGGGGCCGATCACGAAGAAGGCGAGGATCGCCAGCAGCATGCCGATGAGGCCGGCGGAGAAGTTGTTGACCAGCATCTCGAAGCCGCTCTTGACGCGGCCTTCCATCGCCTTGTCGAAACGCTTGATGGCCCAGCCACCGAGCGGGCCGACCATCATGGCGCCCATGAACATGGGAATGTCGGTCCCTACGATGACGCCCATGGTGGTGATGGCACCGACCACGCCGCCGCGCTCACCGCCCATCAGCTTGCCGCCGGTGTAGCCAATCAGCAGCGGCAGCAGGTAGGTGATCATGGGGCCGACCAGCTTGGCCAAGGTTTCGCTCGGCAGCCAGCCGGTGGGGATGAAGAGGGCGGTAATAAAGCCCCAGGCGATGAAGGCGCCTATGTTGGGCATGACCATATTGGACAGGAAGCGTCCAAAATTCTGTATCTTGACTTTGGTATCCGGTGATAACATGTCGGGACCCCGTTTTAAGCCTGTTTGATTAAAAGTGGTAGTCGGGCTGGCCGGTTTTGCCGAACCGCCATCCCTGTCGTCTAAGCAACTTCAATCTACCAGCTTGTGATCAAATTAGGCTGAAAACGGGGTGTCTTGTGACGCAGCTCTCAAATACCCCGACCTACCCCCTCCCTTCATAGTGATGTCGATCACATTCACTCTCTGTATTTCGGCTACATTTCGATCTTTGCTGCCACCAGTATCGTTTTTATGTGATGTGAATCACCTTCTGTTGTTTGCGCAAACCCGATGTCAATGTGATCCATTTCTCATTTCTATTATTTGTATTCAATTGGAGCAATTCGCCTGACCTGAAAACTGAGGGTGTTGACGATGGATTGCTTGAATCAATATTCAAATAACCAATGAATCAATTATTTTGTAACCCACTTTCAGTTTTTCATGATCTCCTTCAGCCGCAGAGCCGACGCATCAGCCACTCCAGCGGGCCTCGCTCGAAGCGCAGGCTCCAGAGATTGGCAAACAGCAGCGCCGCCAGGGCGAAGAGGCTGGCGGCCAGCACCACCTCGGGCAGATCCTGCCCCTGCAGCCAGCCGATGGCCTCGAGTACTCCCATGCCGAGCATGATGTGGGCCAGATAGAGGGTCAGGGTCTGCCGGCCGACCGGCAGCCACACTCGCCACCAGCGGGCCTCGGGCAGGGCGCGTCCCAGCCAGAGGCAGAGGGCGATCAGGGTACTGGCCGCACCCATGCCGAACAGCAGGTAGAGCGGCGCCGGGGGAATGGGCTGGGTCGCCAGCAGTAGCGCCAGCTCGGGGTTCGGCAAGAGGGTCGGCAACCAGAGCGACAGCCCCTTGGCCAGCGCCATGGCACTCACCCCGCCGGCCAGCAGCCAGCGCTGGGTGACCGGATTGGCCAGAGATTGGCGGCTCAGCCAGAGGCCGTAGAGCAGAAAGCCCAGCCAGGGCACCACTGGGTGCCAGCCGTTGAACAGCAGATTGCGGATGAAGCCGGCCAGGGTCCAGAACTCGGGATAGCTGAAGCTGTGCCACTGCCAGCCCCGATCGTAATCGAGCAGGAACAGCAGGCCGACGAAGCTTGCCGCCAGCAGCGGGATCAGAGCCAGCAGCCAGGGGGAGGGAAGCCGGAGACAGCAGGCCCCTAGCAGAAAGTAGATGGCGTAGTAGTGGATGATGTCGGCCGGAAACACCAGGTAGTTGAGCAGCCCCACGATCAGCAGGAACAGGGCCCGCCTGGCGGTATGGCTCATGGCCGCCGACCACGCCAGCTTGCGGGTCGACAGCCCCAGCCCGATGCCGGCCAGCACCACGAAGCTGGCGGCGGAGCGCCCCTCCAGTGCATCCAGCAGGGGCTTGAGCCAGGTCGGCCCCCCCGCCAACACCCCCATGGCGATGCGAAAATTCACCAGCACCATGCCGAGCAGGGCCATGGCACGGGCCAGATCCAGTCCTTCCAGTCGATTGTGCGGGGTCGTCATGGTGGTGGCTCCTTGGGGTGATCAGCGGGCCGGGCCCAGCAACTGGTCCAGCAGGGACGGCAACCTTTGTTCCACCGGTGTCTGCTCTGGATGCAGGGCCAGGGCGTGGCGCACCGACTGCCCCTCCAGCGCGTCCAGCAACAGCTGGGCGGTGAGATCCGGCAGCAGGTGTGCGGCCAGCTCCCCCGCCTGCTGGCCACGGCGCACCGTCGCCGCCAGGGCATCGCACAGCTGGCGCTGGTTGCTGGCGAAGGTGGCGGCCATCTCGGGGTGGCGGGTCAGCTCGGCCAGGATCTCGGTGCCGAGCAGCAGGTTCTCCGGGGTCAGCGACCAGGCGAGGTAGCCGGCGGCGAAGCGGGCCAGCGCCGCCCGGGCCGGCCCCTGGACCAGCTCATCCAGCAGGGGTTGCAGCTCGGCCGCCTCCAGCGAGGCGATCAGGGCGATCAGTTCTTCCTTGCGGGCAAAGTGGTTGTAGAGGTTGCCGAGGCTCACCCCGGCGGCGGCGGCGATGTCGCGCATGCCGGTCTGGTGGAAGCCTCGCTCGATAAAGCAGCCGAGCGCCGCCTGGATGATCTGCTCGCGCCGTTGCTCCAGCCGCAGGTTGTTGGTGGTCATGGGGATGCCTCTTGCCTGAAAATTTACAATGAGCGAACGTTCGTTCATTTATGGGGTCACTCTATGCTCGTGGCGAGCAACTAGCAAGCTCGGGGCGTACAAAAAGTGATCGTCGGACTCGGCGCGCGGCATGGCCCAATAAAAAAGCCCGCAGAGTGCGGGCTTTTGCAAGGTGGGGAAACCTGGCTTATTCGGCCTTGGGCGCCTCGTCGGCAGGCGCGGCATCAGCCTCGCTGGTGGGGGCGACCGGGGCCGGGCCCGGCACCAGCTCCACCGCCGGCTTAGCGATGAGGGAGCGGGTCTCTTCCACCGCTTCGGTCAGCTTGACCTCGATGATCTGGCCGAGCTCGTAGACCACCTCGGTCTTGTCCAGATAGACGCGGCCGTTGTCCCAGTTGCACTCCAGCCGATCCTTGTTGTCGAGGATATGGCGGGCGGGCATGAACACCACGGCGCCGTTCTCGCGCAGACGCAGCTTGAGGCCGGCGCGCATAACGTCGATGATCTCGGCGTTGAACACCTTGTCGGTGCCGGCATCGGCCTTGAGGTAGCGGACATAGAGCCAGTCGCCGATGTCACGCTCCACCATGCGGTGCAGACGACGGCAGGCGGTCAGGTGCTCGGTGAGCTCCAGGCTCGGGCGCTCACCCGGGGTCTTGCCGGCGATGACGGCTTTCAGCAGGCGATGGTTGACCATGTCGCCGTACTTGCGGATCGGTGAGGTCCAGGTGGCATAGGCATCCAGCCCCAGGCCGTAGTGGGCACCCGGCTCGGCGGACATCAGCGCATAGCTCTGGAAGCGGCGGATCTTGCCGTCCAGCCAGCGGGTGTCGAGGTTGTCGATCCAGCGACGCAGGGCACAGAAGCCGGACAGGCTGGCGATCTCTTCTTTCTCGAACGGGGCCTCGGCGCTTTTCAGCAGATCGATGGCGCCGTCGAGGGACTCTTCGTCAAAGCCGGTGTGGACGTTGAAGATGCCGTAGCCGACCTGCTTGCCGAGCACGCGGCCGGCACAGATGTTGGCGGCGATCATCGACTCTTCCACCATGCGGTTGGCGATGCGGCGCGGCTCGACGTGAATGGCCAGCACTTCGCCGTTCTCGCCCAGCTCGAAGTCGTAGTCGGGACGATCCGGGAACACCAGGGCATGTTCGGTGCGCCAGGCTATGCGCGCCTCGGTCATCGCCTTCATCAGCGGCAGCTGGGCCAGCACGCCGGCGTCGATATCCAGCTGTTTGCCGTGTTCGGCCCAGTCGGAGACGTCGTCATAGGTGAGACGGGCGTGGGAGCTGATGCGGGCGGCGAAGAACTCGGTCTCTTCCAGCAGCAGGCCATCCTCGGCGATGAGCAGACGGGCACACAGGGTGTTGCGCTCCTCGCCCTCTTTCAGGGAGCAGAGCTCGTCGGATAGGGTGCGCGGGATCATCGGCACGTTGCGGCCCGGCATGTAGACCGTGAAGGCGCGCTGGGCAGCTTCCTTGTCCAGCTCACTGCCCTCGGCCACGTAGGCGGTCGGGTCGGCGATGGCCACCAGCAGCTCCCAGCCGTTGTCCAGTTTGCGGATGGCCAGGGCATCGTCCATGTCCTTGGTCTTGGCGCCGTCGATGGTGAAGAAGGGGGTCGCGGTCAGATCGGTGCGCGGCAGCTCTTCCTCTTCGATCACCTTCCACTCCGGCAGATCTGCCGGCTCGACCTGGGCCAGGTTGTGGCGCGCCAGCACCACCCACCAGGGTACGTTGTGATCTTCCTGCGAGGCGATCTTCTGGGTGATCTCGGCAGAGAAGTTGCCGTCCACCAGAGCGTGACGCTTGAGGGTGGCAACCACCCAGTCCCCTTCCTTGAACTCTTTCTCGTCCAGCCCCTTCTTGACGCGGGCCTTGATGGCATCCTTGATCAGCGGGTGATCGGCGACCACGTTGAGGCGGTCGCGGAACATCTTGACGCGGGCCACGAAACGGGTGACGGACTGCTCCAGCAGGGCATCCGGCTCGGCCACTTCCTTCTCTTTTTCGGTGCGGATCAGGGCGCTCACCCGGTCACCGTGCATCACCTTCTTCATGTAGGGAGGCGGCACGAAATAGCTGGTCTTCTCATCGACCTCCAGGAAGCCGAAGCCCCGATCGGAGGCGCGGATCACACCCTCTTTCTTGGGGATGTTTTCGCGGATTTGTTGCTTGAGCTGGGCCAGCAGCGGATTGTCTTGGAACATAAGTGAGGAACCTGAAGTGGAAAACCTGGGTGGAGACCTGATGACGGATCGCCCAGCACTATACGTTTTTACCCCTCCAAAGCCAAGGTGAATGGCCGGTTCAGCCGGGTTGCAGTGCCCGGCGACCCTGCTCGATTAGGCGTTGGGATATCTGTTTGTGCAGCCCCCGTTCCAGCACCCAGCGGTGCCAGTAGAGCCGCTCGACCAGATGCTGGTCCGGGCTGAGATCGAGCAGGCTGCCCTCCGCCAGCTGGCGGCGGATCTGCAATTCCGGGATCAGGCAGCAGGCCAGTCCCTGTTCAGCCATGGCGACGAAGGCCTCGGACGAGCGCACCGTGTGGCAGGGGTAGCCGCCGGGCTCCAGCCCGAAGTGGCGGGCCATGTAGCTGACGTGCATGTCGTCGCGCTGATCGAAGGCCACCGCCGGCGCCTTGGCCAGCGCCGCCAGGGTCAGCCCCTGCGGGAAGTGGCGGGCGACGAAGGCGGGGCTGGCGGTGAGCAGGTAGCGCATCTCGCCGAGCTCGTCGACGCAGCAGCCGGCCAGCGGCTGGCCGTGCAGGCTGACGGCGCCGAACGCCTGCCCCTCGCGCACCCGATCCAGGGTGCGGCTCTCGTCATCCACCAGCAGGTTCAGCTCGATGGGGTGCTGCTCCAGCAGCGGGGCCAGGGCCGGCAGAAACCAGGTGGCCAGGCTGTCGGCGTTGACGGCGATGCTGACCCGGATCGGCGCCTGCGGCTCGGCGGGGGAGAGTTCGCCGGCCAGTTCCAGCTCCAGCTGGCGCACCTGACGGTAGTGGGCCAGCAGCTTCTGCCCGAGCGCGGTGGCCTGCAGCGGCTGGCCGCGGATCAGCAGCGGCTCGGCAAACTGCTGCTCCAGCTGCTTGATGCGTTGGGAGATGGCGGACTGGGTGATGTGCAGGCGCTGGGCGGCCCGCTCGAAGTTCTGCTCCTGCATCACCGCATCCAGCGCCAGCAGCAGCTTGTAATCCAACGCCTTCATCAGCATGCCTTATCAACAGAGGGAATTGAGAAGGGATGCTACTCAAGTGGTGGCGGGAGAACAACCGGAGATCGCTGAAAATGTCGGCAGACCAGGCGTGACAAGGGCTGTGAGGTCAAAGCGGGTTTGTCACTGTGAGATGTGACAGTGGTGGTCAAAAGGTATTCAAGAGATACTCTTTTGCGTCCGTTTTTGCATGGGGTGGAAACGGGCCATAGCGAGAACTTTTAATCCCGGGTCTTACCCCGGGATTTTTTTGCGTCGTCTCTATTCGGTGACCAGTTCGCGCGCCTCGTCATAGGCACCCTGCAGGGGCTGGCCGACGGCACGGGCGAAACGCTCATCCAGATGGAAGCGGATCCCGACCCCGCGCACGGCGCCCAGATCCACCGCCTGGCGGTGACCGAGCCGCTCGATGGGCAGGCCGAGACGGCGGAAGATCCGCTCTACCGGCAGGCTGACCACGGCAACCAGCTCGCGGATCCCCTGCGCCTTGGCGAAGGCATAGACCTCGCGGAAGATGATGCAGGTCAGTTCGCTGATGCCGTTGCCGAGTCGGGGAGCCCGTTCGGCATCGATGGCGAGGCGGGTCAGCTCCCACACGTCGTTGCTGCGCGGCGGGGCTTCACCGGCGAGGGCGGTGGGGAAGATGCTGGGCAGCATGTAATCCTGGGCACAGCTGAGCAGACGGATGCAGCCGCACAGGCCTTCCTCGTCTTCGATCAGCACCCAGTGGGTATCAGGGGTATCGAAACTGTCCTGCTCCAGACCACGGTGGGATTCCACATCCCAGCCGAGGCGATCGGAGAAGACGCGATTGCGAAAGCGATAAAGCTCGTTTTCTACCTCCCATCTGGGGTGTTCTTTTAATTTTCCTTTGAAAACAAGCATTCAGATGTCTCCATTTCAGTGTTCGGCGCTATAATCGAGGCCCTGGCCAGGGGGGCTAGCATATGAAACAAGACCAACTGCTTGAGTACCTCGAACATTTCACTTCGGTAACGGACGGGGATCGTTTGGCCGAGTTGATCGGTCGGTTCACGCTCGGTATGGGTTACGACTACTACCGGTTTGCGCTGATCATTCCCATGTCGATGCAAAGACCCAAGGTGGTGCTGTTCAACCAGTGCCCAGACTCCTGGGTGCAGGCCTACACGGCCAACCATATGCTGGCCTGTGATCCCATCATTCAATTGGCCCGCAAGCAGACCTTGCCCATTTACTGGAACCGGCTGGATGAGCGGGCGCGTTTTCTGCAAGAGGGCAGTCTTGACGTGATGGGGTTGGCGGCGGAGTTCGGGCTGCGCAACGGAATTTCGTTCCCGTTGCACGGTGCGGCAGGGGAGAACGGCATACTGTCGTTCATCACCGCCGAGCGGGCATCGAGCGATCTGCTGCTGGAGTCCTCGCCCATCCTCTCCTGGATGTCCAACTACATCTTCGAGGCGGCGATCCGGATTGTGCGGGTCAGTCTGCGGGAAGATGACCCTCAGGAGGCCCTGACTGACCGGGAGACCGAATGCCTGTTCTGGGCCAGTGAAGGGAAAACGTCGGGTGAAATCGCCTGCATCCTGGGGATCACGGAGCGAACCGTGAACTACCACCTCAATCAGGTCACCCGTAAAACGGGGTCGATGAATCGCTACCAGGCCATCGCCAAGGGGGTGAGCAGTGGCATTTTGCTGCCCAATCTCGAGCAGGTCGTGGTCACCAACTTCCCCAAGCTGATGCAATAAAACCCGATGATTCTCGGGGCAGAGTGATTGGCTAACAATTGTCAGATCCTGCAATTGACAGTCATGGCCGAATGGCGGCCCTTCTGCCCCGAAGGGGTTATGCCTGCCCTGCAGTCATTAGCAAAACAAATGGCTCAGCAGATCAATGAATTTCTCTAAATAGAACTGCCCCCCTTATAGTGCCGTCCAATCACTCTGCTGGACGGTTCATCCATGTTTGCTACCACCCTGCAAGGCTTCACCCTCGGCCTTGCCATGATCATTCCCATCGGTGCCCAGAATGCCTTCGTGCTGAGTCGGGGCATCCACCGCAACCACCACCTGCTGACAGCGACCCTCTGCTGCCTGTGCGATCTCGTGCTGATCGGCATCGGGGTGTTTGGCGGGGCCAACCTGCTGGCGGCCAGCCCGATCGGCCTGGCCCTGCTGACCTGGGGCGGCGTGCTGTTTCTCGGCTGGTTCGGTATCCGTTCCCTGCGCAGTGCCTGGCGCGGGCAGGGAGCCAAGCTGGCGGACTCGCCCCAGTTGATGGGGGTCAAGAGCGTGCTGGCCATGACGCTCGGGGTGACCCTGCTCAACCCCCACGTCTACCTGGATACCCTGATGCTGCTCGGCTCCTTCGGCAGCCAGTTTGCCGAAGAGTTGCGGCCGGCCTTTGCGGCCGGAGCCATGCTGGCCTCGCTGGTCTGGTTCTACAGCCTGGCGTTCGGGGCGGCGGCACTCTCACCCTGGCTCGCTCGCGGCAGGGTTCAGCAAGCTATTGATACTATTGTTGGTTTCATCATGCTGGGGCTGGCGTTGCAGCTGGCGAGCGGGGCTCTGCTGGCGTCATAAGGCTATTTTTGTGCCGCACCTCATAAAAATTAATCCCGGCTTCATGCGCTGACATATTCGTCTGTTAAATTCCCGTCGCTGGTAAAGCGACACTCATAATAAAAGGGACAAGACAGTGAATAAAACCATGAAGCTGGGTGCTATTGCAGCCATCGTGCTGTTATCTGCCTGTAGCAATGAAAACGACAGCAAGGCGCAACCGGGTGAGGTTGCCCTGCGTCTGATCCAGACCTCCGATATCCACTCCAATGTACTGGGCTACGACTACTACCAGAACAAGGAAGATCGCAAGTTTGGCCTCTCCCGCACCGCGCTGCTGATCCGCGCGGCCCGCGCCGAAAACCCCAACAACCTGCTGCTCGACAACGGCGACCTGATCCAGGGCACGCCGCTGGCGGACTACATCTTCGAGCAGTCGGGTGCCGGTTACCTCGACAAGCAGGCCCACCCGGTGTTCAAGGCGATGAACGAGCTCGGCTACGATGCCGGCAACCTGGGCAACCACGAATTCAACTACGGGCTGGATTACCTCACCAAGACCCTGCAGGGAGCCAAGTTCCCCTATGTGAACGCCAACGTGTTCGAGGCGGGCGCCTTCAAGCGCGATGCCAAGGGGCAAATAGACTGGAGCGGCAACAAGTTCACCCCCTACCTGCTGCTGGAACGCAAGGTGAAGGATGACAAGGGCCAGCTGCAGACCGTCAAGGTCGGTATCCTGGGGCTGACCCCGCCGCAGGTGCTGCAGTGGGACAAACGTCATCTGGAAGGCAAGGTGGTGGTGGCCGACATGGTCGAGACTGCCAACCACTATGTGCCCGAGCTGCGCGCCAAGGGCGCCGATATCGTGGTGGTGGTGGCCCACACTGGCATCAACGCCAGCAGCTACGAGGCCATGATGGAGAACTCCGCCTGGCACCTGGCCAAGGTGAAGGGGGTCGATGCCCTGATGCTGGGCCACGCCCACAAGAACTTCCCTGGTGACTTCCCGGATCTGCCGGAGGTGGACAACAAAGCCGGTACCCTGAGCGGCATTCCGACTGTAATGCCAGGTTACTGGGGCAACCACCTCGGCATCATCGACCTCAAGCTGGAGCAGGTGGACGGCAAGTGGCAGGTGAAACAGAGCCAGGCCAGCCTGCGCAAGATCGACTCCAGCGAGGGCAGTGCGGTGGATCAGCGGGTGGTGGACCTGGTGCAGGCCGACCACGACGCCACCAACCAGTGGCTGGACGAGCCGCTCGGCAAGATCACCTCCTCCATCCACAGCTTCTTCGCCCTGGTGCAGGATGATCCTTCGGTGCAGCTGGTGAGCGATGCCCAGCGCAAGCATGCCGAACAGCTGCAAACAGACGGCCTGCTCAAGGAGTCCTACCCCATTCTGTCGGTGGCGGCGCCGTTCCGTGGCGGTCGCAACGGCATCAATGACTTCACCTACGTAGCCCAGGGCGACATCTCCCTGCGAAACGTCTCCGACCTCTACATCTATCCGAACACCCTGCAGGTGGTCGAGGTGAACGGGGCCACCGTCAAGGAGTGGCTGGAGATGAGTGCCGGCCAGTTCAACCAGATCGACACCGGCAAGACCGAGGTGCAGTGGCTGGTGAACGAGAAGTTCCCCACCTACAACTTCGACGTGATCGACGGGGTCAACTACGAGGTGGATATCACCCAGCCGGCCCGTTACAACAAGGAAGGGGCCAAGGTCAGCGACGGCCAGCGCATCAGCAGCCTCACCTTCAACGGCCAGCCCATCGATCCGGCCCAGAAGTTCTACGTGGTGACCAACAACTACCGCGCCAGCGGCGGCGGCCACTTCCCGGGCATCGACGGCAGCAACATAGTGCATGAAGACCCCTTCGAAACGCGCGAGATCATCGCCCAGTACCTGAAGGCCCAGTCTGCCGACAACCCGGCCGGCTTCAGCCCGGCGGCCAACAACAACTGGCACATGAAGGCCCTGCCGGCCAACGTGGACGTGCGGCTCTACTCCTCGCCCCGCGAGGAGGCCAAACAGCTGGCCGGTGCGGATCTGGAGTACAAGTCCACCCTGCCGATGGATGACGCCCAGCACCCCGGCTACGCCATCTTCCGGCTGATCCGTCAGTAATTCCCGGTCGACATGGCAATAAAAAAAGCCCTCGCAGTGCGAGGGCTTTTTCATGGGCGGAGGGCTTAGTTGACCACGGCCACGTTGATGGTGCCGTTGCCCTGGGTCATGCGGACCCGGGCGCCCGGCACGAAGGTGGGGTTGGCCTTTTGCACCACCACGATGGATTCGCCGTTCTCTTTCTTGATCTCGAGTTCGACCCCGTCCACCTGGTTGAGCTTATCACCGGCCGCCTTGCCGGCTGCCGCACCCGCGATGGCGCCACCGGCCGCGGCGATGTCGCTGCCGCGCCCGCCGCCAATGGTGCTGCCGAGCAGGCCGCCGACCACGGCGCCACCGATGGTGCCGATCAGCGAGTTTTCATCGGCCTGGATCTTGACCGGGCGGGTGGAGAGGATGGTGCCGTAGCTGACGGTCTGCACCTGCTTGGCGCGATCCTTGGTGTAGACGTCACCGGAGTAGACGTCGCTGTTGGCACAGCCGCTGAGGGTGGTGGCGGTGGTGGTGGCCAACAGGGCGATGAGGGTAATGCGTTTCAACATGATGGGCCTCCTGGGCTGGCATCTAATCTGGTTTGTTCGGTCAGTGATTCAACTCTACGCCAACCGGATTGAGCATGAAACCAGCAAAGTGTAACCAATTATAAGGCCCGGGCCCGGCAAACCCCGTCACCGCCGGCTCAGTCGAGCCGTTTTTCCAGCAGCAGGCGATCCTCGCCCGGGCCGAAATAGTCGCGCTCCTCGGCCAGTTGCTGATAACCGAGTCGAAAGTAGAGGCGCTGGGCCGGATTGGCCGGATCCACCGTCAGTCTGACCCGCTCGATCCCCAGTGTCAGCAGTGACTGCTCCACCTGCAGCATCATGCGCTCGGCCAGTCCGAAGCCGCGCGCCTCCGGCAGCACCGCCAAGGAGAGCAGCCAGCCCTGCGACCGATCCTGTCCCAGTCCGCCCAGGGCATAGCCCAGCAGCTTGCCGTCCAGCTCGGCCACCAGCAGCAGCTCGGGCCACAGATCCATGGCCTGGCGGAAGAAGAAGCCGGGATAGACATCCTCCCCGAATACATTGACGTCGATCTGCCAGATGGCGTGCATGTCGGTGTGGCGCGCCACTCTCAAAACGGGGGGCTGGTGCATCCGGGCTCCTGTGATGTCGTACGTGCTGCCGGGCGGCAGTCAAAAAGGAGCCACAGGGTAGTGGGCCCGTCGGGCTGATGCAAGCGGGTCTGGGGCGTTGAGCGGCAGGGCTGCCCCGACTCAGGGCGGCAGGGGACGGCTGCCCGGTCGTTTGGGGGCCTTGCGACGGCTGTCCAGCAGGTGGCGCAGGGCCAGCCAGGGGTGATGCCACAGCATGCGCGGGCCGCTCCACTTCATCACCAGCTGGATCTGCTTGCGCATGGCCGGGGCATAGCAGTGGATGTGGCAGTTGGCACAGGTGGGCTTGTGGCCGTGACCATAGCGGCAGCGGCGCAGCCGCTGGTGGGCGAACTCCTGCAACTGCTGGCAGTGCCGGCAGGCGGGATCCTGATGATGGTGGTCGCAGTAGAGGCGGATCATGGCGCTGACCGTCTGCTGCTCCCGCTTGAGCCTGGGATGCACGGGCGCCTTGTCGGCACGGGCCGGGCGCGCGGGGTGGGAGTGATGGGTCGTCATGTAGGGCATTGTCCGGACCTGGGGCGGCGGGGTCTTGATACAGGTCAAACCGGCGGGCAAAAAAAACAGGGCCCGTGGGCCCTGTTTCATCAGACAACTCTGTTTGTCTGCGCTTAAATGAGGCTGGTTGCCTGCTCCAGCCAGGCGAGATCCTCGCCCTCCAGCAGCGGGCTCAGGCGGCGGTAGACCTCGGCGTGGTACTCGTTGATCCAGCGGAACTCGGCCGAGCTCAGCAGGCTGCGGTCGATGAGGCGGGTATCGAACGGTACATAGGTCAGCCGCTCGAAGCCCAGCATCGGCAGCTCGCCGATCTGCTCCTGCTCGGTGACCACCACCAGGTTCTCGCAACGGATGCCGAAGGCATCTTCCCGGTAGTAACCAGGTTCGTTGGAGAGCACCATGCCCGGCTGCAGGGCCACCAGGCTGCCCTTGGGGGCGATGCGCTGCGGGCCTTCGTGCACGCTGAGGAAGTGACCGACGCCGTGGCCGGTACCGTGGTCGTAGTTGTAACCGGCCTGCCACAGCGGCTGGCGGGCCAGCACGTCGAGCTGGATGCCGGCGGTGCCGCGCGGGAAGCGGGCCTGATCCAGCGCGATGTGACCCTGCAATACCCGGGTGAACATTGCCTTGTGCTCGTCGGTCAGTTCACCCACCTTGATGGTGCGGGTGATGTCGGTAGTACCGTCCAGATACTGGGCGCCGGAGTCCACCAGATAGATGCTGTCCTGGCCAAAGGTGCGCGGGGTGCCGTTGGTGTGGCGGTAGTGGCACATGGCGGCGTTGGGGCCGAGCGCCGAGATGGTGTCGAAGCTTGGCTCGACATAGTGCTCCTGCTCGCGGCGGAAGGCTTCCAGCTGGTCGGCCAGGGTGCCTTCATCCACCCCGTCGAACTCGCCGCTGGCGATCAGCCGATCCAGCCAGGCCAGGAAACGGGTGACGGCGACGCCGTCGCGCAGATGGGCGGCGCGCATGCCGGCCAGCTCCACCTCGTTCTTGCATGCCTTGGGCAGCATGGTCGGGTCCTGACCGGCCACCAGGATGGCGCCCGCCTCTTCCATGACCAGCTGGGTCCAGGCGTTGGCGGTGTTGGGATCGGCCAGCACCTTCTGCTGGTCTTCACCGATGCGCTGCAGCACGTCACCCAGCTTGTCGATGGGGTAGACGGAGACATCCTGCCCCACGTGCTGACTGAAGGCGAAGCAGTCGATCTTGTCGGTGTCGACGAAGAAATCCATGGTGGCGTTGGCGTAGAGCACCGCGAAGCCCAGCACCACCGGCAGCCGCTCCACGTCGCGACCACGCAGGTTGAGCAGCCAGTTGATGGGCTCGGCCTGGGTCAGCAGCACCGCATCCAGACCGCGCTTGCGCAGATCGTTGGCCAGCATCTCGCGCTTGGCCTGGCTGGACTGGCCCGCCAGCGCTTCGCTGTAGAGGATGGCCGGATTCTTGGTGGGGGCGGGGCGATCGCTCCAGTGCAGATCGATGGGGTTCTGCTCCACGCGCACCAGCTCGATGCCGCGCTCGGTCAACACCGCCTTGGCATTGTGATACCAGGCCAGGCTGTGCAGGCGGGCGTCGAAGCCGACCCGGGAGCCGGACGGCAGCTGATCCGCCAGCCACTGCACATGGGGATCTTCCACCAGATGGAGAAACTCGAAGAGCTCGGCCGGTGCCTGCATGCGGGCCTGCACCGTATAACGACCGTCGATGAACAGGGCCGCCCGCTGCGCCAGGATGATGGCGAGGCCGGCGGAGCCGTTGAAACCCGTGATCCAGTCCAGTCGCTCGGCGTAGGCGGGAATGTACTCCCCCAGGTGCTCGTCGTCGTGGGGGACGATGAAGGCGTCCAGCTCCATCATGGCCAGTTCGGCCCTGACCTGGGCGACGCGGGTTTCAATAATCTCGAAATGATTCATGTCGTTAATGCCAGATTGTTGTGATGTGAGTGTTCAGTGGTTGTGGCCGCTGTCCAGGATCCGCTTGATGGACTGGCCAGCCGCCTCGATATGTTGCTTGAGCAGTACCACCGCCTCGTGCTTGCGGCGGGCACGGCACAGCTCCAGCAGCTGGGCGTGCTCGCGCTCGGCCTTGTCGACGCCATCGCTGGCGAACAGCAGCTCGAAGCGCACATAGCGGTCACAGCTCAGATTGATCTGGGCGATCAGCTCCAGTGCCTGGGGGCGGCCGGCGGCCTGATAGAGGGTGGCGTGAAAACTGTGGTTCAGTTCGGCCCAGCGTTCGATCTGGGTGCCCGACTCGAGGGCCTGGTCGAACTGGGCGAGGATCGCCTGCGCCCGGGCGAAGGTCTCCTCCGTCATCAGGTCGACGGCGTGGAACAGGGTATCGGCTTCCAGCAGGGCTCGCAAATAAAAGAGCTCCTCGATGGCCGCGGCGTCCAGCATGGTGACCACGGCGCCGCGGTGTGCCTCGAACTTCACCAGCCCCTGCGCTTCCAGCTGCATCAGGGCTTCGCGCACCGGAATGCGGCTCACCGCCAGCTCCTTGGCGATGGCGTCCTGGCGCAGGGGGGCGCCGGCGGGAAACTCACCGCGCAGGATCCGGCCACGGAGGTTTTCCATCACCATTTGGGTACGGGTCTTGTAGGGTGGGGTCATGGTCGGGTCACAGGGGAATCGTTACAAAATTGTATATTGTATAAAGTTGGGCTGAATCTAACGCGCAAGGGCCCACAAGGCAAGGTTTGGCAGGAGTCAAATGCCGCGCTCTGCTCAAAAAAATACCGGCCAGCTGGGCTGACCGGTATGAGATTGGCGATGAACGGGGTCGCTGTTACAGCTGCGGACCTGCCGCTACCAGACGCTTGCCCTCTTCATTGTCGGTGAAGCGCTCGAAGTTCTTGATAAAGCGTCCTGCCAGGTCAACCGCCTTGGCGTCCCACTCGGCCTTGTTGGCGTAAGTGTCGCGCGGGTCGAGGATCGCCGGGTTCACGTCGTGCAGGGCGGTCGGCACTTCCAGATTGAAGATCGGCAGCACCTTGGTCTCGGCCTTCTCGATGGAGCCATCCAGGATGGCGTCGATGATGGCGCGGGTATCCTTGATGGAGATGCGCTTGCCGGTGCCGTTCCAGCCGGTATTGACCAGGTAGGCTTCCGCGCCGGCGGCTTCCATCCGTTTCACCAGTTCCTGACCGTACTTGGTCGGGTGCAGGGAGAGGAAGGCTGCGCCGAAGCAGGAGGAGAAGGTCGGGGTCGGCTCTGTGATGCCGCGCTCGGTACCGGCCAGTTTGGCGGTGAAGCCAGACAGGAAGTGGTACTTGGTCTGCTCCTTGGTCAGCTTGGAGACCGGGGGCAGCACGCCGAAGGCGTCGGCAGTCAGGAAGATCACCTTGTTGGCGTGACCCGCCTTGGAGACCGGCTTGACGATGTTCTCGATGTGATAGATGGGGTAGGAGACCCGGGTGTTCTCGGTCTTGGAGCCATCGTCGAAGTCGATGGTGCCGTCGGCCGCCACGGTCACGTTCTCCAGCAGCGCATCGCGACGGATGGCGTTGTAGATGTCCGGCTCGGCTTCCTTGGAGAGCTTGATGGTCTTGGCGTAGCAGCCGCCTTCGAAGTTGAACACGCCGTCGTCGTCCCAGCCGTGCTCGTCATCGCCGATCAGCTGACGCTTGGGATCGGTGGAGAGGGTGGTCTTGCCGGTACCGGAGAGGCCGAAGAAGATGGCCACGTCACCGTCCTGGCCCACGTTGGCGGAGCAGTGCATGGAGGCGATGCCGCGCAGGGGCAGGAAGTAGTTCATCATGGAGAACATCCCCTTCTTCATCTCGCCACCGTACCAGGTGCCGCCGATGAGCTGGATCTTCTCGGTCAGGTTGAAGGCGACGAAGTTCTCGGAGTTGAGACCCTGCTCCTTCCAGTTCGGGTTGGTGCACTTGGCACCGTTCATCACCACGAAGTCCGGTTTGAAGGTTTTCAGCTCTTCATCGCTCGGGCGAATGAACATGTTTTTCACGAAGTGAGCCTGCCAGGCCACCTCGGTGATGATGCGCACGGCCAGGCGGGTGTCCGGGTTGGCACCGCAGAAACCGTCGACCACGAACAGGCGCTTGCCGGAGAGTTGTTTGGTCACCAGGGATTTCAGATGTGACCACACTTCCGGGCTGATGGCTTTGTTATCGTTTTTACCCTGGTCAGACCACCACACAGTATTCTGGGTGGTGGCGTCTTTGACGATATATTTATCTTTAGGGGAGCGGCCGGTGAAGATGCCGGTATTGACATTGACGGCGCCCAGTTCGGTCACCACGCCGCGCTCGAACCCTTCCAGGTCGGCACGTGTCTCTTCCGCGAACAGCTGGTCGTAGGAAGGGTTGCGCAGGATTTCAGTGGAGTTCTTGATACCGTACTGGTCCAGTCCTAATTGCTTGGCCAGGGTGGGTTCTGCCACGATTGTCATTGTATTCTCCTGGGTTCAGAGGTTGGTAGGGTTCTATCTGGCGTTCATCCTATCACTTAGGTGGTAGAGTTTAGCGATCGCCATCAAACTTTATAAAATAGGGTATTTTTTTGTTATTTAAGTTAAAGGCGGGTTTTGCCCGCCTTCAATTAGTGTAACTTGTTTGCATCATTACCGGGAGCCCTGCTGAACAGGGTTTCGACGTCGATCCCATCAAATTGGTACTGGGCGCCGCAATAATCACAGTGCATGTCGATCTTGCCGAGCTCCTGCACCATCTCCATGACCTCTTCTTTCTCTATCTGCAGCAGAGCCCCTTCGCAACGGGCGCGGGAGCAGGTGCAGCGGAACTCGACCGCCTGCGGATCGAACACCCGCACCTTGTCCTGGTGGTAGAGGCGGTAGAGGATCTCTTCCGCTTCCAGACCGAACAGCTCTTCGTCCTTGATGGTGCTGGTGAGCTGGGTCAGGTGCTCGAAATCGTCGCTGTGATCCTCGCTCTGGGCAGGCAGCTCCTGCAGCAGGATGCCGGCGGCGCGCGGCTCACCCTGGTGGTAGCCGGTGCGGATCCACAGCTTGGTCGCCAGCTGTTCGGACTGGGCGAAGTAGTGCTCCAGGCAGCCGGCCAGGGTGTCGGCGTCCAGCGCTATGATGCCCTGATAGCGTTCACCCTGCTCCGGGGTGATGGTGATGACCAGCTGGCCTTCTCCGATCAGGCTCTGCAGCTTGTCGTCGCTCGGCAGTTCCCCTTCATAGCGGGCCACGCCACGCAGCTGCTGGTTGTTGTCGCCGTTGATGACGGCCAGCCGTACCGGGCCGTTGCCCTGCAACTGCACCGTGATGGAGCCTTCGAACTTGAGGGTGGCGGTCAGCAGGCTGGTGGCGACCAGCAGTTCACCCAGCAGTTTTTGCACCTGTACCGGGTAGTTCTGGGCCTCAACCACGTGGCGGTAGGTGTGGTCCAGCTGGACCAGCTCGCCCCGGACTTCGTACTCTTCGAACAGATAGCGATACAGGAGATCTTGGTTACTCATCATGCATTCCTGGGTTCTTCGGTGGGGTAAATAGATAAAAACATTAATAAACAGCTGGTTAGGAACTTATTCCGGCAACTGTCGTCATAAAAGGGCCATCTTGGCGGGTCAATATTGCTTGACCTTGATCAGCTGGCGCCGCTCCTGCTTGTCGGGGCGACGCTCGGGGCTTGGCGCAAACTGGCTGTTGAAGCGGCGTGCCTCGCTGTTTTCGGCCCGCTTTTTCAGGCTGGCCTCGGTCTCTTCATAGAGCTGCTGGGCCAGCGGGGCGGACTTGCGCTGCTCGCTCACCTCGAGAACCCGCACTTCCCGTTCGTCCTGACCCTGCCAGCAGCGAATGAGAGCGCCGACCTCGACATGCTTGCCCGGTTTGCTGCGCTGGCCGTTGTAATGCACCTTGCCCCCTTCAATCTGGTCGCGGGCCAGGCTGCGGGTCTTGTAAAAACGCGCCGCCCACAACCACTTGTCGAGACGGACCAGGGCTGGGGTTTCTGCGGGGTTCGGCATGAATCGACTCCGGAATGGCTGAAAGGGGTGCCTGATTATACCAGAGGCGGGCCCCGGGATAGAAACAGGGGGGCTGATGGTGTGACGGAATGTCAATTTTCGCAGCTTCATCCCATCCGGTCGGTTGTCTCTGGGTCCATTGCCGTACACAATAGCCAACCGATTTGGATGCCAGAAAATATTGATAAACATGACGCTACCGTTCAGGGATGACTTGTTGAGCTCCCTTCTGGCCCGTTGTAAAACCGTGCCACTCTCCCGATTCAGCCAGCCTCTGTTCTGGCTTCTGCTGCTGTTGCTGGCCCACCAGTGTGCCGGTCTCACCTGGCGTCTGCTGGATCTCGGCAGCCGGCCCGTCAGCCAGTCCTGGCAACCGTCGGTGGTCGCCAATCAGAGCCAGGGTGCAAACCGGCTCGACCTGAGCGGCGTCAGCCGGCTGGCACTGTTCGGCAAGGCCAAACAGCAGGCCCAGGCGGCCGATGTTGTCGCAGCCGATGCTCCCAAGACCCAGCTCAACGCCCAGCTCAACGGCGTGCTGGCGAGCTCGGATCCCGCCAAATCCATTGCCATCATCGCCCACAACGGGCTGCAGAACTCCTACGGCATCGGTGATCTCATCGATGGTACCCAGGCCAAGATCCGCCAGGTGTTCCCGGATCGGGTCATCATCGAGCGGGACGGCCGCGACGAAACCCTGATGCTGGACGGGGAGGAGTACGGCAAGCCGCTGCCCAAGCCGGGCAACCAGGACGGCAAGCTCTCCTCGGTGCGCAACGAGCTGATGGGCAACCCCGGCAAGATCACCGATTACCTCAATATTTCCCCGGTCCGGGTCGATGGCCGTATGGTCGGCTATCGCCTCAATCCGGGCAGCAATCCGGAACTGTTCAATCAACTGGGGCTGGTCGCCAACGACATGGCGGTCAGCATCAATGGGCTGGATCTGCGGGATAACGCTCAGGCCATGCAGGCGATGCAGCAGGTGGCTGGCGCAACGGAAATGACCGTCACCGTCGAGCGGCAAGGACAGCTCTACGACGTTTATGTCGGCTTGTCAGAATAATGATTTGGAGTAGCACCAAGAATGATAAATAAAGGGAAGGGCTGGCGTCTGGCCACCGTGGCTGCGGCGCTGATGATGGCAGGTTCTGCCTGGGCCACCGAGTATTCCGCCAGCTTCAAGAATGCCGACATCGAAGAGTTCATCAACACGGTCGGCAAGAACCTGAACAAGACCATCATCATCGAGCCTTCGGTGCGCGGCAAGATCAACGTCCGCAGCTATGACCTGCTCAACGAAGACCAGTACTACCAGTTCTTCCTGAGCGTGCTCGACGTCTATGGCTTCGCCGTGGTCCCGATGGACAACGGCGTGCTCAAGGTGGTGCGCTCCAAGGATGCCAAGACCTCCGCCATCCCGGTGGTGGACGAGAGCAACCCCGGCAGCGGCGACGAGATGGTGACCCGGGTCGTGCCGGTGCGCAACGTCTCGGTACGTGAACTGGCGCCGCTGCTGCGCCAGCTCAACGACAACGCCGGTGGCGGCAACGTGGTCCATTACGACCCCTCCAACGTGCTGCTGATCACCGGCCGCGCCGCCGTGGTCAATCGGCTGGTGGAAGTGGTACGCCGGGTCGACAAGGCGGGCGACCAGGAAGTGGACATCGTCAAGCTCAAGTACGCCTCTGCCGGCGAGATGGTGCGGCTGGTAACCAACCTCAACAAGGATGGCAACAACCAGGGCGGCAACACCTCCCTGCTGCTGGCCCCCAAGGTGGTGGCCGACGAGCGCACCAACTCGGTGGTGGTGAGCGGCGAGCCCAAGGCGCGCGCCCGCATCATCCAGATGGTGCACCAGCTCGACCGTGACCTGCAGAGCCAGGGCAACACCCGGGTCTTCTATCTGAAATACGGCAAGGCCAAGGATCTGGTGGAGGTGCTCAAGGGCGTCAGCTCCAGCATCGAGGCGGACAAGAAGGGCGGCGCGGCCACCACCACAGGCGGTGGCGGTGCCAGCATCGGCGGTGGCAAGCTGGCCATCTCCGCCGACGAGACCACCAATGCGCTGGTGATCACCGCCCAGCCGGACGTGATGGCCGAACTGGAGCAGGTAGTCGCCAAGCTCGACATTCGCCGTGCCCAGGTACTGGTGGAGGCGATCATCGTCGAGATCGCCGATGGCGACGGCCTCAACCTCGGGGTGCAGTGGGCCAACACCAATGGCGGCGGCACCCAGTTCACCGACACCGGTCTGCCCATCGGTTCGGTGGCCATCGCGGCCAAGGATTACCAGAAGAACGGCACTACCACCGGCTTGGCTTCGCTGGCCAAGGATTTCAACGGTATGGCGGCCGGCTTCTACAAGGGCAACTGGGCCGCGCTGGTGACGGCCCTGTCGACCGATACCAAGAACGATATTCTCTCCACGCCGAGTATCGTCACCATGGACAACAAGGAAGCCTCCTTCAACGTCGGTCAGGAAGTGCCGGTGCAGAGTGGCTCCCAGAGCTCCACCACCAGCGATCAGGTGTTCAACACCATCGAGCGCAAGACGGTGGGTACCAAGCTGGTGGTGACGCCGCAGATCAACGAGGGGGATTCCGTGCTGCTCAACATCGAGCAGGAGGTCTCCAGCGTGGCGCAGACCCAGGCACCCGGCACCAGCACGCTGGGCCCGACCTTCGATACCCGTACCATCAAGAACGCGGTGCTGGTGAAGAGTGGTGAGACAGTGGTGCTGGGCGGTTTGATGGACGAGAAGACCCAGGAGAAGGTCTCCAAGGTGCCGCTGCTCGGCGACATCCCGGTGCTGGGTTATCTGTTCCGCTCTACCTCCAACTCGACCTCCAAGCGCAATCTGATGGTCTTTATCCGACCGACCATTTTGCGTGATGCCGATGTCTACAGCGGTATCTCCAGCAACAAGTACTCCCAGTTCCGCTCAGAGCAGCAGGAGGCGGCGGCGCAGGAGGGCTACCTCACCTCGCCCAAGCGCCAGGTGCTGCCCGAGTACGGCCAGGGCGTGACCATGTCGCCCGAGGTGCAGAAGCAGCTCCAGCAGACACAGTCGGTCCCGCAGACGAGCGGCGGATCCCAGCCATTCGTGGGTAACAAGTAATGGCGGCATACCAGCTGGATGGCGTCGACATGCCGGCAGCCCTGCCCGAGTTGCCGTTTGCCTTCGCCCGCAACTTCGGGGTGATCCTGACCGAGCGGCAGGGGGCCCCGGTGCTGCTCTGCCGCCAGGGTGTGACGCCGCAAACCCTGCTGGAAGTGCGGCGGGTGGCGGGCTGCGCCTTCACGGTGGAGCAGATGGACGGCGAGGCCTTCGAAGAACTGCTGATGGCCCACTACCAGCGCGACTCCTCCGAGGCGCGCCAGCTGATGGAGGATCTCGGCAACGAGATGGACTTTTTCGCGCTGGCCGAAGAGCTGCCCCAGAGTGAAGACTTGCTGGATGCCGACGACGACGCCCCCATCATCCGCCTCATCAACGCCATGCTGAGCGAGGCGATAAAAGAAGAGGCGTCCGACATCCACATCGAGACCTTCGAGCGGGCACTGGTGATCCGGTTTCGCATCGACGGGGTGCTGCGGGAGATCCTGCGTCCCCATCGCAAGCTCGCCTCCTTGCTGGTGTCGCGCATCAAGGTCATGTCGCGGATGGACATCGCCGAGAAGCGGGTACCGCAGGATGGCCGCATCTCACTGCGCATCGGCGGCCGGGCGGTGGACGTGCGGGTTTCCACCATGCCGTCCAGCTACGGCGAGCGGGTGGTGCTGCGTCTGCTCGACAAGAACAACGTGCGGCTCGAGCTCAAGCAGCTTGGCATGACGCTGGCCAACCGCAACATCATCAGTGAACTCATTCGCAAGCCCCACGGCATCATTCTGGTGACGGGCCCGACTGGTTCGGGCAAATCGACCACCCTCTACGCGGCCCTCTCCGAGATCAACTCGCGGGATCGCAACATCCTGACCGTCGAAGACCCCATCGAATATGACCTCGAAGGGGTTGGCCAGACCCAGGTCAACAGCAAGGTGGACATGACCTTCGCCCGCGGCCTGCGCGCCATTCTGCGCCAGGATCCGGACGTGGTGATGGTGGGGGAAATCCGTGACCTCGAAACTGCCCAGATCGCGGTGCAGGCATCGCTGACCGGTCACCTGGTGATGTCGACCCTGCACACCAACACCGCCATCGGTGCCATCACCCGGATGCGGGACATGGGCATCGAACCCTTCCTGCTCTCCTCCTCACTGCTGGCGGTGCTGGCCCAGCGGCTGGTGCGCACCCTCTGCCCCGATTGCCGCGCGCCGCGCCCCATCACCGAGCAGGAGCGCATTGCCATGGGCATCGAGCTGGCGCCGGAGCAGCAGGTGTGGCGGCCGGTGGGCTGCGAGCAGTGCAACCACACCGGCTATCGCGGCCGGACCGGCATCCACGAGCTTGTGGTGATCGATGAAGCGGTGCGCGAGGCGATCCACAGCGCCAGCGGCGAGCTGGCCATCGAGCGGCTGATCCGGGGTCACACCCCCAGCATCCGCCGCGACGGCATCGACAAGGTACTCAAGGGGCAGACCAGCCTCGAAGAGGTGCTGCGCGTGACCCGGGAAGACTGAGATGGCAGCATTCGAATACAAGGCCCTCGACGGCAAGGGACGCAACAAGAGCGGCGTGCTGGAGGGGGATTCCGCCCGCCAGGTACGCCAGCTGTTGCGCGAGCAGGGGCTGACCCCGCTCGAGGTGAACGAGACCACCGAGAAGGCCAAGCGCGAGGCGAACCGCTTCGTGTTGTTCCGCCGTGGTGCCAGCACCGCCGAGCTTGCGATGATCACCCGCCAGCTGGCCACCCTGGTGGGGGCCGGGCTCACCATCGAAGAGGCGCTCAAGGCCGTCGCCGAGCAGTGCGAGAAGGCCCACCTGCGCAGCATGGTGGCCACGGTGCGCAGCAAGGTGGTGGAGGGCTATTCGCTGGCCGATTCGCTGGCGGCCTTCCCCCATGTGTTCGATCAGCTGTTCCGCTCCATGGTGGCGGCCGGCGAGAAGTCCGGTCACCTGGAGAAGGTGCTCAACCGCCTCGCCGACTACACCGAGCAGCGTCAGCACATGCGCACCAAGCTGCTGCAGGCGATGATCTACCCCATCGTACTGACCTGCGTCGCCATCGGCGTCATCTCCATCCTGCTCACCGCCGTGGTGCCCAAGGTGGTGGCCCAGTTCGAACACATGGGCCAGCAACTGCCGGCCACTACCCGCTTCCTCATCGGTACCAGCGAGCTGATGCAGCACTACGGTCTCTGGTTCCTGTTGTTGCTGCTGGTGGGCGGCTTTGTCTGGCGCTGGTGGCTGACCGACGACAAGCGTCGCCGTCACTGGCACCAGCTGATCCTGCGCCTGCCGGTGATCGGCCGGGTCAGCCGCGGTCTCAACACCGCCCGTTTCGCCCGCACCCTGAGTATCCTCAACGCCAGCGCCGTGCCGCTGCTGGAGGGGATGAAGATCTCCGGCGAAGTGCTCTCCAACGACTTTGCCCGCATGCGTATCGGTGAGGCCACCGAGCGGGTGCGGGAGGGGACCAGCCTGCGCAAGTCGCTGGATGAAACCAAGATTTTTCCGCCCATGATGCTGCACATGATCGCCTCCGGCGAGCAGAGCGGCGAGCTCGACAACATGCTGGAGCGGGCGGCGGACAACCAGGATCGAGAGTTTGAAACCCAGGTGAACATCGCCCTCGGGGTGTTCGAACCCATGCTGGTGGTCTCCATGGCCGGGGTGGTGCTGTTTATCGTGATGTCGATTCTGCAGCCGATCCTCGAGCTCAACAATATGGTGAATCTGTGATGCTGGCGGGCAGGTGACTTCGGTCGATCCTGCGGTCAATTCGCTCGGGCTCAACAACATGGTGAATATGTAAGGTTCGGACGTTCGAATACGCTTCGCTATTCGAACCTACCAATCCAATCAACTCCGTAGGTTCGATTAGCCGACAGGCGTCATCGAGCGATCGTGGTTTAACAGTTAATCGTTGATGGTTCATGCCATCTCATTTCGTTAGGGAGTAAGTCATGCAAAAGCGTCGTCAATCGGGTTTTACCCTGCTGGAAGTGATGGTGGTCATCGTGATCCTGGGGATCCTGGCCAGCCTGGTGGTGCCCAACCTGATGGGCAACAAGGAGAAGGCGGACCAGCAGAAAGCGGTCTCCGACATAGTGGCGCTGGAAAACGCCCTCGACATGTACAAGCTGGACAACAATCGCTACCCGACCACTGAGCAGGGGCTGGACGCGCTGGTCAACAAACCGACCGCCGCACCTGAGCCGCGCAGCTACCGGGAAGGGGGCTACATCAAGCGCCTGCCGCAGGATCCTTGGGGCAACCCGTACCAGATGCTGAGCCCGGGTCAGTTCGGCAAGATCGACATCTTCTCCATGGGGCTGGATGGCGAAGCCGGTACCGATGACGACATCGGCAACTGGAACCTGAAGGATTTCCAATAAGTGATCCCGCCGCGTCGCGCTCACCGAGTCATGCCGGGGCTGCCTGAATGAAGGTGGCCTCTTCTGCCCGTCGCCAGGCCGGTTTTACCCTGCTGGAAGTGTTGCTGGTCGCCATGTTGATGGGGCTGGTTGCCACTGCCGTCACCCTCAGCATGGGCGGCGCCAGGGGGGATAGAGAGCTCGACAAGCAGGCGCGCCGCTTCATGGCCGTGCTGCAGCAGGCGCAGGAGTATTCGGTGATGGATGGCCGGCTGGTGGGCCTGCGTGTCGAGGACAACGGCTGGCAGTTCATGCAGCGCGCGGCCAAGGATCGCAAGTGGCAGGTGATGAGCGGCGACAAGCTGCTGGATCGGGTCGAGTTGCCCGACAACATGCGGCTGGCCATCGAGCTTGAGGGCTTCAGCTGGCGGACCGAATCCGACGAGAAGTACGAGAAGGGGCGCGACGAGAAGGAGCGCACGCCGCAGGTGTTCATCTTTCCCGGTGGCGAGCTGACCCCCTTCGTGCTGACCCTGACCCAGCAGGACGACGATCTGCGCTATGTGCGCACGGTCAAGGCGGACGAGTTCGGCCGCCTGCGCCTGCTGCAGGACGAGGAGGAAGAGGAATGAACGCCCGTGGCATGACCCTGCTGGAAGTCATGGTGGCGCTGGCGGTGTTCGCCATCGCCGGGCTGGCGGTGATGAAGACCGCCAGCGAGCACCTCTCCGGCCTCAACTATCTGGAACAGAAGACCCTGGCGACCTGGGTGGTGGAGAACCAGCTGGTGCAGCAGAAGCTCGAAGCCAAGTGGCCCGGTGACAGCTGGGTGGAAGGGGACGAGCAGATGGCGGGCCAGACCTGGTACTGGCGCTATCGCGGCGTCGCTACCGCCGACAGCAACTTCAAGGCGCTGGACATGGAAGTGCGTACCGCGCCCAAGGCTGACAGCCCGGTGGCCATGATCCGGACCTATATCAGCCGATGAATCTGCATCAAGGTGTCTCCATAAGCCGGAGCCGGCATCAGGCGGGGTTTACCCTGCTGGAGATGCTGGTGGCCATCGCCATCTTCGCCGGCCTGAGCTTGGGCGCTTATCAGGTGCTGCAAGGGGTGCTCACCAGCGACGAGGTGGCCAAGCGCAAGGAGGGACGTCTCTCCGAGCTGCAACTGGCCTTCTCCGTGCTGGAGCGGGACATTACCCAGATGGTGCCGCGCAGCGGCCGCATCGACGGCGAGAACAACAAGGTGCTGCTGGCGGCCTCCCGCTTTGGCCAGCAGAGCGACGACTGGGGCATGGCCTTCATGCGCGGCGGCTGGCTCAACCCGGACGGCATGCTGCCGCGCTCAGGCCTGCAGCGGGTCGGCTGGCGGCTCAAGGATCACAAGCTGGAGCGGCTGAGCTACCTCTACCCGGATCCGGTGATCGGCACCGAGCCGCGCATCCAGCCGATGCTGGAGCGGGTGACGGCGCTGCGGCTCTACTTCTACGACAAGGGCGCCTGGAAAGAGGAGTGGACCCAGCGCAACGTGCTGCCCTACGGGCTGGCGGTGGAGCTGGATCTGGAAGATTACGGTACCATCCGCCGCCAGTTCCTGATCGGCGCTGGCGGCCAGCGAGCGGACAATGGCAATTAAGCGCGGCCGGGGCCGATCCCGCACCACACCGGGCCGCCAGGGGGGTATGGCCCTGCTGGTGGTGTTGCTCATCCTGTCGGTGATGGTGATCATCGCCAGCAACATGAGCGGCCGCCTGCAGCTGGAGCTGCGCCGTACCGCCAACCTCACCGCCGGCAAGCAGGCCTGGTGGTATGCCATGTCGGCGGAGGCGCTGGTGAGCAAGGTGCTGGCCCAGGATTTCAAGGACGACCCCAACGTGGTCAGCCTGGGGCAGAACTGGGCGCGCCAGGATGCGGTCTTCCCGGTGGATGACGGCAAGCTCACCGGCCGGGTGCGGGATCTGCAATCCTGCTTCAACCTCAACAGCCTGAGCGTGCCGTTGAAGGACGGGATCAGCGGCGACGATCTGGAGAAGCAGCCCTATCCGGTCAAGGTGTTCAAGGCGCTGCTCAAGCAGCTTGAGGTGGAAGATTACGAGGCGGTGCAGCTGACCGATGCCATCCGCGACTGGACCGACAAGGATACCGTGCTGGTGTCGAGCTACGGCGCCGAGGATGCCTATTACGAAGGGCTCACCCCCCCATATCTGACCGCCAACCAGTGGATGCTTGGCACCGACGAGCTGCGAGCGGTGCGCGGGGTGAGCGCCAAGATGTACGCTCGGCTGGCACCCTATGTGTGCGCCCTGCCCAACGACAAGCTGGTGGTGAACGTCAACACCATCCGGCCGGAGCAGTCGGCCCTGCTGGTGGCGCTCTATCTGGACAAAGTAGGGCTGGACGATGCCAAGCGGGTGTTGACCAGCCGCCCCCAGAAGGGGTGGAAGAACAAGAAGGAGATGACGGACCAGATGCCGGTACAGGTGGGCAACATCCAGGGGCTGGATGCGGCGCTGGACGTCAAGAGCAGCTATTTCGAGGCCAGGCTGATTGCCGAGGTGGGTGACACCCGCGCCCGGCTGGAGAGCGTCTTCGTGCGCGGCAAGGACAACAAGCTGGTGATGCTGCGCCGTCTGAACGGCGGCGCCGAATAACAAGGGAGGCGGGCGACGGCCGTTGGCCGGCCCGCGCCATCCCCCGATTGGACTGCAGCCCATGGCTGCGCGCCCGCCCATCCCGAAGGATGCGAGCGGGCATGGCAGGAGAGACATTAGTGAGCGAGAGTCTGGTCATCCGTCTGGGGACCAATGCGCAGCAGCCGGTCGAGTGGCTGGTGTGGTCGGGCGGGGAAGAGGAGGTGATCGCCTCCGGTACCCTGGCCTCGGCCCATGCCCTTGGCGAGCTGCAGGAGCGGGCCGGTGGCCGCCCGGCGGTGGTGCTGGTGCCCGGCAGCGATCTTATCTTCCGGCGGGTGAGCCTGCCGGGCAAATACAGCCGCCAGAGTGCGGCCGCCTTGCCCTATCTGCTGGAGGAGCAAATCGCCTCCGATGTGGATGAGCTGCACCTGGTGGTGCTGGGTCATCAGGGTCACGAGGTGGACCTGATGGCGGTCGACAAGGAGAAGATGCAGACCTGGCTCGGCTGGCTGGAGCAGGCCGGTCTCAAGAGCCGGCAGTTGCTGCCGGACGTGCTGGCGCTGCCGCAGGCGAGCGGGGGCTGGTCGGCGCTGCAGCTGGGCAAGGAGTGGCTGCTACGCCAGGGGCCCTGTCAGGGCATCGTCGCCGACGAGCCGCTGCTGGCCATGTTGCTGGCGGCGGAGCCGGCGCCGGTGACCATTCACAGCCATACCCCGCCGCCGGCCATTGCGGCGGCCAGCTGGCAGGCGGCCGATCCCGAGCTGCCCATGCTGCTGCTGGCCCGGGGCGCACTCGCCAGTCAGGCCAACCTGCTGCAGGGGCCTTACCGGCCGCAGACCGAATACTCCCGCTACTGGCAGCAGTGGCGCAAGGTGGCGGTGGTGGCCGGGGCGCTGCTGGTGGTGGCGTTCGCCCAGCGCGGCGTGCAGCTCTACCAGCTGGCGGAGCAGGACAAGGCGCTCAAGGCGGAGATCCGGCAGGTCTACACCCGGATCTTCCCGGGGGAGAGCCGCATCGTCAACGTGCGCAGCCAGATGACCCAGCACCTCCAGCAGCTGGGGCAGACGCCGCAGGACGGGGTGTTGATGGTGCTGACCGAGCTGGCGCCCACCTTTGCCGAAGTGCCCGGCCTCAAGCCCGAGGTGCTGCGTTTCGACGCGGCTCGCGGCGAGCTCAGGCTGCAGGTGACGGCCCCCGGTTTTGCCGAGATCGAGCGTTTTCGCGAGCTGGCCGGCAAGCGCTTCGACGTGCAGCAGGGGGAGGTGCGCAGCACCGAAGGCAAGGTTGAAGGGGCACTGGTGCTGAAGGGTAAATCATCATGATGGACAAACTACAAGGCTGGTGGCGCGGCATCAGCGCCCGTGAGCAGCGGCTGGTGGCGGTGGGCGGCAGCGTACTGTTGATCGGCTTCTGCTACTGGGTCATCTGGCAGCCCATCGGCAATCGCATCGACGAGCGCGAGCGGCAGGTATTGAGCCAGCAGCAGACCCTCGCCTGGCTGAAAGAGAAGGGTGAAGAGGTGCTGGCGCTGCAGGGTGGCCAGGGCCGCCAGCTCGATACTAGCGGCACCCTGGAAGGGGTGGTCAACCGTACCGCCTTCAACCAGAAGATCAAGATTGCCCGCTTGCAGCCCCAGGGTCAGGAGCTGCAGGTGTGGATCGACACGGTGGCGTTCGATGACCTGCTGATCTGGCTGGCGACCCTGGCGGATCGCCATGGCGTGCAGGTGCAGGTGATCGAGGTGGCCCGTGAGAATCTGGCGCCCGGCCTGGTCAAGGTACGCCGCTTGCAGCTGAGCCGTCCCCAATGAAACCACGCGTCCCGAGCAGGGCCCCGCGCCTGATCGGGCGTTTGCAGTCGAGTCGTTTTCTATGAAGCAAAGAGTGCTGATTGCCGTGCTGTTTCTGGCGGCCTATCTGGTTTTCCTGCTGGCCAAGCTGCCGGCGTCTCTGGTGGTGCGCTACCTGCCGCTGCCGCCCCTGGTACAGCTGGAAGGGGTGAGCGGCACCCTCTGGAGCGGCCAGGTTGCCCGCCTGCAATACGCCAGTGAGTCGCTGACCCAGCTACGCTGGGAGCTCAACGGCTGGTCGCTGCTGCGTTTTGCCCCTGAGGTGTCCCTGCGCTTTGGCGAGCGCAGCGGCCTCAACGGGCAGGGGGTGGTTGGCTGGAGCGGCGCCGCCTTTGGCCGCGACATCACCCTCAACGTGCCGGCCCCCTGGCTGCTGGTGCGGGTGCCGATGCAGCTGCCCGTGCCGGTGACGGTGGCCGGCCAGCTGCAGCTCAAGCTCGATCAGGTAGCCCAGGGCAACCCCTGGTGCGACAACCTCTACGGCAACCTCTACTGGTACGGGGCCGATGCCGATACCCCGGCCGGCAAGCTGGTGCTGGGGGATCCCGAGATCAAGCTGACCTGCATCGACTCCCGGCTGGTGGCCGAGCTCAAGCAGGGCTCGGAGGCGGTACAGGTGCAGGGCAAGCTGGAGCTGCAGGCCAATCGCCAGTACCTGTTCCAGGGCACCCTCAAACCCGGGCCCGATCTGCCGGAGCAGATGAAGCAGGGGCTGCCCTTCCTCGGCCAACCCGATGGTCAGGGGCGCTTCCCGCTACGCTATCAGGGCCGGATCTGACGGCCTTGTTGTCTGATCTGGCATGCATCGACACCACCCCGCCCCGGCGGGGTGGTGTCGTTATGGGAAGGTGCTGGCTGGCGCCGTGATGAGATGATTGAGGAAGAAGCGGAACAGCTCGGCCCGCGAGCGCAGGTGCAGCTTGGCGTAGAGGTGCTTGCGATGATTCTTCACCGTGCCGCTGCCGATGCCGAGTGCATCGGCAATGGCCTCGGTATCCAGCCCCTGCAACAGCAATCCCGCCACCTGACGCTCGCGGCGGGTGAGACTCGCGCCCCCCACGCTGGCGATGGCCTGCTCCACGGTCGCCTTGAGATCGGCGCCACCCGGCAGTGCCGGACTCTGTGCCAGCAACGCGGCTCCCTCCCGCCAGTGCTGGCGGCACAGCGAATGGACCAGCGGAAACAGCGCCTCCAGTCGGGCCAGCTCGTCACGGCTGAGGCTGCTGCGCTTGTCGAGTCGGCCCAGAAACAGCATCAGGGTGAGGCCATCGCGTACCGGCAGGATCAGCCCCACCTCCTCCTGCCAGCCGGTGGCCTGATAGAAGTGGTGGCGATACTCAGGGTCGAGCCGCCCGCGCGACACCTGCGCCAGCGTCCAGACCCCGGCCCCCAGACCCTGTTCCAGCGCCTGCATAAAGGGATCCTGACTGAAGTGGCGGGTGAGGTAGCGATCGAACAGCAGGGCCCGCTGGTGGTGCAGGTTGTCATAGAGGTAGACGGGGCGCTGCCCCACCCCGAGCAGCAAGGCACAGTCGAACGCCACCTGCTGCTGGATCAGGCGCACCAGCGCCGCCGGAAAGGCGCTGCCGTGCAGGGCATCGACCACCTCGGTCATGCTGCGGGTCGGGGCATCTGTGGCAAGTGTCTGGTTCATGGCGATGGCTTCCGGGTGGCGGGCAGGCTCCCCGCGATGGTTGTGCGATGGTCACACGATAGCCGGATGCTAGCACGAGAGTGGCAAAACTGTCCCCTAGGGGACATATTCGGCGCAGGTCAGAGCGGCGAGGATGTGGCCTTTTCCCCTTGCTGTTGGAGCACCCATGATCAACCCCCACCTGCTCGATGAGCTGACCCGACGCGGCCTGGTGGCCCAGAATTCCGACCCGGTGGCGCTGGCCTCCCACCTCGCCACCCCGCGCACCGTCTACTGCGGGTTCGATCCCACCGCCGGCAGCCTGCACATCGGCCATCTGGTGCCGCTGTTGATGCTGCGCCGCTTCCAGCTGGCGGGCCACACCCCGGTGGCGCTGGTGGGCGGTGCCACCGGTCTTATCGGCGATCCCAGCTTCAAGGCGACCGAGCGCAACCTCAACAGCGCCGAGACGGTGCAGGGCTGGGTAGCCAGCCTGTCGGCCCAGATAAAAGCGCTGCTGCCGGCCAGCGACGGGCTGGCGGCGCCGCTGCTGGTCAACAACGCCGACTGGATGGGGCAGATGTCCGCCCTCGATTTTCTGCGCGACATCGGCAAGCACTTCTCGGTCAACGCCATGCTGGCCCGCGAATCGGTGCGCCAGCGGCTGGCCCGCCCGGATCAGGGCATCTCGTTCACCGAGTTCTCCTACGCCCTACTGCAATCCCAGGACTTCGCGGTGCTCAACCAGCGCCTCGGCTGTACCCTGCAGATCGGCGGCAACGACCAGTGGGGCAACATCACCAGCGGCATGGATCTCACCCGCCGCCTCCATCAGGCGCAGGTGCACGGCATGACCCTGCCCCTCATCACCAAGGCCGATGGCACCAAGTTCGGCAAGACCGAAGGGGGCGCAATCTGGCTCGATCCGGCGCTCACCTCGCCCTACGCCTTCTACCAGTTCTGGCTCAGCACCGCGGACGAGGATGTCTACCGCTTCCTGCGCTACTACAGCTTCATGGCGCTGACCGAGATTGAGGCGCTGGAGGCGGAGGATGCGAAGCGGCAAGGGCGCAAGCTGGCGCAGCAGGTGCTGGCCGAGGAGCTGACCGAGCTGGTGCACGGCAAGAGGGCGCTGGCGGCGGTGCAGCGCATCAGTGAACTGCTGTTCAGTGGCGAGGTGGCGCGCCTTGGCGAGAGTGACCTGGCCCAGCTGGCGCAGGATGGCATGCCAAGCTGCCGAATCGAGGGGGAAACAGATCTGGTGACCCTGCTGGTGGAGAGCGGTCTGGCGAACTCCAGGCGGATCGCCCGCGAGCTGCTGGCGGCAGGCGCAATCAGCCTCAATGGCGAGATCCGCCGGGAAGAGCCACTGACGGCGGCTGACCGGCTGTTCGGCCGCTACCTGCTGCTGCGCCGGGGCAAGAAGCAGTACCGGCTGGTGACGTGGCTGGGGTGAGCGACCCGGGATCGACAAGGGCTGCCTGGGCAGCCCTTGTGTTTATCCGCTACCTGCTGGGTCAGCGGTTGCTATCCGGCGTCATCGTGGAAGGGATGGGGGAGATGGCGTCTGGTTGCCCAGATGTTCCCCTGCCTCTCGGCTTACACGGCCAGCGGCAGCAACTCGGCGTAATCACGGATCGCCGGGAAGGCGGTGATGTGCTGCTCGGGCTGGCAACTGTCCGGGTTCTGGATGGCGAGCTGATAACCGATGCCGTAGTCGGCGGCGGCGCGCAGGATCCGCTCGCTGTCATCCACGAACAGGGTGCGGGCCGGGTCGAACGCCAGCCGCTCGGCCAGTGCCTGCCAGCAGTGCTGGCTCTCCTTCGACCAGCCCAGCTCGTGGGTACTCACCATCAGATCGAGGTGGCCGGCCAGCCCCAGCTGCGCATCCTTCACCGACAGGCTGGTGGGGTGGGCATTGGTGAAGAGCACCAGCTGCTTGCCCGCGGCCCGCAGGGCGGTCAGGAAGGGGATGACGTGGGGCCGCCACTGGATCTTGGCCAGGATCTCCTGCTTGAGGGCGCGGATGTCGAGCCCCAGCGTCTCGCTCCAGTAATCCACGCAGTACCAGTTGAGGGTGCCGCTGACGGCCTGGTAGTGCGCCTCGATCTGCACTCTGGCCTCGGCCAGCGGCAGGCCGAGTCGCTCGGCATAGCGCTCGGGTACCAGCTGCTGCCAGAGGTGGTTGTCAAAATGGAGATCGATCAGGGTGCCATCCATATCGAGCAGGACAGTGTCTATCTGGTGCCAGGGCAGTGGGGTCGGCATGGGGCCTCGGTGGTCGGGTCGAAACGGGCGGGCATTATAACGGATTTTTCCCGCCGCTTTCCCACCCTTGCCCCGTGGTGTTCGAGAGGGGAGTCGTTTACTCTTGAAACACGATTTTTTAACGAGCAGCCAGCCCCGATGAGTGACCTCCACCAACGCAAACCCGTCCACCTCAGCGTCGACACCATGGCGCATGGCAAGAGCAAGCCGGAGATCCTCAAGGCCGAGATCGTGGCCGAGAGCCGGCTGTTCAAGGTGGAGTCGCTCCACCTCAAGTTTTCCAACGGCGAAGAGCGGGTCTACGAGCGGATGCGCGGCGGCAACCGGGGCGCCGTCATGGTGGTGCCGCTGTTTGATGCCCACACCCTGCTGCTGGTGCGCGAGTACGCGGCGGGTACCCACTCCTACGAGCTGGGCTTTCCCAAGGGGCTGATCGACCCGGGTGAAGATGCCTTCGAGGCGGGCAACCGGGAGCTGATGGAAGAGGCGGGCTTTGGGGCCAACAGCCTGACCCTGCTCAAGCAGGTGTCGCTGGCGCCGGGGTACTTCTCCAGCCGGATGGACATCTTGCTGGCACGGGATCTCTTCCCCGAGCAGCGGGTGGGGGACGAGCCCGAGCCCCTCGAGGTGATCCCCTGGCCGCTGAACCGGATCGACGAATTGCTGGCGCGACCCGACTTTACCGAGTCGCGCAGCATCAGTGCGCTGCTGCTGGCCCAACGCTGGCTGGCGGAGCAGGCAGAATAGCCCGCAGACGGGCAGTTTGAATACAGAGGATAACAAGATGCAGGAGTTGTTGGCCTGGGTGCCGGGGGTCAAGGAGATCGCGCGCGAAGCGGGCAGGATCCTTCACGAAATCTATCACGGCGGTCAGTTCGAGCGTCAGCTGAAGGAGGATGCGACCCCGGTCACCAGTGCCGATCTTGCTGCCGATGCCTACCTCAAACAGGCGCTGTCGGCGCTCACTCCCCATGTTCCCGTGCTGACCGAAGAGGCGGCCGACATCCCTTTCAGCCAGCGCGCCAACTGGCGTCAGTACTGGCTGGTGGATCCCCTCGACGGCACTGGCGAGTTCATCGCCGGCAGCGGCGACTTCGCCACCCTGATCGCCCTGGTACAGGACAATGTACCGGTGCTTGGCGTCATCTATGCCCCCGAGTCGAACGTGCTCTACTGGGCGGTGCGTGGTCATGGCGCCTTCAAGGAGGCGAACGGCGAGGTGCACCCCATCAGCGCCATGCACCACGAGCACGATCAGCCCGATTCGCTGGTAGTCGCTATTAGCCGTCGCCAGAAGCTGGAGAACCTGACCCGCCGCCTCAACCCGGCCATCAACTACGAGCTGATCCCGCTCGGCTCCAGCTCGCTCAAGTCCTGTCTGGTGGCGGAAGGGGCGGCCGACTGCTACGTGCGGCTCGGCCCCACCGGCGAGTGGGACACCGCCGCCGCCCAGTGCATCGTCGAGGCGGCCGGTGGTCGCATCCTCAGCCTGGCGCTGCAGCCGCTGCGCTACAACGAGACGGAGTCGCTGGAGAACCCGGACTTCATCGTGATGGGGGATCCGGATCTCGCCTGGGGCAGCATTCTGGCGCACTGAGCGGGTGAACAGGTCATCGTTGACGGCAATCAGGCGGCCCCATGGCCGCCTGATTGCTTGGTGTGATCCGCTGGTTTCATCGGGAATGAACAGAAATATCCGCTGGCAAAGCGCGGGAATGACAGTGAATCATCACAAGAGAAGGCGGAGTAATGGCACGATTTTTTCAGGTAATTCTGCAAACGATCATTTGGCCAAAATAAAAAATTGACCAAGAGTGAAAATTTGGTTTTAAATTTCACGTTTTCAACAATATTCAGTTTTACTCATTTATGTGATCCCGATTCCATTCCCAATCTCACTGGCTGAAGCCCGTAATGGTAGTGATATGTTTCAGGGTGGACTTTTGAGAATTAAATCCCGATAAACCACAATGAACTCAGATTAAAACACTGACAAAAAGTGAATTAGTAATGAGTTTATCTGTAGACGTCACCAAGGAGCTGTCCGGTTCCTGCTCCACCACCGTCAGCGCCACCCCCTGGCGTCGCCACGACACCCACTGGGTCATCAGCCTGTTTGGTACCGCCGTCGGCGCCGGCATCCTGTTTCTGCCCATCAATCTGGGTCTGGGCGGGATCTGGCCCCTCATCATCGTCTCCGTGCTGGCCGGTCCCATGACCTTCCTGGCCCACCGCGGGCTGGCGCGCTTCGTGCTTTCCTCTTCGCGCCCCCACGCCGACTTCACCGAGGTGGCTCAGGAGCACTTCGGCAAGATGGCCGGCCGCCTCATCTCGGCGCTTTACTTCCTCTCCATCTTCCCGATCCTGCTCATCTACGGGGTCGGGCTGACCAACACGGTGGAGAGCTTCATGATCAATCAGCTCGGTATGGATGCCCCGAACCGGGTGATGCTCTCCGGTCTGCTGGTGTTCGCCATGATCGCCGTGATGCTGGCCGGCGAGAAGGCGATGCTGCGCGCCTTCGCCGTCATGGTCTATCCGCTGGCGGCCATCCTGGCGGCGCTCTCCTGCTACCTGATCCCCCAGTGGCAATGGCCGCAGCTGGGCAGCCTGGAGGGTGGCAGCTTCCTCAACACCGTCTGGCTGGCGCTGCCGGTCACCGTGTTCGCCTTCAGCCACGCCGCCGCCATCTCCGGCTTTGCCAACGTGCAGCGCCGGGAGTACGGCGAGCAGGCGGAAGCCAAGAGCAGCCTGATCCTGCGCAACACCACCGTGATGCTGGTGGGCTTCGTGCTGTTCTTCGTCTTCTCCTGCGTGCTGAGCCTCTCGCCGGCCCAGCTGGCCGAGGCCAAGGCCCAGAACGTCTCGGTGCTCTCCTACCTCGCCAACATCACCGACAACCCGGTGATCGTGACCCTGGGGCCGCTCATCGCCTTCATCGCCATCAGCTCCTCCTTCCTCGGCCACTTCCTCGGTGCCCGCGAGAGCCTGAAAAGCCTGATCGCCAAGCCCACCGGCCTGTCGCTGGCCAAGGCCGACCGGCTCGGCATCGCCCTGATGTTCTTCTCCATCTGGGGCGCAGCCATCATCAACCCTGGGATCCTGGGGCTGATGGAGACCCTCTCCGGCCCGGTGATCGCCATGATCCTGTTCATCATGCCGGTGGTGGCCATCTACAAGGTGGAGGCGCTGGCCCGCTTCCGCCACCGCTGGGCCAACGGCTTCATCCTGCTGACCGGCGCGCTGGCGGTGTCGGCACTGATCTTCAGCCTGCTGAAGTAACGGCGAGCAATCAGCCGCAAAAGAGAGAGGCGACCCCAGGGTCGCCTCTCTTGTATCGGTCCGGTGGTGGCCTTAGCCGAGCTTGGCGCCGTTCTCCACCGCCTGCTCGGGGATGGCGATCACCACGGCGCCGTCCGGCCGGTAAAAGCCGGTCAGCAGAAACTCCGACTGGATCGGGCCTATCTGTTTGGGGGGGAAGTTCACCACGGCGACGATCTGGCGGCCGACCAGCTCCTGCGGTTGATAGAGGTCGGTGATCTGGGCGCTGCTCTTGCGCACCCCGAGCTCGGGGCCGAAATCCGCCCACACCTTGTAGGCCGGGCGGCGCGCCTCGGGGAAGGGCTCGACCCGCACCAGGGTGCCCACCCTGAGCTCCACCATCTCGAAATCCTGCCAGCTTATGGTCTGCATCTTGGCTCCTCGTTGCCCATACCTTGCATGAGCCTCAGCATGCCTCGAAACCACCTGCGCCGTCTTCGGCAAACGGCCGCCCGGTTACGGCAAGCGGCCGTTTTGTTGGCGCCAGAGGGAAGGGGTCAGTCCGGTTTCGGCCAGGAAGCGCTCGCCGAAGGCTCCCTGATTCTGGTAACCGCAGCGGTTGGCCACGTCGCCGACGGGCAGGGCGGTGTGGGCGAGCAGGGTTCGCGCCAGCGCCATGCGCCGCGCCCGGATGTAGTGGGAGACGCTCATCCCCACCTGCTGCTGGAAGGCGTGCTTGAACTGGCTCTGGCCGAGGCAGGCGATGGCGGCCAGCTGCTGATTGGTCAGCACAGTCGCAAGGTTGGCCTCGATATGACGCTGCACCTTGCCGATACGCGGGGCGAGGCGGGCACGGCCGCGCGAGCCTGCCTGCTGCGCCTCTGCCAGCAGACCCAGCCACACCTGCTCCATGCCGGCCACGTGGCGCCCCTCGGCCACCATGCGGTGCAGGAAGGCGAGGTAGTGGCGCTGGGCCTGGTCCAGCTCGATGAAGGGGCGCTCGCCCAGCTCGCCGGGCAGCCAGTGACTCTCCTGCACCAGAAACGAGAGCGCCGGATCGGCGGCATAGTCGTGCCGCTCACCGGGGGCGATGATGCAGGCAAAGCCGGGCGCGAGCCGCCGCCCCTGGCCCTGCACCTCGATCTCGATGGGACCGTCGAGGGGGATCACCAGCTGGGCATGGTCGTGGCTGTGGCTGCAGATGTCGCTCTGGTAGCGACGCAGGCTGAAAGGGGCGGATAGCGATGACGCGGCCTGGGGCCGCGTCATCAAAGGGGGTTTGCTGTTTGGCATCTGCTGCAGGATTACTCGGCGTCGAAATCTTCGATCTCTTTGCCCAGCGCTTCCATGATGGCACGCACCTCGGCAGGGACGCTGTCCGGATGATCCTTGCGCAGATCTTCGTCGCAGGGCAGCGGCTGACCGGTGAAGGCGTGCAGGAAGGCTTCGCAGAGCAGCTCGCTGTTGGTCGCATGACGCAGGTTGTTCACCTGGCGACGGGTGCGTTCATCGGTCAACACCTTCAGCACCTTGAGCGGGATCGAGACGGTAATCTTCTTGACCTGTTCGCTCTTCTTACCGTGTTCCGCGTAGGGGCTGACGTAGTCGCCGTTCCACTCTGTACCCATGATCCACCTGTTCTCATTTAGCCGTGAGCGCGGATTTTAACCCTTAAGGAATTTAATGGCAATCCAACAGCAAAGCCATTTAGACGTCTAGAAGTGTTGACGGCCTTTTTAAGCTGGCGTAGTGTGGTTCACCATGAGCCTGCAACGGCGGGATGGCGCGTGGCAGAAACAGCATGCCAGCGTGTGAAGAGACATCAAGGAGAGTGACATGACCCACAAGGCCACCCAGGCAGTGCGCACCGGGATTGAGACTGACCAGCAACACGGTGCCGTGGTGCCGCCCATCTACCTCTCCAGCAACTACACCTTTGCCGACTTTGGCGAACCCCGTCAATACGATTATGCCCGCTCCGGCAACCCGACCCGCACCAATCTGGCGGACGCGCTGGCGGCGCTGGAAGGGGGGGCCGGCGCCGTGGTGACCGGCACCGGCATGGGGGCCGTTCATCTGGTCACCACCGCCCTGCTCAAGGCGGGGGATCTGCTGATCGCCCCCCACGACTGCTACGGCGGCACCTGGCGCCTGTTCGAGTACCTGGCGGCCAAGGGCCACTACCGGGTGCAGTTCGTCGATCAGGGGGATGCGGCGGCACTGGCCGAGGCACTGGCCCAGCAGCCGGCGCTGGTGTGGGTGGAGACCCCCTCCAACCCGCTGCTGCGGGTGGTGGACATCGCTGCCATCGCCGAGGCGTCCCACGCGGCGGGCGCCAAGGTGGCGGTGGACAACACCTTCCTCTCGCCACTGCTGCAACAGCCGCTGGCGCTGGGGGCCGATCTGGTGGTGCACTCCACCACCAAGTACATCAACGGCCACTCCGACGTGGTGGGCGGGGTGGCGATCGCCAAGGAACCCGAGCTGGCCGACTCCCTGGTGTGGTGGGCCAACTGTCTGGGGCTCACCTCCGGGGCGTTCGACTCCTACCTCACCCTGCGCGGCCTGCGCACCCTGGCCCCCAGGTTGCGCGCCCATCAGGAGAACACCGACCGCATCCTCGCCTTCCTGCAGCAGCAACCGCTGGTCAAACGCATCTATCACCCCAGCCTGCCGAGCCATCCGGGCCACGATATTGCGCGCCGTCAACAGTCCGGCTTCGGCGCCATGCTAAGTTTTGAGCTCGATTGCAATGAGGCGGGCATTCGCGCCTTCCTGGCGGCCCTCACCCTCTTCTCGGTGGCCGAATCCCTCGGCGGGGTGGAGAGTCTGGTGGCCCATCCGGCCAGCATGACCCACAGGGCCATGACCCCGGCCGCCCAGCAGGCGGCAGGCATCAGCAACCAGCTGCTGCGGCTGTCGGTCGGTATCGAGCACGGTGAGGATCTGGTGGCCGATCTGGCCGCGGCGTTTGCACAGGCACAGCAGGTGGCGAAGTAATGGAACAGCAGCAACAAGGAGAGATCGCGGTGGCAACAGAAGCAGGCTTGAAGCGACGTCACGTCCACAAATTCGGTGGCAGCAGTCTGGCGGATCCGGTCTGTTATCGCCGGGTCGCCAGCATTCTCGAACAGCAAGCCGAGCAGCAGGGGGGCGGCCGAGAGCTGGTGGTGGTCTCCGCCGCCGGCAAGACCACCAACCGGCTGATCCAGCTGGTGGAGCTGGCCGAAGCCGGGGATGAAGCCGCCGGCGAGGCCATCTCGGCCCTGCAGGTCTATCAGCAGAGCCTGATCGACGGCCTGCTGGAAGGGGAACTCCACCTCGACCTGAGCCAGCAGCTGGCCGACGACATGCAGCTGATCGCCAAGACCCTGGAGGGACAGTTTGACCGCTTCGAGCGCAACGGCCTGCTCGCCTTTGGCGAGGTGTGGTCGGCGCGCCTGCTGGCGGCCCTACTCACCAGTCGCGGCGACAAGGCCATCTGGCTCGATGCCCGCAGCTTCCTGCGCGCCGAGGATGGTGCTCTGGTCAAGGTGGATACCGCGCTGTCCAGCGAACTGCTCAAGGCGCGGCTGGCGGAACACGCCGGGCGCATCGTGGTGACCGGCTTTATCGCCGCCGACATGGAGGGACGCTCATTGCTGCTCGGTCGCAACGGCTCCGACTACAGCGCCAGCCTGTTGGCCCTGCTGGCGGACGGCGAATCCACCACCATCTGGAGCGACGTGGCCGGGGTCTACAGCGCCGACCCGCGCCGGGTGAAAGAAGCGCGCCTGCTGGAGCGCCTGAGCCTGGCCGAAGCCAACGAGCTGGCCCGCCTCGGCTCCTCGGTATTGCACTCGCGCACCCTGCAGCCGGTGGCCGACAGCCGCCAGCGGCTCACCCTGCGCTGCAGCTACAACCCGGACGAGGGCTGCACCCACATTCTGCGCCGTGCCCCCCGCTCCGGCGGCGCCCGCATCGTCTCCTCGGTGGATCAGATCGCCCTGATCGAGCTCAAGGTGCTGCCGCAGACCCATTATGAACAGACGGTGGCCACCATCGAGGCCCATCTGGCCCGCCATCGCCTCAACCCGCTCACCCTGCAGCGCCAGCCAGATCGCCGGATCCTGCGCCTCGCCTACACCCTCGAGGTGGCGCAGGGGGCGTTCGAGCTGCTGCGCGACTTCCAGCTGCAGGGCAGCTTCACCGGTCTTATCCAGCGCGAAGGCTACAGCCTGGTGGCGCTGGTGGGGGCCGGGGTCACCGACAATGCCGAGCAGTGCCACCGCTTCTACCAGCTGCTGGCGGATCAGCCGCTGGAGTTCGTGCAGGTGGCCAAAGATGGCCTGAGCCTGGTGGCCGTGCTGCGCCAGGTGGTGCTGGAGCCACTGCTGATCGCCCTGCACAGCGCCCTGTTCAGCCGCCCGAACCGGGTCGGGCTGGTGGTGTTCGGCAAGGGCAACATCGGCGGTCACTGGCTGAACCTCTATGGCCGCGAAAAAGCGCGGCTCGAGCATGAATTGAACCTGGCGCTCACCCTCTACGGGGTGTTCAGCTCGGAAGGGGGCCTGCTGGATGAAGAGGGGCTGGATCCCCTCAAGGTGCAGGACAACTTCAATCCCAGGCCGCTGATCTGGCCCGAGCTGCTGGCCCAGCTGGAGCAGCACGGCTTCGATACCCTGATTGCGCTGGACATGACCGCCAGCGAGACGGTGAGCCGCTACTACCCGGATTTTGCCCAGCTCGGCATTCACATCATCGCCGCCAACAAGTTTGCCGGCGCCGCCGACAGCGAGTTCTACCAGCGCATCAAGCAGACCTGCCGCGACCATCAGGTGCAGTGGCGCTACAACGCCACCGTGGGCGCCGGGCTGCCGATCCAGTCCAGCATCCAGATGCTGCGCCAGAGCGGCGACCGCATTCAGGGGGTCTCCGGCATCTTCTCCGGCACCCTCTCCTGGCTGTTCCAGCAGTATGACGGCAGCCGCCCCTTCTCCGAGCTGGTGGACGAGGCATGGCAACACGGCTTGACCGAGCCGGATCCCCGCGAGGATCTCTCTGGCCAGGATGTGCGCCGCAAGCTGCTGATTCTGGCGCGGGAGGCGGGCTTCGAGCTCGACTCCGCCGACATCGAGCTGGAGAACCTGGTGCCTGTCTCCCTGCGCAAGGTGAGCACGGATCAGTTCATGGACAGGCTCAAGGAGCTGGATGACCCGATCCAGACCGCCTTCGAGGGGGCACGCCGGGTCGGCAAGGTGCTGCGCTACGTCGCTCGCTTCGAGCACGACGGCAAGGCTCGAGTGGGGCTGGAGGCGCTGGAGCCCCACCACCCGTTCGCCAACCTGCTGCCGTGCGACAATATCTTCGCCATCGAGAGCGACAGCTATCGCACCAACCCGCTGGTCATTCAGGGGCCGGGCGCTGGCCGGGAAGTGACGGCCGCCGCCATCCAGTACGACCTCTGGCAGATCTGTGCCAGCCTGTAACAGCAGACAAGCCGTTCAGTCAAAGAGGCGCCAGTGGCGCCTCTTTTTATTGTTTAGCGTCAGGTTTTTAGGTCTACGGGCTGATTTACCTATCCTGTAAGCGGCCCGTTTTTTAGCTTCTTCAACAGGTTGCTGGTAAGAGTCAGGTAATAACCGGACTTGTACATGTAGCATGAACGGGCATTGCTCCCGCACAGACTGGTCAAGAGCGGGCACGGTATTGGTTCCCCCTCTTATTCGCTGAGGCGAGTACGCTTGTCCAGGTCGCGAGACAGGATGTCGAGCGAGTGGCGCCGGGCCATGGATGGCCCGTCGGCGCGTGCCGTCGGACATGCGGGTGAGCCGAAGGTACCCGACGTAGTCGGGCGAAGAAGCGGGGGAGAAGACCTTTGGTGACTTTGGGTCTTTCCAAAGTCACTCGCCCCAGCCCGAAGGGCGGGCGAAACCCCTTCGAGACCTGCAGGCTTGCATCCACCATCCTCTAAAGCTGTAAAGCGGGCGATTGCGCCTGATAGTTAATCGGCCCTGCGATTCCATGGCAACGCCTAACGACCAAGGATTCTCCGGCAACATGGCTCCAGTGGGCCTGTAGATATGACAAAGGGCGCCGAGGCGCCCTTTGTCATTGAGGAGAGCTTGATAGCCCCGACTATCAACCGGTGTTGCGCATACCGGCGGCAATACCGGCGATGGTGACCATCAGCGCCTGATCCAGCTCGGGATGCAGAGTTTCGGCATGGTTGCGCGAGCGGCCCAGCAGCTCGACCTGCAGCACGTTGAGCGGGTCTGTGTAGGGGTTGCGCAGCTTGATGGACTCCTTGATCCAGGGCTGGTCGTCGAGCAAGTCGCCCTGCGGGCGCAGCTCCAGCACCACCTGGATGGAGTCGGCAAGCTCCTGACGCAGCTGTTTGCCAAGGCCCCACAGCTCTTTGGGCACCAGCCGGGTGTCATAGTACTCGGCCAGCCAGACGTCAGCCTTGAGGAACACCATCTCCAGCATCTCGAGGCGGGTGCGGAAAAAGGGCCACTGGCGGCTCATCTCTTCCAGCACGCCCTTCTGGCCGTCGGCGATGGCTTGCTGCAACCCCTTGTGGGCGCCGAGCCAGGCCGGCAGCATCAGCCGGTTCTGGGTCCAGGCGAAGATCCAGGGGATGGCGCGCAGGCTCTCGACCCCGCCGTTGGGCTTGCGCTTGGAGGGGCGCGAGCCGAGCGGCAGCTTGCCGAGCTCCATCTCCGGGGTGGCGGCGCGGAAGTAGGGCACGAAGTCCGGATGACCGCGCACGATACTGCGGTAGTGATCGCAGGAGACAGAGGCCAGCTGCTCCATCACGGCGCGCCAGCACTCCTTGGGCTTGGGCGGCGGCAGCAGGTTCCCCTCCAGCACGGCGCTGGTGTAGAGGTTGAGGCTCTGGATGGCCACCTTCGGCAGACCGAACTTGAAGCGGATCATCTCGCCCTGTTCGGTCACCCGCAGGCCACCGCGCAGGGATCCCGGCGGTTGCGACAGGATCGCCTGATGGGCAGGCGCGCCACCGCGGCCGACGGTACCGCCACGGCCATGGAACAGGGTCAGGCGCAGGTTGTTGGCCTCGGCCAGTGCCACCAGGGATTCCATGGCGGCGTACTGGGCCCAGCCGGCGGCCATCATGCCCGCGTCCTTGGCAGAGTCGGAGTAGCCGATCATCACGTACTGACGGCCCTGGATGTAGCCGCGATACCAGTCCACCGACAGCAGGCGCTCCATCACGGCGGTGCCCGCCATCAGGTCTTCCTGGGTCTCGAACAGCGGGGCGACCGGCATGCGGAACTTGCAGCCGGCCTCTTTCAGCAACAGCTGCACCGCCAGCACGTCGGACGGTGCGCCAGCCATGGAGATGATGTAGATGCCGAAGGCATCGGGGTCATGCTGGGCGATGACCTTGCAGGTATCCAGGGTCTCGCGGGTCTCGTCGCTCGGCTCCCAGTCGGTCGGGATGAGCGGGCGGCGGGAGTTGAGTTCATTGAGCAAGAAGGCTTGCTTATCGTCCTCGCTCCACTCGGCGTAGTCACCCATGCCGAGGTAGCGGGTCAGCTCGGAGAAGACCTGGCCGTGGCGCTCGCCATCCTGGCGGATGTCCAGCTTGACCAGATGGATGCCGAAGCAGGCCAGCTTGCGCAGCACGTCCAGCAGCATGCCGTCGGCGATGTTGCCCATGCCGCAGGCGTGCAGGGAGTGGTAGCAGAGCTCCAGCGGCTCGCGCAGCTGGGCGGTGGTCTTGACCAGATCCCGGCTCTCGCTCGCCTGACCTTGCACCTTGGCGGTGAGGAACTCCTGGGTCTCGCGCAGCTGTTCGCGCAGCTCGCGTACCAGGGCACGATAAGGCTCGGGGTGATCGCCGACCCGCTCGCGCACGGCGTCGGTGCAGTCGGACATGGAGAGCTCGGAGGTGAGCTCCTTGATGTCCTTGTAGAACAGGCTCACCGCCATCCAGCGGCCCAGCTCCAGCACCTCGGCGGTCACCTTGGCGGTGACGAAGGGGTTGCCGTCGCGGTCACCGCCCATCCAGGAGGTGAACTTGACCGGCGCGGCATCCAGCGGCAGCCGCACACCCAGGTGGTGTTGCAGCCGCTCGTCCAGATTGCGCATGAATTCGGGGATGGCCGGCCACAGGCTGTTTTCCACCACGGCGAAGCCCCACTTGGCCTCGTCCACCGGGGTCGGGCGCTGTTCGCGGATCTCGTTGGTGTGCCAGGCCTGGTTGACCAGCTGTTCGATGCGATTGAGGATCTTGTCCCGCTCGCGGGGCAGCAGATCGGAGAGTTCCAGCGCCTCGAGGCAGTCGTTGAGCTGTACGTGCTTGTGGATCAGGGTGCGACGAGTCACCTCGGTGGGGTGAGCGGTCAGCACCAGATCGATGTCCAGCTCGCGCACGGCCTGGATGATGGCTTCCTGCGACAGATTGGAGGCTTTCAGCTTGTCGAACATCTGCTCGAGCGGATCCGGGGTGCAGACCTGCTCTTCGCAGCGACGGGAGATGGTGTGGAACTGTTCGGCCACGTTGGCCAGGTTGAGAAACTGGCTGAAGGCGCGGGCCACCGGCAGCAGCTCGTCATCGCTCAGGTTGCGCAGGGTATCGAGCAGACGTTCCCGGTCTGTCTCATTGCCTTTGCGGGAGGATTTGGCCAGCTGGCGAATGGTTTCGATCTTGTCGAGGAAGGCCTGTCCCTGATGATCCTTGATGGACTTGCCCAGCAGTTGACCCAGCATGCCTACGTTGGCGCGTAGTGCGGCGTACTTTTCGTTCATTCCACATCCTTATCTTGTTGGTGCCTGACACCCATCCGGGGTGAGAGACGACCTCACTTATTGTTGTGCGATTACAACATATGCTCCGTCATCTTAGGGTGACAATCTACCCAGATTGTCTGCGCAAGGTCAAATAACAGGCCGATTCAGAACATGTATTTCCATCACCTGTCCCGAGGTGCGATGTCATGTAACTTACTTACATTCCCGTCAATTCAGAGACAGAAACGGCGGATCAGGTGCTGCAATACGCGGGTGGTCGGTTTGACGAACGACAGATCCAGATATTCGTCCGGCTGGTGGGCCTGGGCGATGTGGCCGGGGCCCAGCACTATGGTTTCACAACCGAGCTGCTGGATGAAGGGGGCCTCGGTGCAATAGTTCACGGATTCGGCGGCCCGCCCACTCGCCCGCTCGGCCTCGCGCACCAGCTCGGAGTCATCGGCGCAGGCGTAGGCGGGGATCGGCTCGTGCAGGTGCTGCAGGTGCAGGCAGCCCGGCTGGTGGATCTCGATGGGGGAGAGCGCTTCTTTGAGCATGCCCATCAGCTCGTCGGGGCCCACCTGTGGGGTGGGGCGCATGTCGATGTGCAGTTCGCAGCAGCCGCAGATGCGGTTCGGGCTGTCGCCTCCCTGGATGTAGCCGAGGTTCAGGGTCGGCTGCGGCACGGCGAATCTGTGGTCGGCGTACTTCTCCTTCAGGCTGTGTTGCAGCTTGAGCACCTGGCCCATGGCCTGGTGCATGATCTCCAGCGCGTTGACGCCGTTGGCGGGATCCGAGCTGTGACCACTCTTGCCGGTGATGCGGATCGCCTCCGACATGTGCCCCTTGTGGGCCACCACCGGCACCAGCCCGGTCGGCTCGCCGATCACCGCGTAGTCGGGTTTCAGCTCAGCTGCGGCGGCGATGGCACGGGCCCCCGCCATGGTGGTCTCTTCATCGGCGGTAGCCAGGATGCGCAGCGGCTTGCTGAGGGTCTTGAGATCGATCTCTTTCAGCGCCTCGACGATAAAGGCGAAGAAGCCCTTCATGTCGATGGTACCGAGGCCATAGAGGCGGTTGCCCTCTTCGGTCACCTTGAAGGGATCCTTGCGCCAGGCGCCCTCATCGAACGGCACCGTATCGGTGTGGCCCGCCAGCAGCAGCCCCCCTTCGCCTTGGCCTATCGTCGCCACCAGATTGAACTTGCCCGGCAGATCGGGCAGGGCGGTTACCTCGCACTGAAAACCGAGCTGACCGAACCAGTCGGCCAGCAGCCGGATCACCGCCTCATTGCTCTGATCCCAGCGGGGATCCGTGCTGCTGATGGACGGAATCGCAATAATATTCTTGTAGAGTGAAAAAAAATCCAGATTGGCCACCTGCTCCTCCTTGCTTCCCCGGAATGTTTCTGTTAGAAAATACAAATGCAAAGTGAGTGCATGAATATTCTGTAAGTTTGCCTGAATACGTGGCTCATCGACAAGGCTTCTAGTTGTAAGGGAAAGTTAATGTTCTGTCACCTGATCTATAACCGACGACACACACCCGCCTGAATTGCCCCTCCGCACTTGTGCATGGGGCATCGAACCCCCTTGTGCACCGCAGCACCATGCTGTGAATCTCGAACTCTGACTTGGAATACTCAACATGCTTAACACCGTTATCGTCGGTGCCAGTGGCTACGCGGGAGCCGAGCTGGCCGCCTTGGTCCAGAACCATCCACAGCTCAAGCTGTTCGGCCTCTATGTTTCCGCCGGCAGCCAGGACGCCCACAAGCGTTTCTCTTCTCTGCATCCCCAGTGGGTCGGCGCGCTCGATCAGCCGCTGCTGCCGCTGGACGAAGATGGCATGACCCGGATCCTGACCCAGGCCGATCTGGTGCTGCTGGCCACCGCCCACGAGGTGAGCGCCGAACTGGCGCCGAAGTTCCTCGCCAAGGGGCTGCCGGTGTTCGATCTCTCCGGGGCCTTCCGGGTCAGGGATCAGCAGTTCTACGCCTCCTACTATGGCTTCACCCATGAGAGCGAGCAGTGGCTGGATCAGGCCGCCTACGGCCTGGCCGAGTGGAATGCCGAAGCGGTCAAGGCGGCCCAGCTGATTGCCGTGCCCGGTTGCTACCCGACTGCCTCCCTGTGCGCCCTCAAGCCGCTGCAGCAGGCAGGACTGATTGCCAAGGGGTGGCAGCCCATCATCAACGCCGTCTCCGGGGTCTCCGGTGCCGGTCGCAAAGCGGCCATCAACACCAGCTTCTGCGAGGTGAGCCTCAACCCCTACGGCACCTTCAATCACAGGCATCAGCCGGAGATCAGCCACCACCTGGGCAAGGAGGTGCTGTTCCAGCCCCACCTTGGCAACTATGTGCGCGGCATTCTGGCCACCATCTATGTGCAACTGGCGGACGGCGTGACGCCGACCCAGGTGGATCAGGCCTACCTCAAGGCCTACGAGGGCAAGTCGCTGGTGCGTCTGACCGGCCAGATGCCCTCCATCCGTGGTGTCGCGGGCACCCCGTACTGCGACCTCGCCTGGCAACAGCAGGGCAACATGCTGGTGGTGGTATCCGCCATCGACAACCTGCTCAAGGGCGCCGCCTCACAGGCCATGCAGTGCATAAATATCAAATTCGGATTTGAACCGGCCACCGGCCTGATTTAAGGACTCAAGGAAGGATCGCAACGATGAACAAGCAGACTCTGGTAATCAAGTTGGGCGGTGCACTGATCGAAAACGACGAGGCGCTGACCGCCCTGTTTGCCACCCTCAAGACCTTTCTCGACGAGCAGCACAGACCCCTGGTGCTGGTGCATGGCGGCGGCTGCCTGGTGGATGACTTGCTCAAGGGGCTGGGGCTCACCTCCACCAAGAAGAACGGTCTGCGGGTGACCCCGTTCGAGCAGATCCCCTTCATCGCTGGCGCGCTGGCCGGTACCGCCAACAAGATGATGATGGCCAAGGCCATCGCCACCGACATCCCGGCGGTGGGACTCTGTCTGGCGGACGGCGGTCTGTGCCAGGTGACCCAGCTCGACCCGGATCTCGGTGCCGTCGGCGAGTGCAAGCCGGGCAACCCGGCACTGGTGGCAGGGATCCTGGGGCAGGGCTTCCTGCCAGTGGTGAGCTCCATCGGCATCACCGCCGAGGGGCAGCTGATGAACGTCAACGCGGATCAGGCGGCCACCGCCATTGCCGAGGCACTGGGCGCCGACCTGGTGATGCTGTCGGATGTGAGCGGCATCCTGGATGGCAAGGGCAAGCTGGTGCCCCAGCTCGACAAAGTGACCGCGCTGGATCTGATGGAGAAGGGGGTGATCAGCGACGGCATGGCGGTCAAGGTGAAAGCCGCCCTGCATGCCGCCGAGACCCTGGGCAAACCGGTCTGCGTCGCCAGCTGGCGCTACCCGGATCAGCTGCTCAAGCTGCTGGCTGGCGGCGCGGTCGGCACCCAGGTCACCCTCTGATCTCCACCGGAACAAGGAACATCCGATGCAACATCTTCTGAAAGACAGTGATCTGAACAAAGCCCAGATTGAGGCGCTGATTGCGCTGGGCAAAGCAGTGAAGGCCGACCCGAAGAAGTACAGCCAGGCGCTGGCCGGCAAGAGCGTGGTGACTCTGTTTGAGAAACCCTCCCTGCGCACCCGGGTCACCTTCGACATCGGCATCGCCAAGCTGGGCGGCCACAGCGTCTATCTGGATCAGCAGAACGGCGCGCTCGGCAAGCGCGAGTCGGTGAAGGATTTCGCCGCCAACCTGTCGCGCTGGTGTGATGCCATCGTCGCCCGGGTGTTCGATCACCAGACCCTGGTCGAGCTGGCGGAGCACGGCACAGTGCCGGTGGTGAACAGCCTGTGCAACCTCTACCACCCCTGCCAAGGGCTGGCCGACTTTATGACCATTAGCGAACACTACGACGATCTGTCGAAGGTGAAGCTGGCCTATCTCGGCGATGGCAACAACGTCAGCCACTCCTTGCTGCTGCTGGGGGCGACCCTCGGTACCGACGTGACCCTGGTCTGCCCGAAAGGCCACGGCCCGGATACCCAGATCTTCCTGCAGGCCCAGGCGCTGGCAGCCCAGTCCGGTGCGACCATCCACATCAGCGACGACGTGGCGGCCATCGAAGGGTTTGACGTGGCCTACACGGATACCTGGGTCTCCATGGGTGACAACACGCGAATGGAGCAGGTAAAAGATATCTTTATGCCTTATCAGATCAACCAGGCCCTGCTCGACCGCACCGGCATCCAGCATGTGCTGCACTGCCAGCCGGCGCACCGGGAGCTGGAGATCACCTCTCAGGTCATGGACGGGCCTGGCTCCCTCATCATGGACGAGGCAGAAAACCGGATGCATATCCAGAACGCCGTGCTGCTGACCCTGCTTGGGCACAAATAACGGCAACCGACCCCAAATAACACCCTTTTATCGAATCATCATGGAGAGAAGTAAATGAGCGGAATCAACAAGATCGTACTGGCTTACTCGGGCGGACTGGATACCTCGGCCATCATTCCCTGGCTGAAGGAAAACTATGATGCGGAGATCATCGCCTTCGTCGCCGACGTCGGTCAGGAGCGTGACGATCTGGAAGGGATCGAGCAAAAAGCCATCGCCTCCGGCGCCACCAAGTGCATCGTCAAGGATCTGCGGGAAGAGTTCGTCAAAGAGTACGTCTACCCGACCCTGAAGACCGGCGCCGTCTATGAGGGCACCTACCTGCTGGGTACCTCCATGGCCCGTCCGGTGATTGCCAAGGCGATGGTCGAGGCGGCGCTGGCGGAAGGGGCCGATGCCATCTCCCACGGTTGCACCGGCAAGGGCAACGATCAGGTGCGTTTCGAAGGTGCAGTCGCCGCGCTGGCGCCCCAGCTGAAAGTGATCGCCCCCTGGCGTCTGTGGGACATGCGCTCCCGGGAAGATCTGCTGGCCTACCTGGAGACCCGCAACATCCCCTGCAAGGCGACCCTGAAGAAGATCTACAGCCGCGACGCCAACGCCTGGCACATCTCCACCGAGGGTGGCGAGCTGGAGAGTACCTGGAACGAGCCGTCCGAAGCGGTCTGGCAGTGGACCGTACCGGCCGAGCAGGCACCGGATCAGCCGGAGTACGTCAAGCTGACCGTGGCCCAGGGTGAAGTGGTGGCCGTTGACGACCAGCCGCTCAGCCCGCACCAGATCCTGATGACCCTGAACGAGCGTGCCGGCAAGCACGGCGTGGGCCGCATCGACATCACCGAAAACCGCATGGTGGGCATGAAGTCCCGCGGATGCTACGAGACCCCGGGCGGTACCGTGATGGTCGCCGCGCTGCGCGCGGTAGAAGAGCTGGTACTGGATCGCCCGACCCGCGCCTGGCGGGAGAAGCTGGGGGCCGAGTTCTCCCATCTGGTCTATGACGGTCGCTGGTTCACCCCGCTGTGCAAGGCCATTGTCGCCTCTGCTAACGCCATTGCCGAAGATCTCGACGGTGAAGTGGTGCTGAAGATGTACAAGGGTCAGGTCACTGCGGTGCAGAAGAAGTCGCCGAACAGCCTCTACTCCGAAGACTTCGCCACTTTCGGCGCCGACGAAGTGTACGACCAGAGCCATGCCGAAGGCTTCATCCGTCTCTACACCCTGGCCAGCCGGATCCGCGCCATGAAGGAGCAGCACCAGGCCATCGGTGGCGATCACACCCACGGTTAAGCAAGCGCGATAACCCGTTGATTCCGTTGAGGGGGCATGGCCCCCTCTTCTATAGGCCGAGGGCATGGCTCCTGAGCCATCATCGGCGGGTGTGACAAGAGCGGCAGCGCCCCGGCCGCTTCTGTGAGATAACAGGCTCGCAGAAAAACAGGGCACGATTTCAAGCTCGGTGGCCAGGGCGCCGCCGACAACGCATTCAAGGAGAGCAGTATGGCACTTTGGGGTGGACGCTTCAGTCAGGGAGCCGATAGCCGGTTCAAGCAGTTCAACGATTCGCTGCGGTTCGATTACCGGCTGGCGGAGCAGGATATTCAGGGCTCCATGGCCTGGGCCAAAGCGCTGGTCAAGGTGGGCGTATTGACCGAGGGTGAGCAGGCCAAGTTGCAGCAGGCGATGGAAGTGCTGCTCGCCTCGGTGCAGCAGGATCCCCAGCAAATCCTCAGCTCGGACGCCGAAGACATTCACTCCTGGGTCGAGAGCCAGCTCATCGCCGCCGTCGGCGATCTCGGCAAGAAGCTGCACACCGGCCGCTCGCGCAACGATCAGGTCGCCACCGACCTGAAACTCTGGTGCAAGGCCCAGGGCGAGCTGCTGCTCGGCTCCATCACTGCCCTGCAACAGGGGCTGGTCGCCTCTGCCCGCGCCAATCAGGCCGCCGTGCTGCCGGGTTATACCCACCTGCAGCGGGCCCAGCCGGTCACCTACGCCCACTGGGCGCTGGCCTATGTGGAGATGCTGGAGCGGGATTATTCCCGGCTGCAGGATGCCCTCAAGCGCCTCGACACCAGCCCGCTCGGCTGCGGCGCGCTGGCGGGCACCGCCTACGCCATCGACCGCGAAGCCCTGGCGATCGACATGGGCTTTGCCGGCGCCACCCGCAACAGCCTGGATTCGGTCTCCGATCGGGATCACGTGGTGGAGCTGATGCACGTAGCGTCCCTCTCCATGACCCACCTGTCGCGCTTTGCCGAAGATCTCATCTTCTACAACACCGGCGAGGCGGGCTTTGTCGAGCTCTCCGATGTGGTCACTTCCGGCTCGTCGCTGATGCCGCAGAAGAAAAACCCCGATGCGCTGGAGCTGATCCGCGGCAAGACCGGCCGGGTAGTCGGCGCCCAGATGGGCATGCTGATGAGCCTCAAGGCGCTGCCGCTGGCCTACAACAAGGACATGCAGGAAGACAAAGAGGGGCTGTTCGATGCCCTCGACACCTGGCACGACTGCCTCGACATGGCGGCGCTGGTGCTGATCGATCTGAAGGTCAATGGCGAGCGCACCATGGCGGCGGCGCAGGGCGGCTACGCCAACGCCACCGAGCTGGCAGACTATCTGGTGGCCAAGGGCATTCCGTTCCGTGAGGCGCACCACATCGTCGGTGAAACCGTGGTCTATGCGATCCAGGTGAAGAAGCCGCTTGAGGAGCTGACCATCGGTGAGTTCCAGCGCTTCAGCCCGGTGATCGAGTTCGATGTCTACCCCAATCTGGAGCTGGAAGCGACCCTGGCCAAGCGGGTCGCCAAAGGCGGCGTTGCCCGCGAGCAGATCGAAGGCGCACTGGTCGCCGCCGAAGCCTGGCTGGCCAAGCGCGGCTGATTGCCAAGCCGAATGAAACGAAGAGGGCTCAGGCCCTCTTTTTTTATGTCTATGCCATCGCCTGCCACTCCCGATTGCGCAAGAATGGGCTTCTGCATGGACGCCAGTGCCTCGCTCAAGGAGCCCTTATGTATCAACCACCCCATTTCGCCGTTACCGACTCCGAGACCCTGCACCAGCTGATCCGGGCCTCTCCGCTGGGGGCCTTGATCACCCATGGTGAAGGGGGACTGGATGCCAACCATCTGCCATTCGAGCTGGATTCAGGGGAAGGGGCCCATGGCGTCCTGCGTGCCCACGTTGCTCGCAACAACCCGCTCTGGCAGGAGATGAAAGACGGCGACGAAGTGCTGGTGATCTTCAGGGCCGCCGACGGCTACATCTCCCCCAGCTGGTATCCGAGCAAGCATGAGCATCACCAGCAGGTGCCGACCTGGAACTACAGCGTGGTGCATGCTCACGGTCGCATCCTGATCCGCGACGATGCCCGCTTCGTGCGCAGGCTGCTGGCAAATCTGACTCGTCACCATGAGGCCGGGGAGACGACCCCATGGAAGATGGCGGATGCGCCGCGAGACTATCTCGAGACCATGGTGCAGGCGGTTGTCGGCATCGAAATCGAGATAACCGGGCTGGTCGGCAAGTTCAAACTGGGTCAGAACAAGGAGGCGGCGGATCGCCTGGGAGCGGCCAATACCTTGCAGGATCGCGGGCAGACCGCGCTGGCTGAGGCAATGCTGAGTCCACCTCTTTCACTACCCTAGCGTGGCAGCATGGGATCCGGCCCGACAAAAACGGCAACCTCCAGGTTGCCGTTTTTCATGGTTCCACTCCCGTTCACGCGCTGGCATTGAGCAGCTTGCCGACGCCTTCCCCCTTGCCGTTGGGCAGGGTCTGCTTGAAGGCGTAGAGCAGCTGATCGAGGTTGAGGTCGCTGTTGCCCAAGGAGCCCTTGAGGGTGTCGAGCTCGCTCTGCAGCGCGTCGAGGCGGGTGCTCTGGGTGCCGTCGGCCAGCTGGGTGCGGGCGGCGTCGATGGCCTGGGGCAGCGACTGGCCCGAGTACTCCTGGCCCAGGGTCTGCATCAGCGCCCCCATGAAGTGGTTGATGGCGGGGCGGTTCTGCTCGCTGTTGGCATCCTTGACCCCCAGCCGCTGGAACAGGCTCTGCACCGTGGGGGCGAGCCGCTCTTCCTGCACGGGGGGCTCGGCCTTGGCCTGTGGTGTGCCATCGCCGAGCAGCTTGCTGCCGAGCTTGAGGGCGAGGGAGGCGAGGGGAAGCAGGGTGCTGATGGCGATCATGATGTCACTCTCCGTACGACTGATGTCATGACGGAGCAGGGAATGGGCCAGCTTGGCGAAAATTCAGACTGAAAATGGCAGGGGACTGATCCTGCTGTGAATTTAGTTTTTGCCCTGCTGGAGGCGGGTGAGCGCGGGAAGGGGCGGCGGCAAACCCTTGCAGCCCGGGGGCTGGCCGGTTTGCCGCCCGGCTTGCCGGATCAGAGTTCCTTGAAGGGGCGGCGCTTCTCCTCCTCGATGACGATGGCCTCCAGATTGGCGATGCGCTCCTGCAACTGGTTGATGAGTACGTCCTGTTTGCCGAGGCGGTCGGTGATGCGAATATCCCCCAGCTGGTAGCGGGCCCGCTTGCTGAGAAAGCCGAACAGTGCGCTGATGAAGACGATCAGCACGATACCGGTCCACATGGTCATGAGTGACTCCTTGCCGATGAACAAACGAGAAAACAGCCTGCTTGCCTTCTGTTGTCTCATACCCGATTGCTGGCTGCAATGGCCGGCAATCGGGCACTGCGACCCGCGTCAGATCGTCTGCCAGAGTGGACGGCCGAGCCAGAGCCCCCACAGGGTGAGGTGCAGCAGCACGATGAACCAGAATACCCTGCGATAGCTCCCCTTCTGGGTCTTGTGGCGCAACCAGTGACGGGCCACCAGGGCCCCTGGCCAGCCACCGAACAGCTCCAGCAGGTGGAGCCGGGATTCGGGGATGCGCCAGCCACCGCGAATGGCCTGGCGCTTGTCGTGGGCGTAGGCCAGCACCGTCAGCAGGCTCATGGTGGTGACGATGGCGAGTGGCCACCAGTTGGTGTCGGCCAGGCCGAGCCAGGCGGTCCACAGCAGGGGAAGCAGGGCGAGCCAGATCACAGGGCCAGCTCCCAGCCACGGGGGGCGTCCGGGCTCAGGCTGCGGATCACGCGCGCCGGGTTGCCCACCGCCACCGAGTCGGCCGGAATGTCGCGGGTGACCACGGCGCCGGCACCTATGATGGAGCGCGGCCCTATGGTGACGCCGGGGCAGATGATGGCGCCGCCGCCAATCCAGCAGTCATCGCCGATCCGCACCGGCTTGTTGTAGGCGGTCCAGTTGCGTCGCTCCAGATAGTCCATGGTGTGGGTGGCGGTGTAGATCTGCACGTTGGGGGCCAGCAGTACATGGCTGCCGATGTGCACCTCGCCCACGTCGAGAATGGTGATGTTGAAGTTGAAGAAGGTCTTTTCGCCGATGTGGATGTTGCGGCCGAATTCGCAGGTGAAGGGAGTGCTGATCCAGCAGGAGTCGGGGCAGTGGCCGAACAGCTCGCCGCACAGGCGTTGGCGCAGGGCTTCGTCACCGGCCGGGGAGGCGTTGAGTTGTGCCAGCAGCGCCTGACCACGGATCCGGTCGTTCGCTATCTCCTCGCTCTGGCTGTCCAGGGCGCCGCCCGCCAGTACCTTGTCCCAATCGCTTGCCATGCTACAGCTCCTCTCATGTGCCAAGAGGAGCCAGTATACGCGAGCACTTTGGCGGCGTCAGGCTGTCACTTGCTGCAAGCTCAGGTGCCGGGCCAGATCAGCGGCAGGATCAGCAGGGCCGAGACGAAGTAGGGCAGCAGCACCCGCAGCCCCAGCCGGCGGCCGCCGATCCCCAGGGCCAGCAGCCCCTTCACCAGCGAGTTGACCAGCCCGGCCAGCAGGATGCCGCGGGCCGCCACCTCCAGCGCCAACTCCTTGTGGGAGAGCTGGGAGAGCGACAAGGTGATGGCGTCCACGTCGGTGATGCCGGAGACCAACGACAGCAGATAGACCCCGGAGTTGCCCACCTTGCTCTGCAGCAGGGTGGCCATGAAGCCGATCAGCGCCAGCAGCAGGCCGAATTTGATGGCGGTGGCGAGATCGAGCGGGTTGCTGGTCTGGGGCTGCACCGGGCCGTCGGGCAGCTCCTCGCGCTGGCGCCAGAACCAGAAGGCAAAGCCGTAGACGGTGGCTGCCAGCAGCAGCAGGGGCGCCGCCAGACGCATCGCCAGCTCGCTGTGAATGAGCAGCACCAGTACCAGCAGCCGCAGCCACATGGTGGCCCCCGCCAGCAGGATGCCGGTGGCCAGCAGCCGCTCCAGCCCGCCCTGCTCCTTGTTGAGGCGGGCGAACTGCAGGGTGAGGGCGGTGGAAGAGGCGAGCCCCGCCAGTATGCTGGTGAGCACCAGCCCGGCGCGGGTGCCGAGCAGGCGCACCGCGAAGTGGCCGCAGAACGAGATGCCGGCGATCACCACCACCATCAGCCAGATCTTGAAGGGGTTGAAGGCATCGAGCGGCCCCATCTCCTCGTTGGGCAGCACCGGCAGCAGCACCAGAGATATGAGCAGAAAGCGCAGGGTGGCGTGAAATTCGGTCTCGCTCAGAAACAGCATCCCCTGCTGGATCTTGCCCTTGAGCCCCATCAAGAGGGCCGCCAGCACGGCGCAGGCCACCGCCTCGCTCGGGCTCAACAGCACCGACATCAGCCCCAACAGATAGGTGAGCAGCATGGCCACCGAACTGGTGAGGCCGAATTCCCCCTGCCAGCGCTGGGCCAGCCAGACCGAGAGGCCGCAGCCCGTCACCACCGCCAGCAGACCGAGCAGCGGCAGCCAGGGGCCCAGGGTGGGCAGCAGCAGGGCGCAGACCCCGCCGAGCAGGCCGATGAGGCCGTAGGTGCGCATCCCGGCGATGCGTTGGTTGTCCCCCAGCTGGCGTACCTGCCAGCCCCGTTCAAGTCCGATGATGAGGCCGATGGCCAGCGACACCAGGGCGCCATTGACGGGTTCTGCATTGATCCACATAACGACTTCCTTTTCGTCATCTGCCTGCCTTGTTTCCATGATGGCACAGCCGGCACCGGGCCAGCGCGGCCTGGCTCACAGAGTGCGCGAATGGCGCCTGTGGCCTCCTGATATGAGCAAATGAGATAAGCAAAGCGTTATTTCTTGGTTCTCGGCATAACAAGCCCACGGCATGCTGCATTCAACCCAACGAGATATGGAGTATCCCCATGAAACTGCGAATGACCGCCCTGACCCTGCTCTCCCTGCTGACCCTCGGTCAGGCCAATGCCTCCGAGATCCGTTTGCTCAACGTCTCCTACGATCCGACCCGCGAACTGTTCCAGGAGTACAACGGCGCCTTCGCCAAGGAGTGGAAGGCGAAGACCGGCGACGACGTGGTGGTCAGCCAGTCCCATGGCGGCTCCGGCAAGCAGGCGCGCGCTGTGGTGGACGGGCTGGAAGCGGACCTGGTGTCGCTGGCGCTGGCCTACGACGTCGATGCCGTGGCCAAGCAGGGGCTGACCGCCGCCGACTGGCAGAGCCGGCTGGCCAACAATGCGGCGCCCTACACCTCCACCATCGTGTTCCTGGTGCGCAAGGACAATCCCAAGCAGATCAAGGACTGGGATGATCTGGTGCGCAAGGACGTGGCCATCGTCACCCCCAACCCCAAGACCTCCGGCGGGGCGCGCTGGAACTACCTGGCTGCCTGGGGCTACGCCCTGAAGAAGAGCGGCAGCGAGGAGGGGGCCAAGCAGTTCGTCGGCGATCTCTACAAGAACGTGAAGGTGCTGGACTCCGGCGCCCGCGGTGCCACCACCAGCTTCATCGAGCGCGGCCTTGGCGACGTGCTGCTGGCCTGGGAGAACGAAGCCCTGCTGGTGCTGGGTCAGCCCGGCAATAGCGACAAGTTCGAGCTGGTGGTGCCGTCGGTCTCCATCCTGGCCGAGCCGCCGGTGGCGGTGGTGGACAAGGTGGCCAAGAAGCACGGCACCGAGGCGGTGGCCAAGGCTTACCTCGACTACCTCTACTCCGACGAGGGGCAGCGCATTATCGCCAAATATCACTATCGCCCCAGCAACCCGGCGATCCTGAAGGAGACCGCGGCCCAGTTCCCGCAACTGGCGCTGTTCACCGTCAAGGATCTGGAAGGGGATTGGGACAAGGCGCAGAAGAAGCACTTCGCCCAGGGCGCCCTGTTTGACCAGATCTACCAGCCGGGTCGCTAAGCGGCCGGCCATTGCCAACTTAACTGGCCCCTGTGCCAGCTGATAGGAGCACCAAGATGAACAAGATCCTCCTGGTTCCCGGTCTGCACAACAGTGGGCCGGATCACTGGCAGAGCCGCTGGCACCAATACTTCCCCCACTGGCAGCGGATGGTGGGGTTGCCGTGGGATCGGCCTGACCTCACGGTCTGGAGCGCCAAGCTGGCGAGCAAGCTGCGCAGCCGGCGCGGCCGGGCCCATCTGGTGGCTCACTCCTTCGGCGCGCTGGCGGCCATAACGGCGGCACGTCAGCAGCCCGACAAGGTGGCCTCGCTGTTCATCGTGGCGCCGGCGGATCCGGCCCGCTTCGGCTTGCCAGACGAGCTGCTGGCAGGGTCGCTCAAGGTGTCGGCCCAGCTGGTGGCCAGCCGCAATGATCCCTGGATGAGTTTTGAGCGGGCCGAGTACTGGAGCCGCCAGTGGCAGGTGCCGCTGTTCGATGCCGGCGAGGTGGGCCACATCAATGCCCAGTCCGGCCACGGCGAATGGAACCAGGGGCTCAACCTGCTCGGCACCCTCTATCGGCGGGCCGAGATGGTGGTAGAGCCGACGCCGGCGGTGTGGGAGCGGCGGGCGGCTTTGAGTTTTCGCTGAGCGGCGAGCGTTGATCACACAGGTTTGGAATAGAGAAGGAGGGCAGGCACCCGACACCGCGACAGTCTGATTTGGATAGCTTGGTACATTGCACGACGCTCCATTTTTAGGTCTTTTATTTATATAAAAGACCTTTTTTTCATTTTATGGCTCTAAAAGCCTTGTCCGCCGCTGTTAGACAAAAAAGTGCTTAGCAAAGGCGTTATTGGTGTTTGTTGCCCCAAACAGGAATGCGCAGAATCGCTGTATCTAATGTTTTTCATAACAAACGGATGCGTTATGCGATTTGGTTCTTACTCCGTGCTGCCGGGCTTCGGCCCGACCCTCGGCTTCAGCCTGCTCTATCTGGGCGTGCTGGTGCTGCTGCCGCTCTCGGCGCTGGTGCTGTTCGCGGTGAACAATCTGACCCTGGCCGAGTTCTGGCAGGTGATAGGTTCGCCGCGGGTGCTCGCCTCCTTTCGTCTGAGCTTCGGGGCCGCCCTAGTGGCGGCGCTGCTCAACGCCCTGTTCGGCCTGATCCTGGCCTGGGTGCTGGTGCGCTACACCTTCCCCGGTCGTCGACTGGTGGATGCTCTGATCGACTTGCCGTTCGCCATGCCCACCGCCGTCTCCGGCATCGCCCTGTGCGCCATCTTCGCCCCCAACGGCTGGATCGGGCAGTGGGTCGCCCCGTTTGGCATCGAGCTCGCCTACAACCCCATTGGGGTGGTGATCGCGCTCACCTTCATCGGGCTGCCGTTCGTGGTGCGCACCCTGCAGCCGGTGCTGCGGGAAGCCGAGACCGAGCAGGAGGAGGCCGCCGCCAGCCTGGGCGCCGATCGCTGGCAGACCTTCATCCGGGTGCTGTGGCCGACCCTGGTGCCTGCTCTGCTGACCGGCTTTGCCCTGGCCTTCGCGAGGGCGGTGGGGGAGTACGGCTCCGTCATCTTCATCGCCGGTAACCTGCCGATGGTGTCGGAGATCGCGCCGCTGATGATCATGAGCCACCTGGAGGAGTACGACTATGCCGGCGCCTCCGCCATCGCCGTGGTCATGCTGCTGATCTCTTTCATTTTGTTACTGCTTATCAACAAGTTGCAGGCCTGGAGCTGGGCCCGTATCGGAGGGAGCCGGATATGAATGCATCCAACGCAAGCCTGGCGCTGGCCACGGGCGAGGCGGCGCCGACCACCTCGGTGCGCCAGCCTCCCGTCATCCGCGAGCCGGTCTGGGTCAAGTGGCTGCTGATCACGGTCGGCCTCGGCTGGTTTGCCGCCCTGCTGCTGCTGCCGCTGGCCACCGTCTTTATCCAGGCGCTGAGCCCTGGTTTGGCCTTCTTCTGGCACGCCATCAGCGAGCCGGACGCCCTCAGTGCCCTCGGCCTCACCGCCCTGGTGACCCTCTGCTCGGTGCCCCTCAACCTGCTGTTCGGGATCGCCGCGGCCTGGGCCATCGCCCGTTTCCGCTTCCCGGGTCGGCAGCTGCTCATCACCATCATCGATCTGCCGTTCTCCGTGTCGCCGGTGATCGCGGGGCTGATGTTCGTGCTGATGTTCGGCAGCCGCGGCTGGTTTGGCGAATGGCTGAGCGAGCACGACATCAAGGTGATCTTCGCCACCCCCGGCATCATCCTGGCCACCACCTTCATCACCGTGCCCTTCGTGGTGCGCGAGCTGCTGCCCCAGATGGAGGCGCGCGGCCCGGAAGAGGAAGAGGCTGCCATCATGCTGGGGGCGAGCGGCCTGCAGATGTTCTGGCGGGTCACCCTGCCTGGCATCCGCTGGAGTCTGATGTACGGCCTGCTGCTCTGTACCGCCCGGGCGGTGGGGGAGTTCGGCGCCGTGTCGGTGGTCTCCGGCCACATTCGCGGCCAGACCAACACCCTGCCGCTGCACATCGAGATCCTCTACAACGAGTACCAGACCGGCGCCGCCTTCGCGGTGGCCAGCCTGTTGGCCCTGTTCGGGATCTTCACCCTGCTGGGGGAAACCCTGCTGGCCCGGCTGCGTGCCCAGCCCACTCACTCTCACTGATCACCGAATTCAAGAGGCTGCCATGAGCATTCAGGTACAAGGACTCAACAAGCATTTCAACCAGTACGCGGCGCTGGCCGACATCAACCTCGACTTTCACGACGGTGAGCTGGTGGCGCTGCTCGGCCCCTCCGGCTGCGGCAAGACCACTTTGCTGCGGATCATCGCCGGGCTGGAGCAGGCCGACAGCGGCAGCGTGATCATCCGCGGCGAGGATGCCTCGGATCTGCACGTGCGCGAGCGCAACGTCGGCTTCGTGTTCCAGCATTACGCCCTGTTTCGTCACATGACGGTGTTCGAAAACGTGGCGTTTGGCCTTAGGGTCAAGCCGCGCAGCGAGCGACCGGCCGAGGCGGCGATCCGCGCCCGGGTCAAGGAGCTGCTGGATCTGGTGCAGCTCAGCCACGTGGCCGCGCGTTACCCGACCCAGCTCTCCGGCGGTCAACGTCAGCGGGTCGCGCTGGCCCGCGCGCTGGCGGTGCAGCCCAAGGTGCTGCTGTTGGACGAACCCTTCGGCGCCCTCGACGCTCAGGTACGCAAGGAGCTGCGCCGCTGGCTGCGCGAGCTGCACGACGAGCTGCACGTCACCAGCCTGTTCGTCACCCACGATCAGGAGGAGGCGCTGGAGGTGGCGGATCGGGTGGTGCTGATGAACGCCGGCAAGGTCGAGCAGATCGGCACCCCGGCCGAGGTCTACGACCAGCCCGCCAGCTCCTTCGTGCACAGCTTCCTCGGCAGCGTGAACCTGTTTCGCGGCCGGGTGGCCGGGCAGGGGCTCGGCATCGGCGAGCAGCTGCTGGGTGGGCCCATCAGCTCCCAGCTGGCGGAGGGCAGCGCCGCCGTCGCCTATGTGCGTCCCCACGAGCTGGAGATACTGCCGGCGGATGCGCCGGGCGGCATCAGCGCCACCATCACCCGCCTGCTGCCCATGGGGCCGCGCATCCGGGTGGAACTGCGTGGTAATGGGGATACAAACGGTGCACACTTCGAAGCCGAGCTGAGCAAGGAGGCGGCCCGCGCCTTCAGCCCGGGCCAGGGGGTGCGGCTGGTGGCCAAACAGGCCCAGCTCTACCCGGATTACCAGATTTAAGTGGCAGGCCCCTGGCGGGCCGCGCAGGCAAGCAGCGTGACCATGGCGGGATCTGCCCGCCTGGGATACAACAGGGTCAGTATGGCGCTCAGAGTTCAGGCTCGGGCGGCCAGACAAGATAACAACAAGGCGGCGGGGCAGGCTCCGACCGGCCGGTCAGCGCAGGAGGCGATGACGTGAATTTTCAGCAGTTGCGAATTATCCGGGAGGCGGCACGGCGGGATTACAACCTGACCGAGGTGGCCAATGCCCTGTTTACCTCCCAGTCCGGGGTCAGCCGCCATATCCGCGAGCTGGAAGAGGAGCTGGGGATCGAGTTGTTCATCCGCTACGGCAAGCGGCTGCTCGGCATGACCGAGCCGGGCAAGGAGCTGCTGGTGATCGCCGAGCGCATCCTCAACGACGCCAACAACATCCGCAAGCTGGCCAGCACCTTCGCCAACCGCGAGTCGGGCCGGCTGCTGGTGGCGACCACCCATACCCAGGCCCGCTATGCCCTGCCGCGGGTGGTGAAAGCGTTTCGCGAGCAGTTCCCGCTGGTGCAGCTGGAGCTGCGCCAGGGCAGCCCGGAGGAGATAGTGCGGCTGGTGCAGACCGGCGAGGTGGACATCGGCATCAGCAGCGAGCAGCTCGACAAGAGCGAAGGGGTGGTGGCGTTTCCCTACTATCGCTGGCACCACAACATAGTGGTGCCGGAGCAGCATCCGCTCACCGCCGAGCGGGAGCTGACTTTGGCGGCGCTGGCGCACTGGCCCATCATCACCTACCAGGCCGGCCTGACCGGGCGGGCGCGGGTGGACGAGGCGTTTGCCGAGGCGGGCATCGCCCCGCAGATCCTGCTGACCGCGCAGGACTCCGACGTCATCAAGACTTATGTCGAGCTGGAGATGGGGGTGGGTATTCTGGCGGACATGGCGTTCGACACCCAGCGCGACAAGGGGCTGGTGCAGCTGGACGGCAGCCGGCTGTTTGCGCCCCACACCGCCTGGATCGGTCTCAAGCAGGGACAGTTCCAGCACAACTTCGCCTGGCAGTTCATCCAGCTCTGCAACCCGGAGCTGGCGCTGGCGGACATTCAGGCCCGCGCCATGGGCAGCGAGGCGGCCATCGATTTCCAGATCTGAGGTGGTGCATCAGAGAAAACGGGGAGCCAGTGGCTCCCCGTTTTGTTGATGGCGTCATGCTGTGCCTGCGGCTCAGTTCACCTGGATCCAGGCATCCTGCCAATTGGTGCCGACCCCGGGTTCATACTGGGTGGCACTGGCCGACCACTGGCTGCACCAGCCGCGATAGGGGAAGGGCTTGCACTGGTAGACCTTGCCGTTCTTGGGCTGCAGCACCTTGGTGCCGTCGGTGTAGGACTTGAGCCCGTCCGGGAAGGTGAACTGGTAGTCACCACCGGCGGCCGGATCCTTGAGCATCAGATCCAGGGTCTGCTGCACCGCATCGCCACCGGCCTTGGGTTTGCCCTCGATCACCAGCTGGTGGTGACCGGCGCTGAGCCCGGTCAGCGGCATGGTGAAGCTGTGGGTGCTGTCCTTGATGTCGGCGCTGGTCTGTCCCTTGGCGGCCCCACCGTGATCATACAGGGTGTTGGTGACGGTCAGATCGCCCTCGGCGGCCACGGTAAAGTTGAGGGTGAGTTTGCCCTCGTCGAGCAGGTAGTCGCTCTCCAGGCCGCTCACGCTGACGCCGTTGCTCACCGGCGGCTGCTGTTGCTCGAGCTGGATCTCGACCCGCTCCAGTGCGCTGCCGGCCTTGAAGTAGACCGGGTTCTGGCCGTAGACGGGGTTGAACTGGCCTTCGCCGCTCTGCTGGCCGGCGCGGATCTGGCTCTGCTCTGCATTGATCTTGCTCGCCAGGGCGTGGGTCCAGTTGTTCTTCTGGCCCTGCTCCGGGCTGGCGATGGTCAGCTCGGTCTGCAGATCGGGGCGCACGCCGTTGGCGTCGAACACCAGGGTTCTGGCCTTGTCGCCGACCGCCAGCTCGGTGGAAGGATAGATGGTGCCGCCCTGGCTCCAGGCCAGCGGCGGCTGGGTGCCGCCCTTGAAGTTGGCGTCGATCACGTTATAGAAGCTGTTGCTGGTGTCCCCCACTTCCCACACCCCCAGGATCACCTGATAGCCGGTGCGCTGGGGCAGGTTGCACTGGTGGGTGACCTGCTTGGGCGGCTGGGTCATGTTGCCGTCCACCACGCAGAAGGGGGTGAGCTCGAAGGCGGCGCGGGTCAGCGGCTGGTTCGGGTTCCAGTCCTGCTTGGTGAGGTAGTAGCGCCAGTTGCGGGTGACGTGGTTGGCGGTGAAGGTCCAGCTGATGGCGAAGGGGCCGGCCTGCACCTCGCGGCGGGTCCAGCGGTCGCTGGTCTGGGCATTCAGCTCGCGCCAGCTGGCACTGCCGGCTGAGGCGATCTGGCCATCGGGCGGGCCGGCCTGCGGGAAGCCGGAGGGGCCTTCCACGCTCTGGGGCTCCCATTGCACCGCGCCGCACTGGCTGTTGCCGCCGGTCTTGCACAGGTAGTTGCGTGATTCCGGCTGGCTGATGTAGCCATGGGCGAGCACGCTGCCACTGACCAGCAGGGCCAGCGTCGCAGCGACGTGATTGAGTTGGATTTTTGCTGCCATACATTCCTCTGTTCGACAGATGTGGGCAGTCAAGTTGGCAGGGGAGTTCCCCGAAGCACGATGTGGCAACCCCGCTATCCTGGACGACATGTCTTTAGACCGGAGGCTTTGCGTCCTGGCCTTTCAACCAGTTTGCCAAATGACTACATAAAGGGTCATGGTGTCGCGTTTGGCGACAACCCATCATGGCTATTTTTGATTAAATAATTAAGTGTAAATCTTTACAGCTTGACCTCATCGGAGTAGAGCAAACACTTAACTGTTTGTTTTTAAATGACGGTTAACTGAACGCCGCCGCATCAATGTCGTCGAACAGGTCGACAAGATGCAAAAAATCCACATTTTTCATCAATGAAGAACGCTCCCGTCAGCCGGGCTGACGGGGGCGTGCGCTGCGACAGGGCAGGACGGATCAGTGGCGAGCGCGGGGGCGTTCGGCCGGGCTCACCTGCCGGTGCAGAGGGGCGAGCCGCTGCTCCAGCTGCTGGTCGATGGCGCTGCCGAGTTTGAATACCGCCAGCCGCTCGTCCAGGCTGCGCGAAAGCCCGGCCAGCAGCTCGCTCTCCTGGGCCAGCTGGGAGGCGGACTGGGACATCTCCAGCGCCGAGTCGTTGATGCCGCTGACGTTGCGGTTCATGTCCTCCGCCACCATGCTCTGCTGCTCCGCGGCGGTCGCTATCTGGGTCGCCATGTCGCTGACGTGCTGGATATGGTTGACGATGAGGGAGAGATCCTGGCCCGCTTTCTCCGACTGGCTGACGCTGCTCTCCGCCAGCTTGCGGCTGGCGTCCATGGCGCTGGCGGCGGTCACCGCCCGCTGTTGCAGCTGGGCTATGGTGCTCTGGATCTCCTCGGTGGACTGGCGGGTGCGACTGGCCAGCTGGCGCACCTCGTCGGCCACCACGGCAAAACCGCGGCCCTGCTCGCCGGCACGGGCCGCCTCGATGGCGGCGTTGAGGGCCAGCAGGTTGGTCTGCTCCGAGATGGCGCTGATGACCGCCGTCACCTCGCTTATCTGCATCACCCCCTCCTTGAGCTGGTTGACCTGCAGGGTGGCCTGCTCCACCTCGGTGGCCAGCGCCTGGATGCCGTGCACGCTGGCGTGCACGTCACGGTTGCCAAGACCGGCTTCGCTGGTGGCGTCCTGAGTATCGCGGGCGGTGTTCTCGGCGTGGCCCGCCACGTCGGAGATGGTGGCGCTCATCTCGTTCATGGCGGTGGCGAGCTGGGCCAGCTGATCCCGCTGGCTGTTGACCGCCTGGTTGGTCTGCTCGGCGGAGGCGGCGATGCGCAGGGCGGCATCCGCCACGTTGCGGGCCCCCTGGCTCGCCTCCAGCAGGGCGCGGCGAATGGCATCGAGCCCCTGGTTGGTGCAGCTGGCGACGGCCCCCAGCTCATCCTTGCCGTGCACCGGGATGCTCACCACCAGATCGCCGGCGGCCACCTGCTGCATGGCCCGGTTGATCTCGGCCAGCGGATTGACGATGGAGCGGCTGATGGCAAAGCCCAGCAGCCCCATCAGCAGGGTCACCAGCAAGGTAGCGCCCCCCATCAGCTGATACTGGGACCAGATGGTGGCCTGGATGTCCTGCAACAGCACGCCGGAGCCGAGGATCCAGCCCCAGGGCTGATAACCGGCCACCAGCGACATCTTCTGGGCTGCCTCGCCGGAGGGGGAGATCCACTTGTATTCCAGCCGGCCGCTGTGGCCCCCTTTGCCGAGATCCACCATCTGCTGCCAGTGGACGCCGGCGGTGGCGGTGCCGCTCTCGCCCATCTGCTGGCCGACCAGCTCGGGCCTGACGGGGTGCACCACCATCCGGCGGTTCTCGTCCAGCACGAACAGGTAGTTGTCGCCGTCAAAGCGCATGCTGTTGAGCATGGCCTTGGCTTCGGCCTGGGCCTGGGGGGCAGGCAGGCTGGTCGCCAGCGTCTGGATCCGGCTCATGGCCAGGTCCAGCACGGCCTGCAGCCTGGCTTCCCGTTCACTCATCAGATTGCGATGCAGGGCACTGACCGAGATGAGCAGCAGTGCGATGAAACCGATCAGCGCCAGTGAGAGCAACAGCATCAATTTGCGGCTCACGGCAATATCACCGAGCTTGAACATAGTCTCTTCCTTAACTTTCCCGTGCGGGTCTGGTGGTGGCCAGTCCGTTGGCTGGCCCTGATTATTTTCTTATTAACATTTAATTAACTTTCAATGGCTTGGGGCCATAAAACGCCAATTGAGCAATTTGACAATCAGTATAGCCAGCAGACAGAAACCCTCGCTTTTGATAGCGTGATGGCGCGCATCCCGGCGCACTATTTGTCTGCTCAATTTGCAGAAAATGTGAATGAGTTGGCATTTCACCAAAAAGGAGTGGGCGCCCTCGCGGCCGCCCCATAACAAGAGGGAAGTTATGAGTTCCATTGCCAGGAATTATCTCAACCAGCTCAACGCCGACTACCTGCAGGTACACAGGCGCAAGGAGGATCTGTTCTGGTCCACCTACATGGGCACCAGCGACGATCAGGCCGGCTTCACCGCCGCCGAGCAGGCCTACAAGGCGTTCTGCGCCGATCCGGCGCGTCTGCCGGTACTGCGGCAGATGCAGGCCCAGGCCGAGGAGACCGAGCTCAAGCGCGGTCTGGGGGGCTGGATCGCCTTCTTCGAGTGCAACGTCATCGAGGATCCTCAGGCCGCCGCCCTGATGGACGAACTGGTGGCCGCCGAGGCGGCGCTGTTTGCCCGTCGCCGGGAGCTGAAGCTGACCTTGCTGGACGAGCAGGGCGGGCAGGTGGCCGGCAGCCTGCCCGCCGCCAGCACGGCGCTGGCCGCCAGCAGCGACGAGGCGGTGCGCCACAGCGCGCTCGCCATGTTCCACACCCTGGAGCGGTGGGTGGTGGACAACGGCTACCTGGCCATCGTCGCGCTGCGCAACCGCTTCGCCCGCGCCATGGGTTATCGCGACTACTTCGACTACAAGGTGCACAAGAACGAGCAGATGAGTCCGGCGCAGCTGTTCGCCATTCTCGACGACTTCATCGCCGGCACCGAGCAGCGGCTGCACCAGAGCCTGGCCGAGCTGAAAGCGGCCAAGGGGGAGGCGGCCCTGCTGCCTCACAACCTGCGCTACAGCGTGAGTGGCGACGTGACCCGCCAGCTCGACCCTTACGTGCCCTTCTCGCGGGCGCTGCAGGATTGGGTCGAGAGCTTTCGCCGGCTCGGCATCCAGTACCGCGGCGCCACCCTCACCCTGGATCTGCTGACCCGGGAGGGGAAATACGAGAACGGCTTCTGCCACGGCCCGGTGCCGAGCTTCTGGCAGGAGGGGGAGTGGGTGCCGGCGGTGGTCAACTTCACCAGCCTGGCCAACCCGGCCCAGGTGGGCAGCGGCTGGAGCGGGCTCAACACCCTGTTCCACGAGGGCGGCCACGCGGCGCACTTTGCCAATGTCACCGGCAACGCCCCCTGCTTCTCCCAGGAGTTCCCGCCCACCTCCATGGCCTACGCCGAGACCCAGTCGATGTTCTGCGACAGCCTGCTGGACGACGCTGACTGGCTCAAGCGCTACGCCAGAAACGCGGCGGGGGAGCCGATCCCCGATGCGCTGATCAAGGCGATGATCGAGGCACGCCAGCCGTTTCGCGCCTTCAATGAGCGCCAGATCGCGCTGGTGGCCTACTTCGAGCGGGATCTCTACGCCATGGACGAGGCCGAGCGCACCCCGGCCGCCGTGCTGGCACTGGCCCGCCGCTGGGAGCGCAAGATCCTGGGGGTGGAGAGTCCGCGTCCGCTGCTGGCTATCCCGCACTTGCTCAACCAGGAGTCGGCCTGCGCCTATCACGGCTATCTGCTGGCGCTGATGGCGGTGGAGCAGACCCGCGCCTACTTCCTCAAACGCGACGGCTACCTCACCGACAACCCGCGCATCGGGCCGGATCTGGCCGCCCACTACTGGGGGCCGGGCAACGGCATGACCCATGACGAGACGCTGCAGAGCCTGACCGGCAAGGGCTTCAGCGCCGGGCCGCTGGCCCGGGCCTGCAACCAGAGCGTGGCCGAGGCGTGGCAGCAGGCAGAGGCCTGCATGGCGGCGGCCCGCCAGCGTCCGCCGGTCGGTGAGGGTGAGCCGCTCAATGCCCGCATCCGGGTGGTTCACGGCGACCAGCTTATCGCCGACAATAGCGGCTCCGAAGCGGCCATGCTGGCCGACTTCGAGCACTGGATCCGCGACCACTACCAGGAGACGGTGACCAGCCACTGAGGCGCAAGCCGGTGAACATGCATTATGTCAGACCCCTGCTGCGGCAGGGGTCTGTTTTCATGGGAAGGAGTCGAGGGTGGGAACAACAGCGCGGTGGCGGTGGCTTCTGGCCACGCTGCTGCTGACGGGAGGGCTGGCGCAGCCGGCCCGGGCACTGCAGGCGCTGACCGAGCAGATGCCCCCTTACAACTATCAGCTGGCCGGTCAGCCGGTGAGCGGTTTCTCGGTGGATCTGCTGCATGCCTTGCTGGCGCGCAGCGGCCTGACGCTGCGCGGTGACATCCAGCTGCAGCCCTGGGCACGGGCCTATCAGAATGCCCGCTATCAGGTGGGCAGCATCCTCTTCTCGGTGGCGCGTACCCCGGAGCGGGAGCAGCAGTTCCAGTGGGTGGGGCCGGTCGGGCCGCGCACCATCCGGGTGTGGCGGCTGAGCTCGCGCACCGACATCCAGCCCCGCAGCCTGCAGGAGGCGAGCCACTACCGGATCGCCGTGGTGCGCAATTCGGCCTCGGCCCAGCAACTGATCCGCCAGGGGCTGGCGCCGGTCAGCGTCAACAGCGAGGAGGACAAGTTTCGCATGCTGCTGCGCGGCCGGGTGGAGCTGGTAACGGCGCTGGATCTGGGGGCAGCCTTTCACATGCACCAGCTGGGGCACGGCTTGGCGGCGCTCACCCCGCTGTTCGTCTATGACGACGGCGAGCAGTACTACTTCGCCCTCAACCTGGCGACGGAGCCGGCCAAGGTGCAGGCCCTGCAGCGGGCCCTCGACCAGATGCGCCAGGATGGCTCGCTGGAGGCGCTGCGCCGGCGCTGGCTCAACCTCCATGCATTGCCGCCCGCCCCGGCCAGCGGGGCGACCCCCTCCTGATGGCTGCCCGGGTTCAGCCCTGGATCTTCAGCACGCTGACCGGCTTGTCCTTGAGCGCCACCAGCAGCTGGCGGCCCGGCAGCTTGTGGCCGTCGATCATGATGGAGCTGTGGCCGAAGTTGGCCACCAGCCGGCTGCCGTCGGAGAAGCGGGTCTCCTGCACCCGGCCCACCCCGTCACGCCAGCGAAAGCCCACCAGAGCCTTGTCCCACAGCGCCTCGTGCAGCGGGCCGAACTGGCTGTCTAGCCTCACCAGCTCCGGCAGGCGGCTCGCCAGCGTGCTGCGACTCAGGTTGACCAGCGGCGGCGTGTTGTAGAGCAGGCCGAGCAGGGCACGCTCCTCCTTGATGCCCGGGAATTTCAGGTTGTCCAGCAGCCAGTGGTGGCTGTTGAGCACGGAGTCGTGGAACACCGTCTGATAGAGGGGCAGCCGATCCGCCGGGTTGAACACCGTCTTCAGGTAGCGCGGCTTGAGCCGGGCAGGCTGGAAGAAGACCTGCGGCGCCTCGTCCGGCCACCACTTGCCGAGGTAGTAGGGAGACTTGGCCTGCTTGCGCATGGCGGCATCGGTCCAGCCAAAGCCCCAGCTCTGGATGCCGTGGGCAAACAGCAGCGGCTTGCTGGTGAGGGCGTTGCCATCCTCCGAGCCGAGCACCAGCCCGAGCCGCTCTCCCACCCAGCTCATGCGGGCGTTGCGGTCGGCGATCATCGCCTGGCTGCCCTGCTGGTGGGCCGGGTTGTAATCGTTCGAGGCCATGGCGGTGCCGTCCACATCGAGGAACAGGCTGTTGATGCCGCTGACCTTGGCCAGCTCGCTCATGCGGCTCTTGGCAAACGGCAGGGTGCAGCCCGGATTGAGATAGACCCCCTCGCCACCAAAGCCCGGCTTGGGCTTGCCGTTGGCCTCGACGATGGCGCAGCGCTTGCCGATCTCCGGCGGCAGCTGGGCGGTGAGCCAGCTGTCGTTGGTGCCGGGCGCGATGGCGGTATCGTAAGAATCATAGCTGCCCACCAGATAGCCCTGGCGCTGGGCGGCGGTGAGGGCATAGCCCTGCTGCAGGGCCGCCGTCCATTGCGGGGTGCCGAGCCACAGCTTGCGCAGTCCCGCCTGCTGCAGCGCCTCGATCACCGGCAGCGACAGCCCCTGGCCCCAGCGCTCCTGCGCCACCAGTTGCTCACCGAACTGGCTCTTGACCCACTGCTGGCGCAGGGCCAGCACCTTGCTCTGGGCCTGCGGGCCCTGCTGGGCAGGCAGCGGCAGCTGGTCGGCAATCAGCCGGTTGAGACCCGCCATGATCAGCGCCTGCTGCCAGGGCTCTGGCGCCTTGGCGGCCAGCGCCTCCCGCTCCTCGCTGTTGAAGCCTTGCAGCCACTCCGGCTTTTGCCGGAGCTTGGCCTGCAGCGCGGGCCACGCCTTCACATCTTGCCGATCGAGCAGGGCATCACCCCACAGGTAGACATGGCTGGCGCCGATCAGCCGCCGCCCGGCGGGGATGCGGGCGACCTTGTCGGCCAGAGACTGCCAGTCCCCCTCGCTCTGCAACCACGCCCGGTAGCGGCGGGCGCCGGCCAGCCAGTCATCCCCCACGCTCAGCCGCACCACCATAGGCGCCTGCTGGTTGAAGCTGCTGAATTCATGGCTGGCGCTCAGTTGCAGCCGGCCTCCCTGGCGGCTGAAGCGAAGCCGGTTGTCGTAGGGGGTCTGCAGGATCCAGCTGTAGGTCTGCTTGCCGGCATCCTGGCTCCAGAGCGGCAGTTTGAGGTCGTAATGGGTGTTGAGCTCGGCCAGCTCGTCGCCGACATAGCCGAGCCAGTCGCTGTCGCGCACCGAGAAGCGGCTGCCCTCGCCGAAGGCCAGGGAGAGGTGGGTCTGGTTTTTCGGCAGGCTGAACCAGGCCAGCTGACGGGGACTGTCGCTGACCAGCGTCAGCAAGAGGTCGTCACCATCCAGCTTGACCTCCACCCTGGCGTCCTGGGCGGGCCAGTGCCAGCTGGCCTGCTGCTCCCCTTGTTGCAACTGATCGACCTGGCGGGCGGGCTGGCCCGTGCTGACCGGGATCTGGTTGACCGAGATGGCCAGGGTATCGGGATCGATGCGGTAACGCTGGGTCTCGCCCTGCAGCGTCAGGGGGGCGGCGGCCAGCGGCGCCGCCAGCAGTGAAATCAACAGCCAGCCCAGTGCTGGCGCCCGTATCGGCAAACCGTTCATGCAACATCCTTGACCTGATTGATGCCATCAGGGTACGCCGACGCCTGCCCCCCGGTACAGCCAAATCTGCTTAACCCATATGGGGTGAATGGCCTCATTCCAGCCCTTTTTGGGGCCATTTTCATGCGGCAAAAAAGCATCATTCGAACCCTCTCTCAGCCCCCGCCAGCACTGGCTTGTGTGACTCCTCCTGCAGGGGTGAACCTCCCGCGTCCATTTTTTCGACGCCCCATATAGGGGGGTGCCAGCCTGCTCGGCGGTTTCTAGCATGCCTGCTCACTTTGAACGCAATCCATTGTTTTATAAGGATTGTTTTTGACTGGAGTATCAGTATGAAGAGAGCGAAATGGAAGCCTTGGCTGGGGTTGTGCGCCCTCTTGGCTGGAGTGATCGGCTGGTACCTGTGGCCGCAAGCGGTGGCGCCCGGCCAGGGGGCGGCAGGGGATGAGGGGCACGCGGCGGATAGCGGCCCGCTGGCGGAGCTCGCGCCACTCGCCGCCATGCCTGCCCCCGTGCTCAAGCCGGCGCCGGTCGCAGCCCCCGCCAAGCCGGATCGGCTGCGGGAAGATGGCAGCCAGCAGCTGGAGACCCCTTGGCAGGCGGCCGAGGTGGATGCGGACTTTCCGCTGGCGGAGCCCGGCGATGCGGTCGAGCAACCCCAGCCGATCGCCCTGCAGGGCAGCGACCTGGAGCAGGCCCAGGTGGGCGACAGCGTGGCCCTGCCGCTGCCAGACGGCAGCACCCTGCAGGCCAGGGTGACCAAGGTTGAACTGCAGCGGGGCGGGGAGCGCAACTGGCAGGGGGAAATTCGGGTTGACGGTGACAGCTATCCGGTCAATTTCACCGTCGGCAAGCAAGCGACTTTCGGGTTCATCGGCACGCCGCAAGGCAGTTACTCCGTCGAGACCCTGGGAGGCAAGGGCTGGGTTTACAAGAACCCGCCGCTGGATCTGGGTCATGGCGGCGATGACGCCCTGATCCCGACTCACCAATAACAACAGAAAAGGAAGATCACATGCAGAAAACCACCTTGGGGATCATGATTGCGGGATTGCTCGGGGCGACCCCGGTGCTGGCGGAAACCATCGACCTGATGGTGTTGCACAGTCCGGGGCTGGCGGCCCGCTATCAAGGGGATGCGCAGACCCGGATCCAGCACATGATCAACGTCACCAACCAGATCTATGCCGCCAGCGGCCTGGATCTGACGGTGCGGGCCGTGCACGACCAGCAGGTCAATTACCCGGATGGCGGCACCGACAAATCCGCGCTCAACGCGGTGACCTACCAGCAGGATCCGGCTTTCAAGCAGGTACCGACCCTGCGCACCCGTTATGGCGCCGACATGGTGGTGCTGATGCGCCCCCAGACCGGTGACCACGGCAGCTGCGGGCTGGCCTGGGTTGGTGGTTCCGCGACCTATCCCGATGGCAGCAAGGCGTATGCCGACGGGGATGTCTCCCAGGATGCCGGCAGCATGTTCAGCCATGTGACGGCCACCGGCTGTGGCGACGTGGTGCTGGCGCACGAGCTGGGTCATAACATGGGGCTCAACCACTCCCGCCTGCAGGATGGCACGGGGGGCACTTATCACTATGCGTTGGGGCACGGGGTGCGGGGTTCTTTCGCCACCGTGATGGCTTATCCCTCCAGCTTCGGGGTCTACAGCCACGAGTACAAGTTCTCCAGCCCGGACCTGATCTGCAAGGGGCAGCCGTGCGGCGTGGATTACCGGGATCAGGCCAACGGAGCCGATGCGGTGCGGGCGCTGAGGGTGACGACGCCGCAGATCGCCGCCTTCTACCCCACCATGGTGACGGAAGAGTTGCCGGATCTGGGCGAGCTGGAGCGCTCCCTCGAGACCCGACGCCAGGACCTGGCGGCGGCTCAGGAGCACTACAGCCAGCAGGTGGCGGCCAGAACCGCCCTGCAGGATCGCCAGCAGACGCTCAAGGGCAACTTTGATCGCTACCAGCGCGAGCTGAGCCAGCTGAACCAGCGCAACCGCCAGACGGTGCAGGAGATCAACCGGCTGGTGCGTGAGCACAACAGCTACAACGGCAGCTACGGCCCGGAAGAGTATCGCCGGATCCGCGCCATCCAGGCGAACCTGAGCGCCCGCATCGATCAGCTGCACGATGAGAACAACGCCATCATTCGCCAGTCCAACGAGATCAGCCAGCGCTACCAGGCCGAGGTGAACGAGTACAACGGCAGCTGGGATCGCTACAACCAGCTGGTGGCGGCGGTGAAGAGCGCCGATGGCAAGGTGGACGAGGCGCGCCGCGAGCTGGAGCTGGCCGAGCACAGGTATCAGCTGGCGCTGGCACGCCAGCCGGCCGAGACGCAGCCGGCCTGATGCATCAAGGGCGCCCCGCAACAGGTGGGGCGCCCTTGATGTCTGTCTGTCAGAGGAGCCGACCGGGCAAGCCCGGCCGGCTCCTCTTTTGCTGGCTGGCGTCAGTCAGCCCGTTTGGCTGCGGGTTTCGCATTCGTGGTCAACTGGGCGAGGGCGGCCTGCACTGCGGCGACCAGCTGGGGATCGCGCCCCGCCAGCATGTCGGCCGGGGTCAGTGCCACCTGCACGTCCGGGATCAGCTCCTGATTCTCGTACAGGGTGCCGTCGGGGTTGCGCAGCCCCAGGGTCGGGATGCCGTAGGCAAGGCCCGGGATCAGCCTGGAAGTGTGGGCGTACACCATGGTGCCGGTGCCCGGCACCGGCTCACCGACGATGGGGCCCACCTTGAGGGTGCGGTAGTACTGGGGAAAGGCCGAGCCTTCCGAGTAGCTGCCCGCATTGACCAGCACCACCGAGGGTTTGGTCCACTGGCGGGTGGCGGCGTCCGTCTCCCCCTTGCCAAGGCGTGGCCAGCTGCGGGCCATGCCCTGGGCGCTGCCGCTGCCGGTCAGGAACTCCACCAGAGTGTTGGCCAGATAGCCCCCCTTGTTGAAGCGCACGTCGACGATCAGCGCCTCGCGATTGCGCTGGCGACCGAGGGCGTCGGCCACCACCTCCTCATAGACGGCGCTGCTCATCTCCGGCAGATAGACATAGCCGACCCGCCCCTGACTCAACTGCTCCACCTGGCTGCGGCGCTTGGCGACCCAGCCGTCGAGCTGCAACTGATACTCCTGCTGCAGGTCGATGGCGGTGACCTCCAGCTGGCTGGGCTCCTTGGCCCCCTTGGGCAGCACAGTGAGCGCCAGTCGCTGGCCGGCCTGGTGGTTGAGCAGGGCATCCAGTTCGTTGAGGCTGTGCAGCTCGGTGCCGTTGACGGCCAGCAGGCGGGCGCCTGGCGCCAGATCCGTCTCCTGCTCCAGCGGGCCGCCGGCCAGCAGGGCGTCGAGCTCGACCGCCCCCTGTCGCTCGCGCCAGTAACCGCCGAGGCTGGCAGTCTCGTCCGGCATGCGCAGGGAGGGGGCCGGACCGCTGCCCCAGGTGTGGGAGACATTGAGCTCGCCGGCCAGCTCCGCCAGCAGGTTGCCGAAGTCACGATCGTTGCTGATGCCGGGCAGCAGGCGGCGATAGGCGGCCACATAGCCGTCCCAGTCCACTCCGTTCATGTCGGCCCGGTAGAACTCGTCCCGGGTGAGACGGGTGATCTGGTCGAAGGCGGCGCTCATCCGATCCTGCCAGCTGGCGGTGATCAGCAGATTGAAGGGGTGGCTGCTGGCCTCGCCGGAGCGGGTATCGATGAGGGCGATTTCCCCCTCCCGCACCAGGGTGGCGAGGCTGGCATCCTGGTTGAGGCTGGCCAGCGCCGGCCCCGGCTGCTCGGCAAACAGCAGCTTGGTTTCACCCTTGCGCAGATCCTGGGCATAGCCCTTGATCTCGCTCTCGCCGTTGGCGTCCATCACCTCCACCAGATAGATCAGATGATCGTCGACGATGCGACTGGCGAGGATGGGGCCCTCTGGCTGCAGCTGGAGTGCCTCCCGGTGGGCCAGCCGGTCGGCTTCGAAACCGTAACCGGCCTTGGGCGGTGCCTGTTCGGCGATGAAGTCGCTCTTGGCGGCGCGACTGCTGTAGAGGCCGAGCAGGCTGCCGCCGAGGGGCTCGCCATCGGCGCCCAGCACACCGTACTTGGTGGATTGCCAGTAGAGGATGCCGCCGTCCTGACTCCAGGCAGGCTCGCCATCCCGATAGCCGTTGAGACTGACATTGATCGGTTTGGCCTTGGCATCCCGGGTATCGATGACGGCGATCTCCTGCTGGGCGGAGTCGGGCTGGATGGTCAGCGCCAGGTGGCGTGAATCGGGGGCAAAGGCCAGTTCCACCGCGTGGCGGGAGGGGTTGAACTCGGCGGCGACCAGCTGGCGCTGCTTGCCGCTGGCCAGATCCAGCAGGTGGACGGCCTGGCCGTCCACCACGAAGGCGAGCTGTTTGCCGTCGGGGGAGAGGGTCGGCACGCTGATGGCGGCGCCCGGAATGGCCAGCAGTTTCTCCTCGGTCAGGGTGCCGGGGTCGCTGAACAGCTTGTCCGGCTGCCCCTTCTTGAGGCGATACAGCGCCGCCGGCCCCTCCTGTTCGGAGAGGTAGATGAGCTCCTGCTCTTTATCCAGATAGCGCGGCGCCGACTGCTCGCTGGGGTGGCGGGTGAGCTGGCGTACCCGCTCGCGCCGGGTGTCGACCGCGTAGAGATCCCCCTGGCTGACCAGGATCACCTCTTCCCCGTCCTGGCGGGCGATGGCCTCGTCGACGGGGCCGGGCTGCCAGCTCTGCTCGGCCGGTACCTTGGCGAACAGTGGCTGGATGACGAGCTTGCGCGGGGTGTCGCTGCCGGCATCGAGGCGGTAGAGCTCCCCCTGCCAGGACCAGACCAGATCCCCTTGGCGGGAGGCAGAGAGGCCGCGCACCGGATGGCCCTTGAAGTGGGTGAGCTGGCGATCCTGGCCGCTGGCCAGATCCCGTTGCCAGACGTTGAAATCGCCGCTGCGCTCGCTCAGGTAGTAGAGCTGCTTGCCCTGCTCATCCCAGACCGGATCGCTGGCGGCCACCCTGTCTTCGGTCAGCTGGCGATGCTGTTTGCCGTCGAACAACCACAGACGGGAGACCGCGAACGAGTGCTGGTGCTTGCGAAACGGCTGATCCATGCCCGGCATCTGGTAGGCCAGCTGGTTGCCGTGGGGGCGGGCCAGGGTGGCGGGCAGGGGCTGGGCCGGGGTCAGCGGGCCGCCGGCAACCGGCGTCCAGTAGAGGTTGCCGGCCTGATAGCCTTCTGCCACGAAGTGATCGGCGTCGGGGTCGGTGAGGCGCTGGCTGCTCAGCAGCAGCTGCTTGCCGTCGGCGCTGAAGGCCTGGGGCAGGTCGGGGCGCGAATCCCGGGTCAGCCGCACCATCTCGCCGCCGTGGCTCGGCACCACGAACACATCTTCGTTGCCGTAGAGGTTGGCGGCAAAGGCTATGAGCTTGCCATCCGGCGACCAGAGCGGGCGCTGGCTCAGGTAGTTGCTATCGGTGAGGGGCATGGCGGGGCCGCCATCCCCCGCGCTCAGGTAGACGCGGCCCTGCCAGGTGAAGGCAAGCTGCTTGCCGTCGGGGGAGAGGGCGGGCTCGCGCAGCCAGAGCGGCTCGGCCGCCTGCAGGGAGGAGCAGAGCAGCAGGAGCAGCAGGGAGAGTCGGTATCGCATCGTGAGGTTCCTGAGAGGTGAAAAGCGCCTTATCTTCCCCCAATGTCCCGCCCGGGACTATCCCGAGATAGGGGGGTTATCCCGTTGTTTTGGCAGTTAATTGTAACAATCTATAAAAGATGGCGCGGGATATGTTTCTCTGGATATATTGAGTATTGATGGCGATCCAATATGATGGCGCTCGCCCGCCACACGAGGCGGTGCAGTTCAGATGATTTGGTAACAGAAAAGCCCTTACCAGAGGCTTGCCGAGGGATGGAATGAGAGCCGTATTACTGTGTTTGCTGGGGCTGTGGCCCGCATTGAGTTTTGCCACCCTGTCCGCCGATATGGTGGTGGTGAAGAAATCGAGTTATAGCCTGACCCTGATGAAGGATGGCAAGGAGGTCAAACGCTACTGGATCGCTCTGGGTCCGGCTCCCAAGGGGCACAAGCAGCGGGAAGGGGATCAGCGCACGCCGGAAGGCCGTTACATCCTCGACTACAAGAAGACCAACTCCAACTATTACAAGGCCATCCACATCAACTACCCGAATCTGGACGACATCAAGGCGGCCAACGAGATGGGTGTGCGACCGGGCGGCATGATCATGATCCACGGTCAGCGCAACAGCATAGGCAACACCCGCCTGCAGCCGTCCAACTGGACCAATGGCTGCATCGCCATGCTCAACAAGGATCTGGACGAAGTGTGGAACGCCATTGAACCCGGCACCCCCATCGTCATTCAGCCCTGACTCTCTGCAGCGCGCCACCTCCGGGTGGCGTTCTGTTTTTTGGCTCCCCCTGTTCTGTCTCCATCCTCTTTCTTTACCCGCAGCCTCTTGGTATCCGTCCCCGTGCTGTGCTAGTTTTTCCGGCTCGCCGTGGACGCAACAAGGATGATCCCATGCCATCAGCAACCTGCTCCCGGCCCGTCGGGGCCGAGAGTACCCGCGCGCTCTGGTGGCGCGCCTCGATCGATATTCTGCCGCTCTCCGTCTCGGTGATCCCCTGGGGGATCCTGTGCGGCGCCCTGGCGCTGCAGGTGGGGCTGAGCCCGCTGCAGGCCCAGCTGATGTCGCTGCTGGTCTATGCCGGCGCCGCCCAGCTCTCGGCCACCACCCTGTTTGGGGCGGGGACGCCACTGGTGCCCATCATGGGCTCCACCTTTGTCATCACCTCTCAGCACCTGCTCTACGGCTTCACCTTTCGCCGCGACGTGCTGCCGCTCTCCCTGCGCTGGCGCGCCAGTCTGGCGTTCTTTCTGACCGACGAGATGTTCGCGGTGGCGCTCAAAGACCGGGAGCGCAGCGGTCGCTTCGACCCGGCCTACGCGCTCATTGCTGGCTTCGTCTTCTATCTGTTCTGGAATGCGGCGACCCTGCTCGGCATCGCCGCCGGCCAGTACATCGACGGACTGGATCAGATGGGGCTGGATTTTGCCATCGCCGCCACCTTCATCGCCATGACCATTCCCGCCATGAAGAACCTGCCCATGGTGGCGGCCACCCTGGTGAGCGGTGCCATGGCGCTGCTCACCAAGCCGCTGCTGGCGGAGGTCTACATCATCATCTCGGCGCTCTCGGGCATGTTGGTGGGTTATGTGTTGCATCGGATGAGGAGGTAATCATGAGCTGGCTGATGATAGGCCTGCTGGCCCTGATCACCTTCTTCAACCGTTTCGCCTTCTTCTCGCGGCTGACCCGCTATCAGCCAGGTGCCGAGATGGGGGCCTTCCTCAGCTTCTCGGCCCAGTCGGTGCTGACCGCCATCTGGTTGCCCATCGTCTTCAGCTACCAGCCGGGCACTGGGCTGAGCTGGGATCCGGACTACCTGGTCGCCACCCTGCTGGTGACGGTGCTGACCCTGCTGCGGCTGCCGACCCTGCTGGTGGTGGTGGTCGGCATGGGGGGCTTCTTCCTGCTGCGCTGGCAGGGGGGCGTGGCCCAGCTGTTGCCCTGGCTGGGCTAGGCCCGTGATCTTGCATGGCGGATGTCTTTATTGGATATCCGCCATGTTGTGAATGTCACTTCAAAAAACACCTCTCAAGTGTGAGGATTTAGCTCCCATCCGTCGAGGAGCGAGCCATGTCCTTCACCGAAACCTGCCAGCGCATCGTGCGCGATCCCCTGCTGTCACCGGCCCAGAAGAGCCATGCCCTGGCGCTGGCCGCCGAGAATGCGCTGCCCTATCCCGAACTGCCCGCCGAGGTGAGCGAGGCGATGGCCAAGGGCTTTGTCTGCGACATGTTCGAGGGGCACGCCCCCTACAAGCCGCGCTATGTGCTGCCGGATTACGAGAAGTTCCTGCGCCAGGGCTCGGCCTGGCTGGAGCTGGCACCGCCGCAGGATTTTGACGAGGCGCTCGATGCCTTGCGCATCCTCTACCACCACGTGCCCTCCGTCACCGGCATGCCGGTCTGGCTGGGCCGACTCGACCACCTGCTGCTGCCCTTCGTCGGTGAGCTGGATGACGAGGCCCTCTATCGCAAGCTGAAGGGGTTCTGGATCTACCTGGACCGGGTGCTGCCGGATGCCTTCATGCACGTCAACATAGGCCCGGATGACAACCGGCTCTGCCGCCTGATCCTGCGCATCGACGGCGATCTCAAGCAGGTGGCTCCCAACCTCACCCTGTTCCACGATCCGGCGCAGACCCCGGACAGCCTGCTGCTGCAGGGGGTGAAGAACATCGCGGCTTGCAGCAAGCCCCACATCGCCAACTACCCGCTGCATCGCAACACCTTCGATGAGCGCGGCTTCGGTATCGTCAGCTGCTACAACGCCCTGCCCCAGGCGGGCGGTGCCAATACTCTGGTGCGGGTCTCCCTCAAGCGGGTGGCCGAGCAGGCCCACGGCATCGACGACTTCCTGGGCTGCCTGTTGCCCCACTACTGCCGCCTCGCCTCCCGCCTGATCGAGGCGCGTGCCGCCTTCCTGCACCAGGAGTCAGGCTTCTTCGACAGCTTCCTGGTGCAGGAGGGGCTGCTGGAAGAGGATCGCTTCGTACCCATGTTCGGCATCTACGGCATGGCCGAGGCGGTCAACCTTCTGATGGACAAGGAGAATCTGCCGGAGCGCTACGGCCGGGACGAGGAGGCGAACCAGCTGGGCTATCGCATCTCGGCCCAGCTCGCCCGCCACGTGAGCGAAACGCCGCAGGTGCACGCCTGGGGTGGCCGCGCCCTGCTCCACTCCCAGGGCGGGCTCAGCGTGGATCGCGGGGTGACCCCCGGGGTACGCATCCCCTATGGCGAGGAGCCGGATCCCGCCAGCCATGTGCTGGCGCTGGCGCCCCACCACGGCTTCTATCACTCCGGGATCAGCGAGATCCTCACCCTGGATCCCACCATCCGCCAGAACCTGCAGGCGCTGCTGCAGCTGTGCAAGGGGGCGCTCGCCATCGGCATGCGCGAGTTCACCGCCAACGTGGCGGACAGCGACCTGGTGCGGGTGACCGGCTACATGATCCGCAAGAGCGACGTGGCCCGCTTCGCGACCGAGGGCTCGCGGCTGCAGACCACCTGCCTCGGCGCCGAGGCGAGCGAACTGACCGGGATCCGCCAGCGGGCGCCGCGGGTGGTGGGGCGCGAGGCGACCCTGTGTGACTACTGAGTGCGGCAGGCGGGCAGGGGCGGCGCGCACCGCGACGGTGAGCCGCTGGCTGCCCTTCTCCTGCGTGGACGGCCCCGGCAACCGGCTGGTGCTGTTTCTGCAGGGCTGCAACTTCGCTTGCCCCGGCTGTCATAACCCGCACACCATCGGCCTCTGCGATCACTGCGGTGACTGCGTGCCCGGTTGTCCGAGCGGGGCGCTGACCCTGCACGAGGGACGGGTGAGCTGGCAGGCGGCGCACTGCACCGACTGCGATGCCTGTCTCGATGCCTGCCCCCGCAGCGCCAGCCCCAAGACCGCCACCATGACGGTGGCCGAGGTGCTGGCTCTGCTGCGCCGCTACGGCCCGCTGCTGACCGGCATTACCGTCTCCGGCGGTGAGGCCACCACCCAGTTGCCGTTCGTGATCGCGCTGTTCACGGCCATCAAGGGGGCGCCGGATCTGGCTCATCTCGACTGCCTGCTCGACAGCAACGGTTCGCTTGCCGAGGCTGGCTGGCAGCGGCTGCTGCCGGTGCTGGACGGCGCCATGATCGATCTCAAGGGGTGGCGCGACTCTGTGCATCACACGCTGACCGGCTATGGCCGCGAGCGGGTGCTGGCGTCGCTGCAACTGCTGGCGCAGGCGGGCAAGCTGGCGGAGGTACGCCTGCTGCAGGTGCCGGGGCAGAGCGATTATCTCGCCGCCGACGGCACGCTGGAGGGCGGGCTCGCCGCCTTCTTGTGCGCCCTCGGGCCCGTGCCCATCCGCCTCAACGGCTTTCGCCATCACGGCGTGCGCGGGGCGGCGCAGGGCTGGCCAGAGGCGGCGCGAGAGGAGCTGGAGCAGCTGGCCGCTGCGCTGGCGGTGGCCGGGCTCGGCCCGGTCAGCCTGCCGCCACTGCTCTGAGTAGCCGGATGCTAATCAACTGATCGCAAAGGGATTTGATACTACAAGGCAAGATTGGACGGCGAACCGAGCGGTTTGGCGTGGCTTTTTTGCTGCCTGAGTCTTGAGATGACGTAACTGTGATTGCTGTCTATTTGAGCTCTGCGAGGTGGCGGCTAGAATGGGTCAATCGCCCACTATCAACAGACGAACATGAGTGAATCCAACGCCTTATATCGAGTGCAGTTCATTTGTCACAACGAGCGTTACGAAGTCTATGTCAGGGAAGTGAGCCAGGGTCAGCTGTTCGGCTTCATCGAGATCGCCAACTTCGTGTGGGACAACCACACGGCGCTCATCGTCGACCCCAGCCACGAGAAGTTGAAGAGTGAATTTGCCGACGTCAATCGCACCATGATCCCCATGCACCACGTGCTGCGGGTCGATCAGGTGCGCAAGCAGGGGGCCGCCCGCATCACCGAACTGGGCAACAACGTTTCTCCCTTCCCCAGCCCCATCTACACCAAGAAACCCTGACACCCGCCATGCCCGGCCTGAGTGTGCCGGGCATGGTCGTCCTTATCCCAGCTCGCGGGCCAGTTGCAGGATGCGCTGGCGAAACCAGCGCCGGGCCGGCTCTTCTCCGGCCGGGCCGTACCACACCAGGCTGTGGGTGACGGCACCGTAATCGAAGGGCACCGGCCTGCTCACCAGAGCGTGGGGGGCCGCCTGCTCTGCCCAGCCACCGATGGCAGTGAGGATCAGATCGCTCTGGCGCAGCAGGGCCGCCGCACTGCCAAAATCCGGCAGGATGGCGGCGATCTGCCGGCGCACCTGCAACTGGGCCAGGCTCTGTTCGAAGAAGGGGTTGGCCAGCTCCTGATCGCGAATGGCGATATGGCGCCAGCTCAGGTAGGCATCGAGATCCCAGGATCGCGCCAGCGCCGGGTGATCCGCGCGCAGCAGGCAGACCAGCTTGTCCTCGCGCAGGGTCTCCCACACCAGCCCTTGCTGGCGGGGCAGGGGCTGGCTCTGATCGTGGGGCAGGATCACGAAGTCCAGCTTGCCTGCCGCCAGTGCCGCCAACCCCTGCTCATCCTTGTTGCGAATGTCGGGTACCAGGCCCGGCACCTCGCGCATCAGCTGCGCCAGGATGGGGCCCATGGGCCAGACCATGCCGCTCTCGCGCAGGGCAAATTTCAGCTGCCCCTGCCAGCTGGCGGGATCGAACCCGCCCTGGCCGGTGAGGCCGTTCAGCTCGCTCAGCAGCCGGTGCAGCGTAGGGCCGAGCCGCTCGGCGAACGGGGTCAGCAACAGCTGGTTGCCCTGGCGGTAGAGCAGCTGATCGCCGAGCAGATCCCGCAGCTGGTTGAGGGTCTTGCTGACGGTGGAGGGAGTGGTGCAGAGCCGCTCGGCGGTGCGGGTGACGCTCTGGCTGTCGAGCAGCAGGTGCAGGGTGACCAGATGGCGACCGCCGAGGCGGGAGAGGGCAATGAGATCCATAACGGTTCCACGAGCAAGCGGGACAAACAAAAAACCCCGCCTGAGCGGGGCTTGCGGGGATCAGCCCTTGAGCACGGCGGCCATGGCGTCGGCCACGTAGTCGACGTTGCGGCTGTTGAGGCCCGCCACGCACATGCGACCGGAGCGCACCAGGTAGACGGCGAACTCCTCCCGCAGTCTGTCCACCTGCTCCGGGGTGAAGCCGGTGTAGCTGAACATGCCGCGCTGGTTGATGAAGTAGCTGAAGTCACGGCCCGGCACCTTGGCACTCAGCACCTCGAACAGCTTCTCGCGCATCGCCTTGATGCGGGTGCGCATCTCGGTCACCTCACCGACCCACATGGCGTGCAGGCTGGCGTCGTTCATCACGGCCGCAGTGATCTGACCGCCGTGGGTGGGGGGGCTGGAGTAGTTGCGGCGCACGGTGGCCTTCATCTGGCCCAGCACGCGGCTCGCCTCTTCGGCATCCTGGCAGATGACCGACAGGCCGCCACAACGTTCGCCGTAGAAGGAGAGGTTCTTGGAGAAGGAGTTGCTGACGAAGAAGCTGACGCCGGCGGCCACCATGGCGCGAATGGCGTAGGCATCCTCTTCCAGCCCGTCGCCGAAGCCCTGATAGGCGATGTCCATGAAAGGAATGAGATTCTTCTCGACTACCAGCGCGATCACCTGGTCCCACTGGGCGCGAGAGAGATCCACCCCGGTCGGGTTGTGGCAGCAGGGGTGCAGCAGCACGATGCTTTTTGCCGGCAGGCTGCTCAGGCAGTCGATCATGGCGTCAAACTGCACGCCGCCGGTGGCCGCATCGTAGTAGGGGTAATCGTGCACCTTGATGCCGGCGCCCTCGAACATCGCTTTGTGGTTGTCCCAGGTGGGATTGCTGACCCACACCTCGGAGGTCGGGAAGTAGCGCTTGAGCAGATCGGCGCCGATCTTCAGGGCGCCCGAGCCACCGATGGTCTGGATGGTGGCGATGCGACCCGCCTTGACCGCTTCGTGGTCGGCACCGAACAGCAGGTGCTGCACTGCGGTGCGGTAGTTGGCGGCGCCTTCCATCGGCTGGTAGGGGCGGGGGGCCGGGGCGGCGGCGCGCTGGGCTTCGGCCTGCTGTACCGAGGCCAGCAGCGGAATGCGGCCCTGCTCGTCGTAATAGAGGCCGATCCCCAGGTTCACCTTCTGCTCGCGGGTGTCTTTGTGGAAGGTCTCGACCAGGGTCAGGATGGGGTCGCCAGCATAGGCATCGACGTGTTCAAACATGGGGGGTCCTTGCGAAATGGAATCCAGGGTATGGCGATCAATGATCGGCGGTCATCATGGCGTAAAGCCGGCGAGGGCTCAAGTCTGAAAGGGGCGGGGGCCGTGGGGCCGACGCCGCCCAGCCGTCAACGGGATGAGGCGGGGCTACGCATGGCTCCATCTACCGGCCCTACTTCAGATAGGATCGCAATACCCGCACCACCTGATCCAGATCCTCCAGCCGCTCGGCCGGGGTCGCCTCTTCGGCGCCGAGATGCTCGCGCATGTGGCCCTCCAGCACCTCCAGCATCAGGCCGTTGACGGCGCCGCGAATGGCGGCGATCTGCTGCAAGATGGCGGCGCAGTCGCTCTCCTGCTCCAGCGCGCTCTCCAGTGCCCCTGCCTGTCCCTTGATGCGGCGCACCCGCGCCAGCAGCTTCTTCTTGCCGTGAATGGTGTGTGACATGCAGGATCCTCTCGATCAATAAAACTATACTGGGGTATAGTATATTGCATTGTCGTCCTCAGGAGAAATCCATGTCATCCCTCGCCTCATCCCACTGCCACCAACCCGTCGTCCACGAAGGGAATCCGCTGGCCGAACAGAAGACCCGCTGGGCCGTGCTGCTGACCGTCATCATGATGGTGGCGGAGATCGGCGGCGGCTGGTTCTACAACTCCATGGCGCTGCTGGCCGACGGCTGGCACATGAGCTCCCACGCGCTGGCGCTCGGCCTGTCGGTGCTGGCCTACCGCGCCGCCCGCCACTTCGCCCGCGACCACAGATTCAGCTTCGGCACCTGGAAGATCGAGGTGCTGGGGGGCTTTACCAGCGCCCTCTTGCTGGTGGGGGTGGCCGGCATGATGCTGTTCGAGTCGGTGTTCCGGCTGCTGGATCCCAGCCCGATCCACTACCAGCAGGCCATCGCCATCGCCATCGTCGGCCTGCTGGTGAACCTGGCTTGCGCCTGGCTGCTCAAGGATGATCACGCTCATCACCATGGACACGGTCACGACCACCATCATGATCATCACGACCACGATCACTCACACGATCATCACGGTCATCAGGATCTCAACCTGCGCGCCGCCTACATCCACGTGCTGGCGGATGCGGCCACCTCGGTGCTGGCCATTCTGGCGCTGGTGGGGGGCATGCTGTGGGGGGCCGACTGGCTGGATCCCCTGATGGGCATAGTGGGGGCCGGGCTGGTGGCGGTGTGGGCCTGGGGCCTGCTGCGCGACTCCGGCCGGGTGCTGCTGGATGCCGAGATGGACGCGCCGCTGGTGGCGGAGATCCGCGAGGTGATCGCCGAGTTGCCGGACGCCGAAGTGCGCGATCTGCACGTCTGGCGGGTGGGCCAGCAGCAGTATGCCTGCGTGCTCTCCCTGCTGATGGCGGCGCCGGTTTCCGCCAGCGAGATCCGCGCCCGGCTCGCCATCCACGAGGAGCTGGTGCACGTCACCATAGAGGTGAGCGCTTCCTGATCCTGGCCGGTTGGCCGCCCGCAACAGCAGGAAGGGGCCAAGGCCCCTTCCTGTTTTTTTGGCTCAGTGTGGCTGGCCCTGCACATCCTCCGGTTTGTGCTGCCAGATGGCGCCGAGCAGCAGCTTGAGCAGCAGCTCTGGCGGGTTGTCCAGCAGCCGGCCCGACTCCAGCAGCAGGTGGCCGTCGGCCCGAAAGCCGAGGCTGGCGTGGATTGTTCCCTCCTCGCCGCACACCTGGATCAGCCCGCTCAAACTGCCGCGCTCCCCCGGCTGGCAGCGCAGCCGCAGCTCCCGTGGCTCTCCCAGCAGGGTAAAGGCTCGGGCGAGGGGCGGGGTATCCTCATAATCCGGCCAGTTGAAGAAGTGGTACTGCTCGGCGAGCGTCCCCGCCTGCTGACAAAATTGGTCAAACAGCTGGGCAATCTCTTGATACTCCTGGTCCAGCCGCCTGGCCTGCTCCTCAATCCGCTTCATCTGTCGTGGCTCCCTCTCTCTTGCCGTATCCACTTATCCATTTGATCGGAAATCAATTTTTCCAGACATCATGGCTCTGCCCGCAGGTATGTGCCGAATCGGGCGGCAGGTCTGTGAGCCCGATCCGATTTTCGTTATGAAAACGTTATCTTGTTGAAAGCGGTTAACTTTTTTGCCCCCCTGCTCACATTTGAAACGATTTCTGCTGATTAATATGGCACCGCTCGGCAATGACCGGGTACTCGGATATCGAGACTAACTACAGCGGGAATTATAAAAAAATGGATATGAAAAAGACCAAAGTGGCGCTGGTAACAGCCTCACTGCTCGCGCTTTTGTCCGGCTGCAATGACAACAGCTCCTCCCCCTCCACCCCTGAACCCACGGACGGCCCCGTCGCCCGTCTGCCCAATGTGCAACCCCCTGCCGAGCAACTGGTGGCCGGGCCCGATCAGGCGGTGATCGCCCTGGTGGATACCCAGACCAGTGCGGCCCGCGGGGTCACAGGCCCCTTCGCCAACTACAGCCTGCACCTGTGGAACAACGACGCCTGCAGCGCCACCGCCGAGAGCGGCCTCAACGCGGGCTGGGACGACAAGGTCAACACCCCGGCCGCGGCCGACGGCTTCGGCCCGAGCTGGGTGGTGCCCCTTAGCAAGCTGGAAGGCTGCATCAACTTCATCGCCCGCAACGGCGATCTGGCCAACCTGACCGGCAGCGACATGAAGGTGGTCTTCAGCGATCACCCGGACCGCACCGTGGCCATCGTCGCCGGCAAGAACGAGATCTTCGGGAGCCGCGCCGAGGCCTTCACCGCCGCCTTCGGCGTGGCGGGCGCCAGTGCCCACTTGATCGACGGCAACACCCTGATCTGGCAAGGGGGCAAGGACAAGCCCCATGTGCGCCTCTATTACACCGAGTCCGGCACCATCAAGGCCAACGCCGAAGGGGTGTTCGACTTCCCCTACATCACCCTTGCTCCGACCAGCCTGACCGCCGAGCAGCAGGCCAAGTATCCGCATCTGAAAGATGCCGCCGCCTTCGCCCTGCCGGCTGGCAAGGACCTCAAGCCGCTGCTCAAGGGTGAGCTGGTGGCCATCGGCACCGACGCCGACGGCATTCTGCAGGGGGCGACCCTGGTGCAGAGCGCCGGCGCTCTCGATGCCATCTACAGCGAAGCGGCCACCAAGCTGACTTATGGCGCCGTGGTCGAGGGGGGCAATGTCACCTTCCGGCTGTGGGCGCCGACCGCCAAGTCGGTCAAGCTGGCGCTGTTCGACGGGCAGCACAAGCCGCTCGGCGAGCGCACCATGACCCTGGACGAGGCCAGCGGCAGCTGGAGCGTGCAGGGTGGCAGCGAGCTGGTGGGCAAGTTCTACCGCTACGACATCCAGGTCTATCACCCGGTCAGCCGCAAGCTGGAATCCTATCAGGTGACCGATCCTTACTCCCTGAGCCTGGCGATGAACTCCGAGTTCAGCCAGGTGGTGGATCTCAACGATCCGGCCCTCAAGCCGGAAGGGTGGGACAGCCTCAAGGCGCCCCACAGCCAGCAGAACCCCGCCGACATCACCATCTATGAGGCCCATGTCCGCGATCTGACCGGCAACGACGACTCCACCCCGGCCGAGCACCGCGGCAAGTTCCTCGGCCTGACCGATACCGACACGGCGCCGGTCAAGCACCTGCAGGCGCTGGCCAAGAGCGGCGTCAGCCACCTGCACCTGCTGCCGGTGTTCGACATCGCCACCGTCAACGAGGATCCGGCCAAGGTCGCCAACATCAGCGACGACTTCGGCAAGCTGTGCCAGGTCAACCCCGAGGTGCAGAACTCCAAGTTCGCCGGCTACTGCAGCAGCGGCCAGACCATCGAGGCCGTGCTTGGCGATCTGCAAGGGAGCGACAGCAAGGAGAACCCGCAGGTGCAGGAGCTCTACGGCTATCTGCGTGGCGTCGACTCCTTCAACTGGGGTTATGACCCCTACCACTACACCACCCCGGAAGGCTCCTACGCCACCAACGCAGAGGGCAGCCAGCGCATCCTGGAGTTCCGCGAAATGGTCAAGGCCATCAAGCAGAACATCGGCATGAACGTGGTGATGGACGTGGTCTACAACCACACCAACGAGGCGGGCCTGGGGCCCAAGTCGGTGCTCGACAAGATAGTGCCCTGGTACTATCAGCGCCTCAATCCGGAGACCGGCTCGGTGGAGAACTCCACCTGCTGCTCCAACACGGCGCCAGAACACGCCATGTTCGCCAAGCTGATGGATGACTCCCTGGTCACCTGGGCGCGCGACTACAAGATCGACGCCTTCCGCTTCGACCTGATGGGCCATCACCCGAAAGATCAGATGGTGCAGGCGCTGGCCGCGGTGAAGCAGGTCAACCCCGAGATGTACTTCTACGGCGAGGGCTGGAACTTCGGCGAGGTGCAGGATGACAAGCGCTTCGTGCAGGCGACCCAGAAACACCTGGCCGGCACCGGCATCGGCTCCTTCTCCGACCGGCTGCGGGATGCGGTGCGCGGCGGCAGTCCGTTCGACGGCGGCGACACCATTCGCAAGACTCAGGGCTTCGGCAACGGTGCTCTGGTGGATGCCAACGAGATGGATGGCGTCGATCGCGCCACTGCCCTGCATCAAGCCGATCTGGTGCGCCTCGGCATGGCCGGCAACCTCAAGGACTTCATCCTGACCGACAAGGACGGGATGCCGAAGAAGGGCTCCGACATCGACTACAACGGTCAACCGGCGGGCTATGCCCAGGATCCGACCGAAATCCAGAACTACGTCGACAAGCACGACAACCAGACCCTGTTCGACAACCTGATCTACAAGGCGCCGCAAGGGGCCGATCTGGTGCGGATGCAGGGGGTATCGCTCGCCACCACCATGCTGGGGCAGGGTATTCCCTTCACCCATGCCGGTGTCGAGCTGCTGCGCTCCAAGTCCATGGAGCGGGACAGCTACGACTCGGGTGACTGGTACAACCGGGTCGACTATACCCTGGCCGACAACAACTTCGACAAGGGGCTGCCGCGCAAGGACAAGGATGGCGACAACTATCCGCTGATCGAGAAAGTACTCGGCAAGCACGTCAAGCCGAGCGGTGCCGACATGGCGACCATGGTGGGCTTCTATCAGGAGCTGGCCGAGCTGCGTCAATCCTCCCGTCTGCTGCGTCTGGGCAGCGGCGCCGAGGTGATCAAGCGGGTCGACTTCCGCAATACCGGCCCGGATCAGGAGCCCGGCCTCATCGTGATGACGGTGGATGACGGCATCAATGCGGGGGCGGATCTGGATCCGGCCATCGACGGTCTGGTGGTGATGATCAACGCCACCAATGCTCCCCAGAGCATCAGCGACTTCCGTGACGGCAACGATCAGCCCATCGACCTGACCAGCCTGCAGCTGAGCCCGGCCCACCGCGGCGGCGAGAGCATCGCCCGTGATGCGGCCGTCAATGGCGGTACCCTGACCCTGGGTGCCTGGTCGGCGGCGGTGTTCGTCAAGCCGCAGAGCGGTGCCCAGGGCACTGGCTTGCCGGTCGGCAAGAAGATTGATCTGAGCACGGTACCGCCGTTCGGTGACACCGCCGTCTATCTGAAGGGGTTCCTCAATGAGTGGGGCAACATCAACCAGATGACCTTCAGCAGCAACTTCATGTACGAGTTCACCACCGAGGTGAGCAGCGACAAGCTGGGCACCACCAACGTCAAGATCGCGGATGCCAGCTGGGGTCCCCTCAACTACGGCAGCTGCAATGCGGGTGACAAGCTGGTGGTCGGCACTCCGTTGACCCTTTGCAAGGGTGGCGATACCGGCAACATCGGGCTCGATCTGGCCAAGGCGGGCAGCTACAAGTTCGTGTTTACCGCCATGAACAAGGACAAGCCCACCTTGAGCGTCAGCTTCACCGAGCCGGTGCAGAGCTGCAAGGTGCTGGACACGGTGGCGGGCAATCCGCTCGGCTACAACCTGTTCGTCAAGGGCGAGCTCTCCGGCTGGGCCGCTCAGCCCCAGTATCAGTTGAGCTACAAGGGGATGGACGGAGATCTGGCCATCTATCAGGCGGCCTTCAACTACACCGGCAGCACCGAGTTCAAGGTGGCCAACGAGGACTGGAGCAAGGAGTACCTGCTCAACGGTGGCGGCGCGGTGACGGCGGAGACGGGTTATGCCATCGGCTTCTCCCAGCCGGGCAGCGCCAACAACAGCATCACCTTGCCGCAGGGGCTGTGGAGCGTGCTGGTGAAGGTTGACCCGGCCGGCACCAAGGCCGGTACCGCTGTGATCCAGGAGTGCAGCGCCAAGTAGTCATTCCCATCGAGCCCGGGGCTGGCTCGGCACCCCAGGGTTGAATTCCACCTCGCCAAGGGTGGGATAACTCCGAGAGAGTAAGCAAAGCGCGACTGCCGACCGGCAGCCGCGCTTTTTCTTTGCTGTGGGCGAGGCAATAAAAAAGCCGCCCCGTTGGGGCGGCTGTAAGTTGTGCCGTTAACGGCCGGCTTAGCGCTTGCGCAGCAGGCGCAGGGCGTTGGCGGTGACCAGCGCGGTGGCGCCGGTGTCGGCCAGCACCGCAATCCACAGGCCGGTGATGCCGAGCAGGCTGGTGACCAGGAAGATGGCCTTGAGCCCCAGCGCCAGCGCTATGTTCTGGTGGATGTTGGCCAGTGCCGCACGGGAGAGCCGGATCATGGCGGCGACCCCGCCGAGCTGGTTGTGGGTCAGCGCCGCATCGGCGGTCTCCAGCGCCACGTCGGTGCCGCCCCCCATGGCGATGCCGATGCTGGCCCGCTTCATGGCCGGGGCGTCGTTGATGCCGTCGCCGATCATCGCGACCTTTTGCGTCAGGCCGAGCTTGGCGATTTCATCGACCTTGCCCTCCGGCAGCAGGCTGGCGCGCCAACCCATGCCGAGCTCGCCGGCGATGGCCTCGGCGGCGCGGGGGTTGTCGCCGGTCAGCATGATGCTCTGCAGGCCGAGCTGGTTGAGCTCTTGCAGCGCCGCCGCCGCTTCCGGCCGGATCTGGTCGCGCAGGGCCAGCAGGGCGGCCGGGGCGGCGTCAGGCTGACCGAGCACCACGACTGTCTTGCCTTGCTGCTCCAGGGTGGCGACCCGGGCCTGCATCGCGGCATCCAGGGTGGCGACCCGGCTCGGCGCCAGCAGCTGCCAGAGGGTACCGTCGATGCGACCTTCCACGCCCATGCCGGGCAGGGCGCGCAGCGCCTGGGCCGCGGCGAGGCTGAGGCCCCGTTCGCTGGCCGCCGTCACCACGGCGCGGGCCAGCGGGTGGTGGGAGCCCTGCTCGATGGCCGCCGCCAGCGCCAGCAGTTCGGCCTCAGGCTGGCCATTGAGGCTCACCAGTTCGGTCAGCTGCGGCTTGCCCAAAGTCAGGGTGCCGGTTTTGTCAAAGGCCACGGTATCGATATGGGCGAGGCGCTCCAGCGCGGCGCCTCCCTTGATGAGGGCCCCCTGCCGGGTGGCTGCCGCCAGCGCCGAGGTGACCGCCGCCGGGGTGGAGATGACCAGGGCGCAGGGGCAACCGATCAGCAGCAGCGCCAGCCCGCGATAGACCCACTCGTCCCAGCTCTGGCCGAAGGCAAGCGGCGGTACCAGCACCACCAGCAGGGCAACCAGCATCATGGCCGGGGTATACCAGCGGCTGAAGCGGTCGATGAAGCGCTCGATGGGGGCGCGCTGGGTCTCGGCCTCTTCGATGAGATGCAGGATGCGGTCGATGGCGTTGTTGCCGGGCTCGGACACCACCTCGAGGCGCAGCACCCGATCCGCCGCCAGGCTGCCGGCGGGCACCTTGTCACCCTGACGGCGCTCCACCGGGATGGATTCGCCGGTCAGGGCGCTCTCGTCAAAGGCGCCGAGGGTGTCGAGCAGGCGGGCATCAGCGGCCAGGCGGGCGCCCGGGGCGATTTCGATGATGTCACCGGGGCGCAGCTGGTCGGCCGCCACCTCTTCCCGCACCTCGCCCTCGGCAGTGGTACGGATGCGCAGCGCCTTGTCGGGCACCAGCGCCATCAGGGCGGTGACCCCGGCGCGGGCGCGGCCGGCGGCGTAGGCCTCCAGATGTTCACCCAGCATGAACAGCAGCAGCACCATGGCCGCTTCGGCGGTTTCGCCGAGGAACAGGGCGCCTACGGCGGCGACCGTCATCAGGGTCTCGATGGCGAAGGGGGAGCCGCTCTTGGTCAGTGCCCACGCCTTGCGGGAGATGGGCCACAGGCCCCAGAGGGTGGCCAGGGTAAACAGCGGTTGACCGATCTGGCTCGGCAGCAGGGCCGCCACCAGCATCAGACCGGCCAGCGACAGCGGCTGCCAATACTTGGCGAGCAGGGTCTGCAGCGGGTTGCGCTCGCGGCCGGGCTCCTGCTTGCCGCTGCGCTCGCCCTTGAGCTGGAAGCCGGCGGCCAGCACGGCGGCGGTGACGGGATCGGGGGAGAGGCCGGGGGCCAGATCCACCACCAGCTTCTCGGTGGCAAACAGCACGCGGGCCTGTTGCACGCCGTTCACCCGGCTGACGGCGGTCTCTATCTTGCGGGCGCAGCTGGGGCAGTCCATCCCCAGCACCTGCCAGCTGTGGCGGCGGCTGTTCTGCTCGGGGGCGTCCAGCGGAGGTTCTGCCGCGACGGCATGCTCATGGTGGTCGTGCTCCCCGTCATGGGCATGCTGGGCATGGGCGGGCGGCGGAGTGGCGCAGCAACCCCCTCTGGGGGGCTCTTCCCCCTCGGGAGCGTCGCTGGCGGCATGATCCTGATGATCATGGGGGGCCTGACTCGCGCAGCAGCTGGCTGGTGCGGCCTGGTCGCAGCAGTGGCTGTCGTGCTGGTGCTCGGCCTGGGGCGCAGCGGTCTTGCTGACGGCCTTGATGGGGGCGGCGGCGTGTTGATGGCTGCAGCAGGATTTGCTCATGATGAGTCCCTCTTGGATGGATCCCGCCGGTGCGAGATCTTCGATAACTGAGCCGAGTGTAAACCTTGGTGTTAAGTCCAAGGTCAAGCCCCTTTCTCCCGCTCCTCGCAACAGGCTGCCGGCAGAGGTGATATCCCTGTGGTTGGCGGGTGTTTGTCCCCGCCCGGCGGGCCTATACTGGAGGGCCTGATCCTCCCTCGATAGTCAAGGACATAACATGAGCAATTCCGTTACCCTGCAAGGCAATCCCGTCTCCGTCGCCGGTCACTTCCCGGTTGCCGGCGAGCAGGCCAAGCCGTTCTCCCTGGTGGCCAAGGATCTCTCCGATCTGACCCTGGCGAGCTTCGCCGGTCAGCGCAAGATCCTGAACATCTTCCCGAGCGTCGATACCCCGACCTGTGCCACTTCCGTGCGCAAGTTCAACGAGCAGGCCAGCGCGCTGAACAACGCCGTGGTGCTGTGCATCTCCGCCGACCTGCCGTTCGCCCAGTCCCGCTTCTGCGGCGCCGAAGGGCTGGACAAGGTAGTGACTCTCTCCACCCTGCGTGGTGCCGCCTTCCTACAGGACTACGGCGTGGCCTTCTCCTCCGGCCCGCTGGTGGGTCTGGCTGCCCGTGCCATCGTGGTGCTGGATGAAGAGAACAAGGTGCTGCACAGCGAGCTGGTGGCCGAAGTCGCCGACGAGCCGAACTACGCCGCCGCCCTGGCCGTACTGTAAGCAGGCAGGCTGACAACAATCCCGCCGGGGCATGGCCCCGGCGGGATTTTTTTATGGAACAGTCAGGGGGCTTTGGTCGCGTCTTTGGCGGGTAGTGGCTCCGGGTGGGGTTGCCACTCGACATAGGGGCGGTGCAGCCTTGAGTAGATCTCTGCCAGCTTGCCGGAGGCGGCGAGCCTCTCGATCGCCTCGCCGAGGAAGCGATCCACCTCGTCGCCGGTAGGCCCCTTGGCGATGATGAAGACATCCTCGAAATCCCCCAGGTGTTCCCGGTGAATGTTGGTCAGTTTGAGCTGGCGCAGCATCAGGTCGGCCTCCTCCTGGGCCCAGATGAAGGCGTCGATGCGCCCGCGCGACAGCTTGCGCAGGGACTGCTCTATGCTCATCGACCGTTGCAGCGGAATGGGCAGAAAGCCGGGGGTCGCCTCGATCAGCAGATCCCGTTTGGTGGGCACTATGCCGTAGGCCATGTCGGGGGTGATGAGGTGGTCGGTATTGCTGTAGAGCACGTGGGTGACCTTGCCGAAGCTGCGAGTGCTGAAGCGATAGGGCAGCAGGTCGGCATCCTGCAGATTGCGGATGGCGGGCAGGCTGAAATCGGCGGTGCCGGCGATCACCCCGGCCATGGCCCGGGCGAGGGGATAGATGGTGATCCGGATGCTCACCTCGGGGTAGAGATCATCGATGGCGCGCACCAGATCGACGAAGGGGCCGGTCTTGTCGGCGTTGATGAGCCCCGGCAACTCGCCGAGGTGGGCGTTGAGGATCCGTACCGGTTTGGCGGCGGGAGCGGCAGCCGTGTCGGCGCGGGAGAGGCTGAGGCTGGTCAGTCCCGTCAGGCAAAGCAGCAGCAACAGCAGCAGAGAGGGATGTCTGGTCATGGTCTGGTCACGTCCCCGGGGGAGGTTCCCTGAAGTGTAGTCAGGCCCGCTTTGCTCATGGCGGGCCGGGCGCGGGCCGCTAGCCGCGATGGATGGGATTTTACTTATGGTCGGCCGCTCACTAGACTTCGCCCCCACCTCCCTCTTCTGTCGATAGCTGCGTAGCCCCATGACTTTTGATGAACTTGCCCTCGTCCCCGCTCTGCTGGCGACCCTGCCCGCCGACCTCAAGCGCCCGACCCGGGTGCAGCAACTGGCTATTCCCGCCGCGCTGGCAGGACGGGATCTGCTGGCGCTGGCCCGCACTGGCAGCGGCAAGACCCTGGCGTTCGGCCTGCCGCTGCTGCAGCGCCTCGATCCGGCCAGCGATCGGGTGCAGGGGCTGGTGCTGGTGCCGACCCGCGAGCTGGCAGTGCAGGTGAGCGAGGCGTTGCAGGGGCCGGCCGCCGGGCTGGGTCTGCGGCTGGTGACTCTGTGCGGCGGGGTGGCGCAAGAGCTGCAACAGGCCGAACTGGCGTTGGGGCCGCAACTGCTGGTGGCGACCCCGGGGCGGCTGCGGGATCTGCTGGCCCAGCAACTGCTGGGACTGAGCCAGCTGCGCCATCTGGTGCTGGACGAGGCGGATCGGCTGCTGGAGATGGGCTTCTGGCCCGACATCCAGTGGCTGCTGAATGCCATGCCGGTCGCGCGTCAGACCCTGCTGTTCTCGGCCACCCTGCCGGCCGAGCTGGATGCGCTGGCGACCGGTCTGCTGACCGAGCCGGTGCGGGTGGAGGCGGATCCCCGCAACAGCGTGGCCGACGACATCGAGGAGCGCCTCTATCTGGTCAACAAGAGCAGCAAGGTGCCGGTGCTCATCAGCCTGCTCAAGGCCCACGAGTGGCCGCAGGTGCTGGTCTTCATCAGCGCGCGGGACGACGCCGACGGGGTGGCCCGCAAGCTGGCCAAGGCGGGCATCGCGGTGGCGGCCCTGCACGGCGAGAAGGAGCAGGCGGTGCGCGAGCAGGCGCTCGGTGACTTCAAGGCGGGCAAGGTACGGGTGCTGGTGGCCACCGATCTGATGGCGCGCGGCATTCACGTGGAGGCGCTGCCGCTGGTGATCAACCTGGATCTGCCCGCCAGCGCCCCCGTCTACGTGCACCGCATCGGCCGCACTGCCCGGGCCGGACGCAGCGGGCTCGCCATCTCGCTCACCTGCCATGGCGAGGCCGACACCCTGGCGGCGATCCGCACCCTCACCGGCCGCGAGCTGCCGCTGGCGGAGCTCGCCGGCTTCCCGGTCACCGATCAGCCAGCCAGCGGGGAGGGCAAGCGCGCCCCCCGTGACAAGCAGGCCAACCGTCGCACCCAGGCCAAACGCAGCGCCAAACAGTTCAAGAGCAAGGGCTAGGGCAAGCCTGACCCAAGATGGACTGCCCGCTTGGGCAGTACCAAAGGACGCCCGTTTCACTATGCTCCATGGGTTCAACCACGGAGGGATAGGCAATGGCGAGTCTGGTGATGGGGCCCCTGCTGGGGCTCGAGGCGGAGACGCAATACAGCATCTGTTTTTTGGCGGGGCCTGACTGCAAGGGCGCCGGGGTCAGGATCAACGGCAGCCTGCTGGCCGCCGGCAAGCAGGCGGATACCCCCAGGGGCGGCTTCTGGCGGGTCAACTGGACGGCAACCCCGGCCGAGGCGGGTTCGAGCGTGGAGTACCAGATCCTGCTGGACGGGGAGCCCGCCCGGGATCTGGCCGGTGAGGATCGCTGGCAGTTTCATCTGCCTGGGTTGGCGGAGCGGGTGCGTATCGGGTACGCCTCCTGCAACGGTTTTTCCGACTTCAAGCTGCTCACCTCCACCCCGCAGCCCTATGTAATGTGGGACAAGCTGGCCACCGAGCACGCCACGCACCCCTTCTCGCTGCTGCTGATGGGGGGCGATCAGGTCTATGCCGACTCCCTCTGGACCACGGTGCCCAGCCTCAAGGCCTGGAACGAGCTGGACATGGCGGAGAAGGTCAAACGCAAGGCGACCCGCACCATGGAGGAGCAGCTCGATCGCTTCTACTGCGATCTCTACTGCAAACAGTGGGGGCGGCCCGAGGTGGCGCGCCTGCTGGCCCGGATCCCGAGCGCCATGATGTGGGATGACCACGACATCTTCGATGGCTGGGGCAGCTATCCCGAGTCGCCAGACAATCTGCAGGGCTGCGACGTCTATAAGGCCATCTATGCCGCCGCGTCCCGCTATTTCCGGCTGTTCCAGCTGCGCTCCGTTGCCAACGTCTCCCTGCTGGACCCGGTCAAGCTGGGCCACCACTCCTGGCGGCTCAGTTTTCGGGGTTACCAGATCCTGGCGCTGGACAACCGGGCCAATCGGACCCGCGCCCAGGTGATGAGTCCGTCCCAGTGGGATCAGATCAACGACGCGCTGGCCGCCTGCGACGCGGGCCACCTGCTGGTGCTGGCGGGGGTGCCCGTGGTCTATCGTGACTTCTCCTTCACCGAGGCGGCGCTGGATGCTACCCCCTGGGAGGAGGAGCTGACCGACGATCTCAAGGATCACTGGCGGGCCAAGGATCATCAGGGGGAGCGGGCCCGGCTCATCATGCGGCTGCTGGACAATGCCAGGGTCCGGCGCCAGCAGGATGCTGGCTGCAAGACCCTGATCCTCTCTGGCGACGTGCACGTGGGCTGCCTCGGGGTGATCCAGGACAAGCGGGACGGGGTGATCAACGTGCACCAGCTGGTCTCCTCCGGTATCGTCCACCCCTGTCCTACCCAGTTCCAGTGGATGGGGATCCTCGCCATGACCAACGACGATGCCGAATACCTCGACGAGAACCGGCTGATCCGCGCTGAGCTTATCAAGCCGTTCGGCGCCCCCGTCTACCTGCGTACCCGCAACTTCGCCACCCTGCTGATGGGCACCGACAACAAGCTGTGGGCCAACTGGCATTGCGAGAACGGACTGGCGGCCAGTTACCCGCTGGCCTGATGGCGGGAAAATGCGAAGGGCCCTGACGGGCCCTTTTTCTTGTCGGGGTCAGATCCCCCGAGCCGTAGTTTGTTCAGGGCTGCTCCGGCGTCTGGGCGAAGAAGTCGCGCCGAAACTGGCCGAGTACCTCCTCCCTGTGCTGTTGCCAGCTTGCCTCGTCCATGTTGCCCCGGCTGGCCGCCAGCTGCTGCTCCAGCTCGGTCAGCTGCTGCTGGTAGTGGCTGCGCTGCGCCAGCTGCTGCTGTCGGCTGGCGGCAAACTGCACGGTCGCTTCGGCCTGTCCGGCCGGCAGGAAGTGGCGAGCCAAGGTCGCCAGCTCCTCGTCCCCCCACAGCTGGCGCGCCTGCTGCAAGCGGGCGGCCGGGTTGAACAGCTCCGCCGCCAGATCCGGATGATCCGCCGCCCACTCATCCTGCAAGCGGGTGAGGGCGGCCAGCCGCTCGGCCAGCGGCAGCTGCTCGTGCTCCTGCGCCAGCTGCTCGAGTGCCAGGGCGTAGCGCCCCTGCAGCCGGAACAGGCTCTCCCCCTCGCTCAGCCATTGGGCCTCTATCGCCTCCAGATTGGCCAGCCGCTCGGCCAGCGGCTGCTCGCTGTCGCTCACCTCGCTGGCGAGCTGCCGGTTCATTTCGTCCGGCAGCTCGCGCCAGCTGGCAGGTGCAGGTGCTGGGCCATCTGGCACGGCGGTGGCGGCAACCGGGCCGGTAGCGGGGGCCTGTGCCGGTAGTGTCTGCGGCGACGCTGCGGCGGCAGGGTGAGCGAGCTGGCCGGTGTGTGCCGGCTGCGTTGGCGCCTCTTGCCAGCTTAGGTTGAGCAGCAACAAGGCCAGCACCGCCAGTGCCAGCAAGCCGTAGCGGCGCTTCATCGGCTGATCTCCCCCTTGACCGGGAAGTGATCGGAGAGGTTGCTGGCGGGCCAGAGGCTGCCATCGCTGCTGCGCGGGATCCAGACGCTGTTGAGGTTGTGGCGCACGGCGCCGTATTCCCGGCTCACCACCAGATAGTCCAGGTACTCCACGTTGGCACCGCCGGAGAGCGGACCGCCGGCATAGGGGTTGAGCCTGGGATCGAAGGTGGCCTCGGTGTAGCCGCCATAACGGGGCTCGTCGGCGTTGAGATTGGCCAGCATGCCGGCGTAGTCGTCGGCAAACTTGCGCTTGTTGACGTTGAAGTCGCCGCCGTAGATGACGGTGTCGCTGGCGGGGATCTTCAGACTGGCGGCCAGGGTGCGGATCTGGCCGAACTGGATCTGGCGCAGCCGGCGCGCCTCGTCGGTGTCGAAGCTGGCGGTGTGGGTGGCGAACAGGTGCCAGGCCTTGCCCCCCTTGATCACCTCCGCATACATCACCCCCTTGTCGGCGAAGCAGTCGGTGCCGGTGCACTGGGGATAGACCAGCTGGGCCTCGCGCACGATTGGGTAGCGGCTGACGATCACCACGCCGCCGTCGTGGATGTTGACCCCCGGCTTGTCGAGCACCCTGGTCTGGTACGGGTACTCCTTGGCCAGTGCCTGCAGGAAGCCCTCGCGGCGGCCATCGAACACCTCCTGCAACAGCAGGGCGTCATAACCCTTGAGGTACTCGGGCAGCAGCGCCAGTCGCTCGCCGATGCTGGAGGCGATCACCGGCAGCGCCCAGACGTTGTAGCTGGCCACCTTCAACCTGGCTTCGTCAGCTTCGGGCTGCTCCCGCTTTTGTGGCGGAGTCAGCATATAGTGCAGATCGTCGTAGCGGCCGGTGAACTTGGCGGCAAAGGCCAGCTCCTGCGGCCCGCTCAGGCGGTGGATGGTGCGATCGCTCTGCCAGCCTGAGTTGTCTGCCGGCGTCTCGCCGCCGTGTTGCAGGGTGCTGTTCCACCAGGTGCCCTCCATCTTCTGGTTGAGGCGATAGGTGTCACCGCCGGGAGTGGTGACCCGGGTTTCGAACAGATAGCTCTTACCCGCCTTCACCCCCTCGTAGCGATTGAAGCTGAGCACCATGGCGCTCTCCCAGGGGCCCAGCTCGGTTCTGTGCTGAAGCCACTGGCTGCCGGCCTGCAGCTGGCCGGAGCCGCTCTGGCGGATCTCCAGCTGAACCGGATCCGGGCTGTTGTTGGTGAGGTAGACATCGGTGTCGGCCAGCGCCTGCAGCGGAAACTGGCTGGCCAGCAGCAGGGCGGCATAACTGAGGGGTTTGTGCATCATGAAGTCCTTTTGGTCGAGGCACGCTGGAAAGTGACTGTTATGGCGGGCACAGAGGTCATTTCATTTACATTTTTGTTACAAATAAATGAAAGGCCCCATATGGGGAGGTGTTAACCCATGGGGTTGGCAGCTGCCGACAGGGACGGGGGGAGATCAGGCGAACGAGGTGAAGCGGGCGTGCCGGGCGGCACGCCCCTGCAAGGCGGTCAGTGCTGGAACTGGTTGATCAGGCGGGAGAGGGCATGCAGCCGCTCCACCAGCAGGGTGATGCCGTCAAGGGCCTGGCGGCTGTTGTCGGCGGTGTGGCTGGCCAGCTGGTGGATCTGGTGGATGCCCTTGTCTAGGGTGCTGGTGACATCCGCCTGCTGGCTGACGGCCTGGGCAATCTCGTCGCTGGTATGGGTGACCCGGGCCAGCATGCGGTTGATCTGGTTGAGCACCTCGGCGGTGGTCCCCACGTGCTGCTGGCAGCGGTCCGAGGTCTGGGCGCCCTGGCTCATGCCGTCGGCCAGCTGACGGGTCGTCTGCTGCAGCGCCTGGATCATCTCGTTGATCTCGCCGGTGGAGCTGCGGGTCTTCTGGGCCAGCGCCCGGATCTCGTCGGCCACCACCGCAAAACCGCGCCCCTGCTCGCCGGCCCGCGCCGCCTCGATGGCCGCATTGAGAGAGAGCAGGTTGGTCTGATCGGCGATCTGGCTGATCACCTCCAGGATCCCGCTGATCTTCTGGCTGTCGCCGGTCAGCCTGGCCAGCACGGCGTGGTTGGCATCGAGCTCGTGATGGAGCTGATCGACCGAGGACTGGGTGGTGGCGAGCGCCCGCAACCCCTCGGCGGAGACCTGCTGCACCTCGCCCACCAGTTCGCTGGCCTGATGGGCGTTGCTCGCCACATCGCGAATGGAGTGGCTGAGCTCGGTGATGGCGGCGGCCAGCTGCTCGCTCTGGGCCCGTTGCTGCTGCAGGTGGATGTCGATGGTCTGGATATTGCCTCTGTCATCCTCGGCGGCCTGCAGGATCTGCTGGTTGGTGTCGGCGCTGCGCCCCACCACCGCCTTGAGCTCGGCCCGCTTCATGCGAAGCGCCAGCTCCAGGGCTGCCAGGGTATCCCGCCGCCTGGTGTAGAGCACCTGGCAAAGCGGGGTGCCCATCTCTTCGCCGGCAGTGCGGGCCAGCCGGTTGAGCCGCTGCTGCAGGCGCCAGCCGTGCAGCATCTGGGCCAGCATGGCCAGTGCGCCTGGCGCTCCCCACAGCGGATTGCCGCTGATGATGGCCATCAGGAGGGTGAGCAGGGCACCGCCCGACAGCAGCAGGGTGAGCAGGCCAGGTTCGAGGGCGAGCCGGCTCAACCAGGGCAGCGCCTTGCCGGCCCGGATACGGGCGTAGAGCTGCTCCGCCCAGGCGATGTCGTGCTCGCTCGGGCGGGTGCGCACCGACTGGTACTCGATGATCTGCCGCTGTTCGTTGAGGATGGGGGTGACATAGGCGTTGACCCAGTAGAACTTGCCGCTCTTGGCGCGGTTTTTCACCAGCCCCATCCAGCTTTTGCCCTGACGCAGTCGCTGCCACATGTCGGCAAAGGCGGCCTTGGGCATGTCGGGGTGGCGTACCAGATTGTGGGGTACCCCCTCCATTTCGGCGGGGTGATAACCGGCCACATCACAGAAGTGCTGGTTGGCGTAGGTGATGTGGCTGGCGGGGTCGGTCGTCGAGATCAGTGACAGGTGGTCGGGGAAACGTATCTCCCCCTCCCGTTGGGTTGTGGTCATGAGTGCATCCTGATTGAGCCAAGTAACTGATAGATTTGTTTTTATTTTTTGTGATTGTTACCGGCCCATTCTAGGGGGCAGCAAGCGCGCTATCTTGGCTTGGGTCAATTAATCGCCACTCTCGCTTAGCTAAATAGTGCAAATGAAAGGTGCATCTGCGCAGACGGATGGCAAAGGAGTGGGCGGCGTGCGCCAAGGGGGAGCAGAGGTTGCAGGCGCCCCGCAGGGGGCGCCCGGGATCAGCGGCTGGCCAGCGGGTAGGTAAAGAGGGTCAGGTGGGCGAAGTTGAACAGGAAGTGGATCGCGATGGCGACGCTGAGGCGCCCGCTCAGCAGGAAGGCCAGGCCATAGCAGGCCCCCGCCAGCGCGGCGAACAGCACCAGCAGCGGGCCGCCGGCCAGGTGGGCGGCGCCGAACAGCAGACTGGCCACCAGCACCCCAAGCCAGCGCCGGCTGTGTGCGGCGATCCCCTGCTGCAGGAAGCCGCGAAACAGCGCCTCTTCCGCCACGCAGGTGAACAGCAGGTTATTGAGGGCAAACAGCCACCACCAGCCGGGCAGGCCCACCTCGGGCCTGAGGGCCCCCAGCTGCCAGGCGGCGATCAGCAGGGCCGCCAGCGGCACCAGCAGCAGTGCCAGTCTGCGCCACTGAATGGCGCCGCCCGGGCCCAGCAGGGCGGGCCAGGCCAGCAGCAGGCCGAAGAAGACCAGCGGCTTGTCCAGGTTGAGGTACATGTTGAACGGCACGCTGGCGGGGCCGGCCTGCACCTGGTCCAGCACCTTCAGGTTGGTGAAGCCGGGGATGAGGTGCAGCATCAGCGCCACCGCCCACAGCAGCACGGCGCCCAGGGCGACGGCGCGCCAGGGCTGGGGCAGGGAGGGGGTGCGCCAGGCCAGCAGCAGGCCCGCCGCGCTGGCCAGCAGGGCGATGGGGCTCAGGTGGCCGAGGCCGAGGGCCGCCAGCAGGGCGATGGCCAGCATGATGAAGCCGGGCAGCCGTTGCCGGGCCAGACAGAGCAAGACGGCCAGCGCCAGTGCTCCCCAGATGAGTGAATCAGGTAGAGGTAACATTGAGTCTCCAAGGCCGATGAAAGTCCCGCACCTTAACAATGGGGCATCCCATGAGACAAGGCTTAATAAGCTGGTCGGATCCCGTGCTCGGGTGGTTGCCAGGGAGCGAGGCCATAAAAAACCGGAGCTGGGCTCCGGTTTTGGCAAGGGTGACAAGGCGTCTCAGCGGCCGGATTCGGCGATCACCCGGGCAATGATGTCGGCACGCTTGCTGGCTTCCAGCTCGCCCAGGGCGATGAGGCCGGCCTTGAAGATGACGTTCTTCGGCAGGCTGACGTCGTCCAGGGTAGCGATGGCTTCGACGTGCATACCGTTCAGACGGCTGGCATCGCGAGGGCTCAGGTTGACCTGGGTGTTCAGCACCTGCTTGCCTTTCTTCTTGGCAGGGGCGGCTTTTTTCGGTTGTTCCTGCTCGTCTTCCGGCAGCTCGTCATCAAAATCGTAAATAGACATAGTCAATCCTGTTGGTTAGGCAATGGGGCATGGTTGCCCGATGTCGTTTTTCAGAGGGGTCGATCAGCCCATATCCTCGTTGCGGATAAAGGCGCGCCAGGAGCCGAGCACCTGGGCAAAATCTTCCAGCCCGCACATGGCCAGCTGTTCATCATCGTAGTAGGCGAGATCGTCGAGATCCTCATCCTGCTCGATATTGAGGACGTTGGCTTTCACCTCGGCTTCCTCGTGGGTCAGCAGCAGGGAGTAGTCGCCGCCCAGCAGCCGGTATTCGACGCGAGTGCGGCTGGAGAGCTGATCGATGATGGCGAACAGCTCGTCGAGTTTATCCTCGTCCTTGCCCACTTCGTCGATCAGCCACTGGCCGATGGCCTCATGGCCCATGGAGAACCGGGCGCGATAACCGCCGAACGGATCGCGGCGAAATTCATAATCCATAGTTCAGTCCATAGCGGAAGGGTGAGTCGTCATGGGCAGGGCAAATCCTGCTCCATGGCGGGGCGCATATAGCGTAAAGTGGCCTATTCTAGCGAGCCCCCCCTCGCTTGTCTTGAAGATGTGGCATCTTTGCCCCGCTACCGGCGCTTTGTGGCCGGTCCGGCCCCCGCTTTGGAGATGTGATGCAGCTAAACGATACCCTCGCGCGCCAGAGAGTCAGCCGGGCGATGAAGATCCTCTCTTCTTCGGCCAACGTGATGGACGAGCCACAGAGACTCATCATCGCTTCAGGCTATTCCCGTTTCGTTCAGCGGAGTACCTATGCAGCTCAATGACACCCTCGCACGGCAGATTGTCAGCCGGGCGATGAAGATCCTCTCTTTTTCGGTCAACGTGATGGACGAGCACGGCCTGATCATTGCGTCCGGCAACCCGGAGCGGCTCCATCAGCGTCACGAGGGGGCGGTGCTGGCATTGACCGAAAACCGGGTGGTGGAGATCAGCGACGCCACCGCCCGCGAGCTCAAGGGAGTGCGCCCCGGCATCAACCTGCCCATCGCCTATCAGGGGGAGCTGCTCGGGGTCATCGGCATCTCGGGCGATCCGGACGAAGTGCGTGCTTACGCCGAGCTGGTGCGCATGACCGCCGAGCTCATTCTGGAGCAGGCGGCGCTCACCGAGCAGCTGCAGTGGGACAAGCGCCACAAGGAGGAGCTGGTCCTGCAGCTCATCCGTGGTGAAGGGCGGGAAGATCAGCTGCAGCAGGCGGCCCGTTTTCTCGGGCTGGATCTGGCCCAGCCGCGGGTGGTGGCGGTGCTGGCGCTGGAGGAGGCCGACCCGGCCAGGCTGCGGGAGCTGGTGCACCTGCTGGAAAACCCGGAGCGGGACAACCTGGTGGCCATCAACGGCCTGGACGAGATAGTGGTGCTCAAGCCGGCCCAGCTCAGCGACGGCATCTGGCAGTCGGCGCAGGAGCGCAGCCGCATCAAGCAGCTGCTGGCGCGCATTCCCCACTTTCGGGTGCGCATCGGGGTGGGTGATTACTTCGCCGGCACCGGCGGGCTGGCGCGTTCCTACCAGACGGCGCGGGACACCTTGCGCCGCGGCATGCGGCAGGCGCCGCGCAAGCAGGTCTATTTCTTCGAGGATTACCGGCTGCCGGTGCTGCTCGGCAGTCTGGCGGACTCCTGGCAGGCAGATCAACTGCGGGCCCCGCTGCACAAGCTGGCGCAGGAGGACACAAAGGGAACGCTGCAGAAGACGCTGCGCCAATATTTCTTGCAGGATTGTGATCTGCATCCCTGCGCCGAAGCCTTGTTCATCCACCCCAATACCCTGCGCTATCGGCTGACCCGGATTGAGCAGATAACCGGGTTGAATTTCAACAAGTTAGATGACAAGTTTCTGCTCTATCTCGGGCTCAACCTCGACAGTTGATTTGTTCATTCATACAGAAAGTTGCGTTTTACAAAGCTGATATTTGGTTTTTTGACCAAAGCATTCCGATCCCGGATCACCATAATGGCCACCACTCACTCATTTGAAAGGTGCCCGTCATGATCCCTGTATCCGCGCTCGGCGCTCTCGCCGCGCTCTCCATCGCCATCTTCCTGATCTTGAAGAAGGTACCGCCCGCTTACGGCATGATCGTCGGCGCCCTGGCCGGCGGCCTGATCGGCGGCGCCGATCTGAGCCAGACGGTCGCCCTGATGATCGGCGGTGCCCAGGGGATCACCACGGCGGTGATGCGGATCCTGGCGGCGGGCGTGCTGGCCGGCGTGCTGATCGAATCGGGCGCTGCCACCACCATCGCCGAGACCATCGTCAAGAAGCTGGGCGAGACCCGGGCCCTGCTGGCACTGGCGCTGGCCACCCTGATCCTGACCGCGGTCGGCGTGTTCGTGGACGTGGCCGTCATCACGGTCGCCCCCATTGCGCTGGCCATCGCCCGTCGTGCCGACCTCTCCAAGGCGGCCATCCTGCTGGCGATGATCGGCGGCGGCAAGGCGGGCAACGTCATGTCCCCGAACCCGAACGCCATCGCCGCAGCGGATGCCTTCCACCTGCCGCTCACCTCGGTGATGGCGGCCGGCATCATCCCGGGTCTGTTCGGGCTGGTGATGGCCTACTGGCTGGCCAAGCGCCTCAACAACAAGGGCAGCAAGGTCGCCGCCGACGAGGTGGTGAGCTTCAATGGCAGCAAGCTGCCGGGCTTTGCCGCCGCCATCAGCGCGCCGCTGGTGGCCATCCTGCTGCTGGCCCTGCGCCCCATCGCCGGCATCGTGGTGGACCCGCTCATTGCACTGCCCCTCGGTGGCCTGGTCGGCGCCCTGATGATGGGCAAGTTCAGCAAGGTGAACCAGTTTGCGGTCTCGGGTCTCGCCCGCATGGCGCCGGTGGCCATCATGCTGCTGGGTACCGGTACCCTGGCGGGTATCATCGCCAACTCCGGTCTCAAGGATGTGCTGATCAGCGGCCTGACCGCCTCCGGCCTGCCCTCCTACCTGCTGGCTCCCATCTCCGGTGCCCTGATGTCGCTGGCGACCGCCTCGACCACCGCCGGTACCGTGGTGGCCTCCAACGTGTTCAGCTCCACTCTGATAGAGCTTGGCATCAGCAGCCTGGCGGGGGCCGCCATGATCCACGCCGGTGCCACCGTGTTCGACCACATGCCCCACGGCTCCTTCTTCCATGCCACCGGCGGCAGCGTCCACATGGGCGTGGGTGAGCGGCTCAAGCTTATCCCCTACGAAACCGCGGTGGGTCTGACCATTGCCGCCGTCTCTACCCTGATGTTCGGCGTGTTTGGCCTCGCCTAAGGAATTGATATGAAAATTGTTATCGCCCCCGATTCATTCAAGGAGAGCCTCAGCGCCATGGCGGTGGCCGATGCCATCGAGGCCGGATTCAAGCAGGTGTTGCCGGATGCCACCTACGTCAAATTGCCGATGGCCGATGGCGGCGAGGGGACGGTGCAGTCCTTGGTGGACGCCACCGGTGGCCGCATTCTGCCCTTCTACGTGACCGCTCCCCTCGGCAACAAGGTACAGGGCTTCGTCGGTCTGCTGGGGGATGGCGAGCGCGCCGTCATCGAGATGGCGGCGGCCTCTGGCCTGCATCTGGTGGCGCCTGAGCTGCGCAATCCGCTGCACACCTCGAGCAGCGGCACCGGCGAGCTGATCCTAGCGGCCCTCGACATGGGGGTGAAGCATCTGATCCTCGGTATCGGCGGCAGCGCCACCAATGACGGCGGTGCCGGCATGATCCAGGCACTTGGCGGCAAGCTGCTCAAGCGCGACGGTACTCCCATCGCACCGGGCGGCGCCGGTCTGGCCGAGCTGGCCAGCATCGATCTGAGCGGGCTCGATTCGCGCCTCGCCAAGATCACCATCGAGGTGGCCTGCGACGTGGACAACCCGCTGTGCGGGCCGAAAGGGGCCTCCGCCGTGTTTGGTCCGCAGAAGGGGGCGACCCCCGCGATGGTGGCGCAGCTGGACGCCAACCTGGCACACTACGCCGACTGCATCGAGCAGGCGCTTGGCAAGCAGGTGAAGGAGATTGCGGGGGCGGGCGCCGCCGGTGGCATGGGGGCGGCCCTGGTGGGCCTGCTCGGCGCCGAGCTCAAACCCGGCATCCAGATCGTCATCGAGGCGTTGAAACTGGCCGAGGCGGTGGCCGATGCGGATCTGGTCATCACCGGCGAGGGGCGCATCGACAACCAGACCATCCACGGCAAGACGCCAATCGGTGTCGCACGCTGTGCCAAGCAGTTTGGCAAGCCGGTGATCGGCATTGCGGGCTGCCTGACCGACGACTGCGGCGTGGTGCACGAGCACGGGCTGGATGCGGTGTTCGCCGTGGTCAACCGCGCCATGTCGCTGCCGGAGGCGCTGGCCACCGCCACCACCAACCTGCAGCTCACGGCCCGCAACGTGGCGGCGCTCTATCTGCTGCGACCCTGACTCTCTTCTGGCCGGTGCCTGGCGCCGGCCAACCTAGCCCCGTGTCGCGGTGACGACCTGCCCCGCTGCAGGTCTGCCCGAAACACCTTGCCGATCAGATGATCGGCTTTTTTCATTATCCTGCTGTATAGCCTGTGCTTTTCTGCGGTTTCTGTATTCTGGCCGCCGACTTTGCGGCATAGTGATCCCCCATAGTACAAGGAGCAACCCATGATCTTGCTGACCCTGGGGGTACTGCTGTTTACCCTGATCCACCTCTATCCCTGCTTCGCAGGTGCCCATCGGGCCCGCTTGCGCGAGCGGCTGGGGGAGAATCGCTACAAGGGACTCTTCTCGTTGCTGGTGTTCATCGCCATCGCCTGCATCATCGCCGGCTGGCGCACCGCCAGCCCCCTGCCGCTCTATTTTCTGCCCGCCTGGGGACCGACCCTGATGATGGCGGTCATGCCCATCGCCCTGATCCTGTTCTGCTCCGGCCAGGGGCCCAATCACCTGCGGCGCTGGCTGGTGCATCCCCAGCTGCTCGGCACCCTGCTCTGGGCCGGTGCCCACCTGGCGGTCAACAGCGAGGCCCGCTCCCTGGTGCTGTTTGGCGGCATCGGCCTGTGGGCGCTGGTGAGCATCGTCTGGATTTCGGTGCGGGACTGGCAGCGCCATCCCCGTCCGGCGGCCAACTGGTACGGCACCGGGCTCAGCGTGGGGGCCGGACTGGCGCTCACCGCCCTGCTGATCTTCTGGGGGCACGGCATGCTCACCGGCATCCCCCTCTATTGAGCGGGTGAACCGACCGGCGTGTCCGCGCGTATGTCACTCATCTGCCTGACAGGAGTCGCTCGATGAAATGGATCATGTTGTTGCTGACACTCGGAGCCGGGGCGGCCGTCGCCGCCTGCCCGGACTACTTCAACGTGGAGATGCAGGAGCTCAACAGCACCCAGCGCCACAACCTCTGCCAGCTGACCGAGGGCAAGGTGGTACTGGTGGTCAATACCGCCTCCTACTGCGGCTATCGCGGCCAGTTCCGGGATCTGGAGACGCTCTACCAGACCTACAAGGAGAAGGGGTTGGTGGTGCTCGGCTTCCCCTCCAACGACTTCTGGCAGGAGGCGGGGGAGGAGGGCAAGACCGCCTCGGTCTGCCGACGCGATTACGGGGTGACCTTCCCCATGTTCAACCGGATCGCCGTGCGCGGGGCCGATGCCAGCCCGCTTTACCGGGGGTTGGCCGCAGCGGCGGGCGAGGCGCCGGGCTGGAACTTTCACAAATACCTGGTCGGGCGTGACGGCAAGCTGGTCGCGAGTTATGGCGCGAACCAGAATCCGGCGGACGATCCCCTGCAAAAAGAGGTCAAACGGGCGCTCGGCCTTTAGCGCTACCCCGCGGCGGGCGGCTCTGGAATAATGGGGGCCCGCTCTTCTCTCTGGTAATCCCGTGCTGCAACGTCTGCCCCAAATGGTGATCTTCGATGCCCTGGTCCGTGAACAGGGCATCTCGGCGGCCGCCCGGCGGCTCGGGGTCTCCAAATCCCACATCAGCAAACAGCTGGCCCAGCTGGAGACCGAACTCGGTGCCCAGCTGGTGCAGCGCACTACCCGCCGCTTCTCCCTCACCGAGCTCGGTCAGGAGTATGCCCGCCACTGCCGTGCCCTGGTGGCGGTGGCACTGGAGGCCGACTCCATGGTGGCGGAGCGGCGCGGCAAGGTGAGCGGCATCCTGCATCTGGGGGTTGGCCAGTCTTTCGGCCGGCTGCACGTGATCCCGCGCCTCAAGGTGTTTCAGGATCGCTACCCCGAGCTGGAGCTGGAGGTCTCGCTGTTCGATCATCGCACCAACCTGGTGGATGAGGGGCTGGATCTCTGGATCACCACCTACGAGGACAAGCCCGAGGCCCTGGTGGGGCAGCGGCTGGCGGACATTCACTTCGTACTGGTGGCCTCGCCGGACTATCTGCTGAGCCACGGCACCCCGCTGCACCCCAGAGACCTGGCCCAGCACAACTGCATCACCTACCAGAGCCGGGAGCGGCGCTACCACGAGTGGTCGTTTCGCCAGGGCAAGGAACGCCAGACGGTGCAGGTGGCCGGCAACTACCGGGTGGATCTGGCGGAGGCGGTGCGCGACGCCGCCCTGGCCGGGCTCGGCATCGCCTACGTGGCCAACTACCTGCTGGACAAGGAGTTGCAGTCCGGCCAGCTGATCCCGCTGCTGCCCCAGTGGCGGCCGAACCAGAAGATGGCGGTGCACGCCGTCTATGCCAGACGCGAGCACCTGGATCCCAAGATCCGGCTGTTCATCGACTTCCTCAAGGAGAGCTTCGGTCCGAATCCCTACTGGGAGCAGCGGCTGGCCCCCTGGCTCGGCGGCAAATTGTCCGGTACAGAGGAATAATCGTTTCCACATAAGAACACTGGCTTTCGCTTGAAACCAAAATCGAGTCAAATCAGCCAGTTGCCGCAACCGGTATCGTGCAAACGTTTTTGCTAACAGGGCTGTAACCAAGTGGACTTGCAGTGGTGAGGCCGGGAGCGCAGAATCCGCGCCCATCTTTCGCCCCACCTGATGGAGTCCCTATGATTGCCCTGCTCGGCATCCTGAGCATTCTGGCCGTGGCCACGCTCTGCTCTGATAATCGTCGTCGTATCCCGTTGCGAACAGTGGGTCTCGCCCTCTGCCTGCAGATCCTCTTCGCCGGCCTGGTGCTCTGGCTGCCCGCCGGTCAGCACGTGCTGAACGGGGTGAGCGAAAGCGTCAGCAGCGTGATCGGTTATGGTCAGGAGGGGATCGCTTTCCTGTTCGGCGATCTGGCCAAGTTCAAGCTGGGCTTCATCTTTGCCTTCAACGTGCTGCCGGTCATCATCTTCTTCTCCGCGGTGATCGCCATCCTCTACCACATCGGCCTGATGCCGAAAGTGATCGCCCTGCTCGGCGGCGGCCTGCAGAAACTGCTGGGCACCGGCCGCGCCGAGAGCCTCTCCGCCACCGCCAACATCTTCGTCGGCATGGTGGAGGCGCCGCTGGTGGTCAAACCCTATCTCTCCAAGATGTCTGACTCCCAGTTCTTCGCGGTGATGAGCTGCGGCCTCGCCTCCGTGGCCGGCGGTACCCTGGTGGGTTACGCCAGCATCGGGGTCGAGCTGAAATATCTGATCGCGGCGGCCTTCATGTCGGCACCGGCCGGTCTGGCCATGGCCAAGATCCTGGTGCCGCCTGCCGCCGAAGAGCAGGACCATCATCAGGACGTGGTGATCCCGCGCGCCACCAACGTGATTGAAGCGGCCGCCGATGGCGCCATGTCCGGCCTCAACATCGCGGTTGCCGTGGGTGCCACCCTGCTGGCGTTCGTCGGGGTGATCGCCATGCTCAACGGCCTGCTGGGCTGGGCCGGCGACCTGGTCGGGCTGGAGCTGAGCTTCCAGATCATCCTGGGCTGGCTGTTTGCGCCTGTCTCCTGGCTGATCGGCATCCCCTGGGAGCAGGCTCAGGCTGCCGGCGCCCTGATCGGGACCAAGATAGTGGTGAACGAGTTCGTCGCCTTCATCGCCCTGGTGCAGGATCAGACCCTGAGCGAGTCGAGCAAGGCCATCGTCACCTTTGCCCTGTGTGGTTTCGCCAACATCTCCTCCATGGCGATCCTGATCGGCGGCCTGGGTGCCATGGTGCCGGAGCGCAAATCCTTCATCGCCCGTTACGGCATGCGCGCCATCCTGGCGGGTGTGCTGGCGAACCTGATGAGTGCCTCGCTGGCAGGTTTGTTCCTCGCCCTCTGATTGACCCTGAAGCTAGCACCTTCCGGTCAGAGCCCGCTTCGGCGGGCTTTTTTGTGGCCGTTTGCCGGCAAAAAAAAGCGCCTCAGGGAGGCGCGGGGAAAAAGACAGATTGGAAGCGTCACATGGGTGCCACTTGAATGAGGGATGAGCCATGCCATCCAAGTGTGAAGCCATGATGCCTGATGCTGTCTGAAGCCCTTCTGAGGCGATTCTTCATACTATGTTCATTTTGCTAAACGCAATGCGGGCTGGCTGGTCAGGGGGTCAGCGCGAAGTTGTCGGCGGTCTACTGTCCCAGCGCTGTGAACGGGATGCCGCTGGCTGATCAGGGAGTCAGCACGAAGTCGTCGGCGGTCTGCTGTTCCAGCGCCAGCAACCAACGTTTGATGGGGATACCGCCGGCATAACCGGTCAGCTCGCCGCTGCGGCCGATCACCCGGTGACAGGGCACTATGATGCTGAGCGGATTGCGGCCATTGGCCGCCCCCACCGCGCGAACCGCCTTGGGATTGCCGATAGCCTGGGCTATCTCGAGGTAGCTGACGGTCTCGCCGTAGGGGATGTCGCCCAGGGCGCGCCACACCGACTGCTGAAAAGGAGTGCCCCGGGCGGCGAGCGGCAGATCGAAGCGGCGCAGGCGACCGGCGAAGTAGGCAGCGAACTGTTCGACGAAGGGGGCCAGCGCCTGATCGTCGCGCTGCCACTCGTCGGTCGGGGTCACCGGCTGCTCGCCTAGCACGAACTCCACATAGCGCAGCCCGTCCCGGTCGATGGCGATGAGCAGGGGGCCGTGGGCGCTGTCGCAAAAACTGAATTTCATTCTGTCATCCTCGGGCGTTGGGCAAGGGCCCGGCTAGTCCACTACCGGCTTGCCGCGGGTCGATTTTATCTCCCCCTTGCGCTTCTTGGCATCGACCCGCTTGCGCTGGGAGCTGCGGGTCGGCTTGGTGGCGTGGCGGGCCTTGGGGCGCCAGGCCGCTTTCTTCAGCAGCTCCACCAGACGGTTCATCGCCTCCTTGCGGTTCATGTCCTGGCTGCGGTGGGTCTCGACCCGGATCATGATAAAACCGTCGTGAACCCGGCTGTCGCTCAGCTTGTCGAGCCCCTCCTTGTAGAGCGGGGTGAGGCTGGGGGAGTTGCGGTAATCGAAGCGCAACCAGACGGCGGAGTCGGTCTTGTTGACGTGCTGGCCACCGTTGCCCTGTGCCCGCATGGTCTGGAATTGCAGTTCATGCCAGGGCAGGGTAACGCTGTTGGAGATGACTAACATACTGCGGTGCTCTTGTTTGGTGCATCGGCTGTGGCTGGCTCAGCTTGGTGCCTCATAATGGGGCGAGATGCGCTCCCTTGGTGATGCCGGGAGAGTCCTGCTCCAGACGTAAATGCTATCTTTTTGAAATTAAACAATAAAAAGACTTGGCACAAGAATTGATTCCCCATTCATGACATACCATGGATTGGGAGCAACCAGATGAAGCTGATTACTGCGATTATCAAACCCTTCAAGTTGGACGACGTGCGCGAAGCCATCGCCAACCTGGGGGTCGAGGGTCTGACCGTGTCCGAGGTCAAAGGGTTTGGCCGCCAGAAGGGGCACACCGAATTATACCGGGGAGCCGAGTATCAGGTCGACTTCCTGCCCAAGGTAAAGCTGGAGATAGCGACGGCCGACGACAACGTCGAAGGGGTGATCGAGGCGATCTGCAAGGCTGCCTATACCGGCAAGATCGGTGACGGCAAGATCTTCGTCTATGACCTGCTGCAGGCCGTGCGCATTCGGACCGGTGAGAGCGACGACGAGGCGCTCTGATCGCGCTGGATGGGGCGAATGATCGGTACTTTGTCGCTGATTGACTCCATGGTGGGGCCGGATGGGATTCTATCCGGCCCCTTTGTTTGAACAGGGTTTAAATATGTGATCCCGCCACATCAGGATTTCTTGATCCGGCTGTCGAGCTCAATGCAAAATGCAAACAGCAATGGTTCTCACTCGATATAGCAACTCAAGGAATGGATGATGAAAATGAAGATGTTGGCACTGGCTTTCTCTGCGTTGGCGGCTCAGTCGGCATTGGCGGCAGGGGAGGTGAATGTCTACTCCAACCGGCAGGATGAGCTGATCAAGCCCATCATCCAGCAGTTCGAGAAGGAATCGGGCATCAAGGTCAACGTGGTGTTCGCCAAAGAGGGGCTGAACGAGCGTCTGGAGCGGGAAGGCAAGCTCTCCCCGGCGGATCTGATGCTGACCGTCGACATCAGCCGGCTGACCGATCTGGTGGACAAGGGGCTGGTGCAGCCGGTGGACAGCAAGATCCTGCAGGAGAACATCCCCGCCATCTATCGCGACCCGGACAACCGCTGGTTCGCGCTGACCACCCGGGTGCGTGCCATCTATTCCAGCAAGGATCGCCTCGGCAAGCTCGCCACCATCAGCTACGAAGATCTGGCCAAGCCTGAATTCAAAGGAAAAATCTGCACCCGCAGCGGCAAGCATGAGTACAATGTGGCGCTGGTCTCCTCCATGATCGCTCATCACGGCATGGCCGAGACCAAGAGCTGGCTGGAAGGGGTCAAGGCCAACCTGGCGCGCAAGCCGCAGGGCAACGACCGGGATCAGGTCAAGGCGATCAAGGATGGTATCTGTGATCTGTCGCTCGGCAACAGCTACTACCTGGGGGCCATGTTGAAGGATCCGGCGCAGAAAGCCTGGGCGGATGCCGTCTACATCAACTTCCCGAACCAGGCTGACCGCGGCGCCCACGTCAACGTGAGCGGCGTGGCCATGACCAAGTACGCCAAGAACAAGGCCGAGGCCCAGAAGCTGATGGAGTTTCTGGCCGGCGACACCGCCCAGCACATGTATGCGGACGTGAACGCCGAGTATCCGGTCAAGGCCGGGGTCGAGCCTTCCGCCATGGTCAAGTCCTGGGGCAGTTTCAAGTCTGATGCGCTACCGGTCAGCGATTATGCCAAGCACCGCAAGGACGCCTTGCAGTTGCTGGATGAAGTGAAGTTCGACTTGTAATCAGATGGGGCCAAGGGCCCCATCAACCTCTGTGGTCTCATGAAAAATTTTGGATGGATTACCGGCAGCTGGGCCAGCGCCCTGCTGCTGGCTTTGCCGGTGCTCGCTCTGGTCTTCTCCGCCTTGTCGGCCGACGGAGATCTGTTTGGCCACCTCGCCGATACCGTGCTGTTCGACTATCTGGCCAATACCCTGGGGCTGGTGGTCGGCGTGGTGCTGCTCAGCCTGCTGTTCGGCGTACCCACCGCCTGGCTGGTGGCCATGTGTCAGGTGCCGGGGCGACGCGCCCTGCAGTGGGCACTGATGCTGCCGATGGCCATGCCCTCCTATATCGTCGCCTACGTCTACACCGACCTGCTCGACTACTCGGGCCCGCTGCAGGCGGGACTGCGGCAGCTGTTTGGCTGGAGCGGGCCGGCCGACTACTGGTTCCCGGCCATCCGCTCCCTCGGCGGCGCTGCCTGGGTGCTGGCACTGGTGCTGTTCCCGTACGTCTATCTGCTGACCCGCGCCTCCTTTCTGGAACAGTCGGTCAGCCTCATTCACTCCAGCCGCCTGCTCGGTTGCTCCCCCTGGCAGAGCTTTCGCCGCCTCAGCCTGCCGCTGGCACGCCCGGCCATCATGGTCGCTGTGTCGCTGGTGGCGATGGAGACGTTGGCCGATTTTGCCACCGTCCACTTCTTTGCCATCAATACCCTGACCACGGCGGTCTACGACACCTGGCTCGGCTATGGCAGTCTGGCCACTGCCGCCAAACTCTCCTGCCTGATGCTGCTGGCGGTGGTGCTGCTGATCGCGCTGGAGCGCCGCTCGCGCAGCCGGCAGCAGGTGTTCCAGAAGTCGATGGGTCATGAGCAGCCGCTGCGCTACCCGCTCAAGGGGATTCGCCGCGCTCTGGCCGGGCTCTGGTGCTGGGGGCTGGTGCTGGCCGGCTTCGGCCTGCCGTTCGTCATCCTGCTGGACTACGGCGTGCGCTACTTCGAATTGTCGTGGACGCCGGAGTTTGTCCGCTTCGCCGGCAACAGCTTGGCTATCTCGGCGCTGACCGCCCTGCTGGCCATGGGCATCGCCCTGTTGCTTGGCTTCTGTCGTCGCCTCGATGGCGGAGTCAAGAGCCTGCTGCCGCTGCGCATCGCCGCCATGGGTTACGCCATGCCGGGTACCGTGCTGGCCATCGGGGTGCTGGTGCCGCTCACCGCCCTCGATTTTGCCATCAACGATCTGGCCGAGTGGCTGGGGCGCCAGGGGCCGGGGCTGCTGCTGACCGGCACCATCACCGCCATCGTGTTCGGCTATCTGGTGCGCTTCGTGGCCATCGCCATCGGCTCGGTGGAGAGCAGCATGGGCAAGATCTCCCCCAGCCTCGATATGGCGGCCCGCTCCCTGGGGCAGGGGGATGGCGCCATGCTGCGGCGGGTGCACCTGCCGCTGGTACGGCGCGGCCTGTTTGCCGGTGCCATGCTGGTGTTCATCGAATCCATGAAGGAGCTGCCTGCCGCCCTGCTGCTGCGGCCGTTCAACTTCGATACCCTGGCGACCCACGTCTACCAGTTCGTGTCGGACGAGATGTTGGAGCGCGGCGCGCTCGGTGCCATCGTCATCGTGCTGGTGGGGCTGTTGCCGCTGATCTGGGTCAACCGCAACCTGGATGGGGCGGGGCACTGAGTTCGCCCACGTCGGCCAATGAAATTGCATGCAGTGTGCTGAGCCGAAAGGCCGCACACCGCCAGAAATGAGAGGAAGTCAGCCTTGTCCTGTTTGCAGGTTGAAAATGTCAGTTGCCGTTACAACGGCCGCAATGTGCTGGAGCAGCTCTCCCTGACGGTGGCCGACAACGAGATTGTCTGCCTGCTGGGGGCGAGCGGCTGCGGCAAGACCACGCTGCTCAAGGCCATCGCCGGCCTGTTGCCGCTGGCGGAGGGCACGATCCGCCTCGGCGATACCCTGCTCGACGGGCCCGGTGCCAGCGTGCCGCCCGAGGCGCGCAACATCGGCATGATCTTCCAGGATTACGCCCTCTTTCCCCACCTGACGGTGGCCGACAACGTCGGCTTCGGCCTGACCAGACTCGATCGCCGGGCTCGCCAGCAGCAGGTGGATGAGGCGCTGGCGCTGGTCAATCTGCAGGGGTTGGGGGATCGCTATCCGCACCAGCTCTCCGGTGGTCAGCAGCAGCGGGTAGCCATCGCCCGAGCGCTGGTGTGCAAGCCGCGGCTGATGCTGCTGGACGAGCCCTTCTCCAACATCGACACCCAGGTGCGGATGAAGTTGATCCTCGAGATCCGCGTCCTGCTCAAGCAGCAGGGGATCGGCGCCATCTTCGTCAGCCACAGCAAGGAAGAGGCCTTTGCCTTCGCCGATCGACTGGCGCTGTTTCGGGCGGGTCACATCGAGCAGGTGGATCAGCCGGAGCAGCTCTATCGCCGCCCGCAGAACCGCTTCGTGGCGGAGTTTCTCGGCGGGGTCAATTACCTGGCGGCGGAGGTGGCGGACAGCCACTGCGTGCGCACGGCGCTCGGGGTCATCTGCGGCAGCGAGCCTCATGGCCGGGCAGTGGGTGAGCTGCTGCAACTGATGCTCAGGCCCCAGCAGCTGCTGCTGGAGAGTGCCGCAGATGGCGAGCTCAAGGTGGTGGAGCAGCAGTTCCTCGGCCACCACTGCCGGGTGCTGTTCGAGAGCGGAGAGCTGCGGCTGGAGGCGAGCATCGGTGAGCCGCTGGAAGGCGCGCGGGCGCGGGTCAGGGTGACGCCCCACGCGCTGGTGTTGTTTGACCCTTTACCCTGAACGCATGATATCGTCGTGAAATCAATGAACTGGAACCGCGCTGGTTTATAATCGCGCAACGCTAACCGCCCATATCGCCAATGTCTGTTCAGGGGAGAGATATATGAAAGCCCAAGCCGGGATCTGTGCCGAGCCCAATCTGCACGCCCTCTATCTGATGTTCAACCGCACCGGTGACGCCGCCGAGCTGGTGGCCCGTCTGGCCAGGTTGCCGGCCCTGTGGGAGGCGGTGGCCGCTGATTTCCCCGCTGCCGGATTCAGCGGTCTGGTCGCCGTCGGTGCCGATGCCTGGGATGGCCTCTATCCTGCCGCCCGGCCACCCCAGTTCCGCGGTTTTATGGCACAATCCGCCAACGGCCAGGAGGCCCCCAACACCCCGTTCGATCTGTTCGTGCAACTGCGTGCCGATCGGGTGGATGTGCTGCATCACGCCGGTCAGCGCGTGATGGCTCTGCTGGCCGGGCTGGTGGAGCTGGCGGAAGAGGTGCGCGGTTTCCGTAACCTCGACTGCCGCGATCTGACCGGTTTCGTCGACGGCACCGAGAATCCGCAGGATGAGCACCGCGCCGAAGTGGCGCTGCTGGACGGCGGCGAGTTTGCCGGCGGCTCCTACATCCACGTGCAGCGCTGGGTCCACGCCATGAGCGACTGGGAGAAGCTGGCGTTGAAGGAGCAGGAAGACATCATAGGTCGCACCAAGGTCGACAATATCGAGTACGAGTCGGCCGACAAGCCGCTGACCGCCCACATCAAGCGGGTCAACCTCAAGACGCCGAAGGGGGAATCCATGGAGATCCTGCGCCAGAGCATGCCCTGGGGCACCATGCGTGAGCAGGGGCTCTACTTCATCTCCTGCTGTCGCACCCCGCAGCACTTCAACGCCATGCTGGCCAGCATGTACAAGGGGGAGGGCAGTCACTTCGATCACCTGCTGCGCTTCACCAAAGCGGTGACCGGCGCAGCCTTCTTCGCCCCTTCAGAAGATTTTCTGGTGGCGCAGGGTAAATAAGGCTCGCCCACCCGCAGATAACAAAAATCCCGGCCTTGGCCGGGATTTTGCGTTTTGGCGGGACCGCGATGACGCGGCGGCAACCATTACGGCGTCTGTTCGAACAGCTCGAGGGCGGAGAGGTAGAGCTCTTCGATGTCGGTGTCGCTGGTCGGGGTGATGAAGATGGTGTCATCACCGGCGATGGTGCCGAGGATCCCTTCGGCCTTGCCGAGGGAGTCGAGCAGGCGGGCGATCAGCTGGGCCGCACCCGGGCTGGTGTGGATCACCACCAGGGCACCGTTGTGATCGACATCCAGCACCAGGTTCTTGAGCGGGCTGGAGGTGGTGGGCACGCCCAGTTCCACCGGCAGGCAGTAGACCATCTCCATCTTGGCATTGCGGGTGCGAACGGCGCCGAAGCGGCTCAGCATGCGCGATACCTTGGACTGGTTGATGTTTTCGAAGCCCATCTCTTGCAGGGCAGTCACTATCTCTGCCTGGGAGCCAAATCGTTCTTCTTTCAGCAAGGCTTTAAAGGCCTTGGCCAGTTTTTCTTGCTTGTCGTTATGCTTCATCTTGGACTCACGAATGAGGAGGTTTGGCTGCCTGTCACGCTCAGGCGGCAGATATGAACAGCGTGCCCATTTTGCATTCATATGCCTATTTTTGCAAGGAAGCGGCGCTTGTTCTGCATATTGATTCAAATATAGCTTGCATCCACCCATGCCAGCGTTAGAATCAGGACGAAATTTTGAAAACTTATTCAATTGGGCTGTATGGGTATTGAATTAATCGGTATCGAAAAATCCTGGCACAAGGTGCCGGTACTGCAACAGGTCAGCTTTCGGACCACTCCCGGTGAAACCTTGGTGCTGCTGGGCCCGAGCGGTGCCGGCAAGAGTTCTCTGCTGCGCATGATGAACCTGCTGGACACCCCGGATGCCGGTGTTCTGCGCATCGGTGAAAGTGAATTTTCTTTCCCGTCCAGCCTCTCCACCGCCGAGTTCAACCGCCAGACCCAGGCGTTGCGGCGCAAGGTGGGCATGGTGTTCCAGCAGTACAATCTGTGGCCCCATCTCACCGTGATGGAGAACCTCATCGAGGCCCCCGTCAAGCTGCTCGGCATGAGCAAGGCGGCGGCCATAGAGAAGGGGGGCTATCTGCTGGCTCAGCTGCAACTGGCCGACAAGCGCGACGCCTGGCCGGCGCGGCTGTCCGGCGGTCAGCAGCAGCGGGTGGCCATCGCCCGTACCCTGATGATGGACCCCCAGGTGCTGCTGTTTGACGAGCCGACGGCGGCACTCGACCCCGAGATCACCAAGGAAGTGGCGGAGATCATCCGCAACCTGGGCCAGACCGGCATCACCCAGGTGGTGGTGACCCACGAGGTGGAGTTCGCCCGCAAGGTGGCCAGCCAGGTGATCTATCTGGAGAAGGGGCGGATCATCGAAGCCGGCTCCGCCGCCATTTTCCAAGCCCCGCAAACCAGCCGGTTTGCCGAATTCTTGATGCATTGATATTCAAATCGATAAGGAAGCTGTCATGAAAAAGAGTCTGTTGCTGGTCGCCGCCATGGGCCTGCTGAGCACCTCGGTGCTGGCCAAGGAGATCAAGTTCGCCACCGAGGCCACCTACGCGCCGTTCGAATACCTGGACGACAAGAACGAGTTCCAGGGCTTCGACATCGATCTGGCCCGCGCCATCTGTGAACAGGCCAAGCTGGAGTGCAGCTTCCACAACCAGGCTTTCGACAGCCTGATCCCCAGCCTGAAATTCCGTCGTTATGACGCCGCCATCGCCGCCATGGACGTGACCCCGGAGCGTGCCGCCCAGGTCGATTTCTCCGACATCTATTACCAGAACTCCGCCGTGTTCGTGACCAAGAAGGGCGCCTTCAAGGGGCCGGAAGAGCTGGTGGACAAGACCGTCGGCGTGCAGAATGGCACTTCCCATCAGTCCTATCTGGTGGACAACTGGGTGAGCAAGGGTCTGCTGACCGTGCCTTACGCCAGCTATCAGAGCGCCTTCCTCGACATGATGAACGGCCGCACCGACGGCGTGTTTGCCGATACCGCGGTCGCCGCCGACTGGCTCAAGCAGCACAAGGAGTATGCCGTGATCGGCACGCCGGTGACTGACGCCAAGTACTTCGGTACCGGTTTTGGCATCGCGGTGGCCAAGGGTAATCAGGAGCTGCTGACTCAGCTGAACAAGGGGCTGGCCGACATCAAGGCCAACGGCACCTATCAGAAGATCTACGACAAATATTTCGCGCACTAAGCCATGTTGAGCCTGTTGTTGGATGCAGCCTGGATGACCCTCGGGCTGGCCTTGGCATCCCTGGTCGGGGGCATGGTGCTGGCGCTGGCGTTCAGCGCCGCCGAACTGAGCAAGCAGCGTGCTCTGGTGTGGCCGGTGGCCACCCTGACCACGCTGATCCGCGGCTTGCCCGAGCTGCTGGTGGTGCTGTTCATCTACTTCGGCTCGACCCAGGTGCTGTTCCTCATCACCGGCGAGTACGTGGAGTTCAGCCCGTTCGCCTGCGGCGTGCTGGCGCTCTCCCTGCTGTTCGCCAGCTACGCCACCCAGACCCTGCGGGCCGCCCTCAATGCGGTGCCCGCCGGGCAGCGGCTGGCGGCACTGGCGCTCGGCCTTGGCAAGCGTCACATCTTCTTTCGCATCGTGCTGCCGCAGGCGTGGCGGCACGCCCTGCCGGGGCTCGGCAACCAGTGGCTGGTGCTGCTCAAGGACACCGCACTGGTCTCCCTCATCGGGGTGAACGAGATGATGCGCCAGGCCCAGATGGCCTCGGCCAGCACCTATCAACCCTTCACCTGGTATGCCGCGGCGGCCCTCATCTACCTGGCCATCAGCCTGGTGAGTGAGTTTGGCTTGAAGCAGGCGTCCCGTTACACCCGCCGTTACGGAGGCTGATCATGCAGGATTACCTGATGACCCTGCTGGGTGGCCTGGCGATTACCCTGCAACTCACGGCATTCAGCCTGCTGCTCGGCGTGCTGATGGCGGCTGCCATGACCTGGGTGCTGGAGCACCGCATTCCGGTGGCGACCCAGCTGGTGCAGCTGTGGGTGTTGATCTTCACCGGCACGCCGCTGCTGATCCAGATCTTCCTCATCTACTACGGGCCGGGCCAGTTTGCCTGGCTCAAAGAGGGGCCGCTCTGGCCGCTGCTCAAGCAGCCCTGGTTCTGCGCCGTGCTGGCGCTCGGCTTCAATACTGCGGCCTACTCCACCCGGCTGTTCAAGGGGGCGCTCGATGCCATCCCGGCCGGTGAGGTAGAGGCTTGCCGCGCACTCGGTTTCTCCGCCGGTCAGACTTTGTGGATGAAGGTGCGTCACGCCGCCCGGCGGCTGGTGCCCGCCTACTCCAACGAGGTGATCCTGGTGCTCAAGGGGAGTTCGCTCGCCAGTACCATCACCATCATGGATGTGATGGGGCTGGCCCAGCGCCTCAATGCCCAGACTTATGACACCCTGGCGGTGTTCACCGTGGCCGGTGCCCTCTACCTGACCATGAACGGATTGTTAACAATTGGTTTTCGTTGGTGTGAACGCAGGGCGTTGGCCTTCCAGGGCTGAAGTCGGTAGATCTACCTATTAATGGTGAGGGGAAGTGCAGGAAATCTGTGCTTCCCCTCCAATTTTTTGCATTTTCCCCCATTTTTATTCGCCGCCTGTTTATTGGCTCACAGAACCTGTGATTACAACTGTTATCAGATTGTTTTTTAGGGGGGGATCCTTTAAGGTTGGGCGCACAACAAGAAACAACCTTAAACCTACGCTTAAACATGGAGTTGATCATGAAAGTTGCCGTTCTGGGTGCCGCCGGTGGCATCGGCCAAGCCCTCGCTCTGCTGTTGAAAAACCGTCTGCCTGCTGGTTCCGAATTGAGCCTGTATGACATCGCTCCGGTGACCCCGGGCGTGGCGGTCGATCTGAGCCATATCCCGACTGACGTGAAAGTAAAAGGTTTCTGCGGTGAAGATCCGAGCCCGGCTCTGGTCGGCGCCGATGTCGTGCTGATCTCCGCCGGCGTGGCTCGCAAGCCCGGCATGGATCGTTCCGACCTGTTCAACATCAACGCCGGCATCGTCAAGAATCTGGTGGAAAAGTGCGCCGCCTCCTGCCCGAAAGCGCTGATCGGCATCATCACCAACCCGGTCAACACCACGGTCGCCATCGCCGCCGAAGTGCTGAAGAAAGCCGGTGTCTATGACAAGCGTCGCCTGTTTGGCGTCACCACCCTGGACGTGATCCGTGCCGAGACCTTCGTGGCCGAGGCCAAGGGTCTGAACGTCGACAAGGTGCGCGTCAACGTGATCGGTGGCCACAGTGGCGTGACCATTCTGCCGCTGCTCTCCCAGATCGAAGGTGCCAGCTTCACCGCCGACGAAGTGGCCGCCATGACCAAGCGTATCCAGAACGCCGGTACCGAAGTGGTGGAAGCCAAGGCCGGTGGCGGTTCCGCTACCCTCTCCATGGGCCAGGCTGCCTGCCGTTTCGGCCTGTCGCTCATCAAGGGCCTGCAGGGTGAAGCCAACGTCATCGAGTGCGCCTACGTGGAAGGCGACGGCAAACACGCCACCTTCTTCGCGCAGCCCATCCTGCTTGGCAAGAACGGTGTCGAAACCGTGCTGGACTACGGCAAGCTGAGCGCCTTCGAACAAGAGGCGATGGATGGCATGCTGGCCACTCTGAAAGCCGATATCCAGCTGGGTGTCGACTTCGTCAAGTAAGGCGTCCGGATGGACAGCAAGGGGAGCTTCGGCTCCCCTTTGTCGTTATGGTGACGGATGCAGGCGGTGCCGGCCTAAGGGGATGTCACCGGCTGCCGATAACAGGGTGCTGCAGGAGATCCTTATGATGAAACCCATTACCCTTGTCGGCCTTCTCTGTTTGCTGACGCCCCCATTGCTGACGAGCCAAGCGCAGGGGGCCGAGCCTTCCGCCTCTGCCGCCGCCGCGACGAGCGGGGCCGTGGCCGCCTCCGCAGCGGCCAGTACGCCGGCGCAGCCGGAGGCTGCGGTCCCATCTGCTGCAGCCGCTGTGCCGGCGGCTGCGGATACCACGGCTGCGCCATCGGCCAGCCCGGCGACGGCCGATGCGCCGGCAGCGGCCCCCATTCCCGCACCTGCCGCCACGGATAGCGGGCGCTCACCCAAGAGCCGCCCCATGACCAGTACCCCGAGCAGCAGCAGCGGCCTGAATGTGGACAGCGGCACGCTGCAGGCGGTGCCGCTCTATCGCCAGGACGAGCTGCTCAACTGGATTGAGCAGGGGCGTCACCTGCAGCAGGTGAAGCAGGACAGGTGCCAGCTTACCCAGGATATCGAGGTGCGGGCCGAGGTGATGAAGGTGCCTGCCTATCAGTTTCTGTGGGGGGACATGCTGGCCTGGGGGGTCTGCATCAAGCCCAACGCGGAGCTGGGGGTCAAATTCATGTGGGAGGCGGCCAATCAGGGGTTAGCGCCGGCACTGGAACAACTGGGCCGTTACTACTGGAAAGGCACGCTAGTGCAAAAGGATCTGCTCAAGGCCGAGACCCTGATGCGGGAGGCCGCCAGCCTGGGCTTCCAGCGGGCACAAATCGAGTGGGTGGAGATGCTGCTGCAGGGAATGGGCAGCCCGCTCGACTATGAAGAGGCCTACCACTGGTTGCACAGCACGGTGATCGGCGACAAGGTGCTGCACCAGAAGGCGACCAGCCTGCTGAGCCGGCTCGGCAACCGGATGCCGGCCAACGCCATCGCTCGTGCCAAGGCGATGCACTGAGCCAAAAAAATGACCCACGGATCTGCATCCGTGGGCCGGGAGGCGCCGGCCGCCGTGCCGTGACAGGCTGGCCCCTCATCTGGTTATAGTGATTAGCCCGCCTTACAGATCTTGGTGGGGACCAAAAACTTCGTAATGGAGCTGGCCGGCCGGAATGCCCACCGCGATCAGCTGCTGCTTGACTGCCTGCATGAAGCCGACGGGACCGCAGAAGTAGTAGTGGGCCTGCGGCGTGATGCGATCCTTCACTGCAGTCAGATCCATGGTACCGGCAAAGTCGTACCCTTCGCCCTGGACATCACTGGCCTGGGGCTCCCGATACCAGACCCGGCTCAGCAGGTTGGCGTTTTGGCGGGACTTTTGCTGAATATCTTCCCTGAAAGCATGTACGGCACCCTGTTCACAGGCGTGCAGCCAGGTGATGTCAGCCTGATGGCCGTTCGCCAGCAGCTGGTTGAGCATACTCATCATCGGCGTGATACCCACACCGGCCGAGAGCAGCACCACCGGGGTCTGGCCATCGGCTTTCAGGTAGAAGTCGCCGGTGGGGGGCATGACCTCAATCTTGTCACCCGCTTGCAGATGATCGTGCAGCAGGTTGGAAACCTGGCCCTGCGGCTCGCGCTTGACGCTGATGCGGTAGTGCTGGCCGTTGGGCGCATCGGAGAGGGAGTACTGGCGGATCTCCTGATATTCCAGCTCGGGGTGGATCAGCTTGATGCTGAGGTACTGGCCCGGCTTGAAGTCCAGTACCGGCTTGCCATCCACCGGCACCAGCAGGAAGGAGGTGATGAGCTCGCTCTCGACCCGCTTCTCCTTGATCAGGAAGGGGCGGGAACCCTGCCAGCCACCTGCCTGGCTCGCCTTCTCCTGATAAATCTCGCTCTCGCGGCCGATGAAGATGCTGGCGAGCACGCCATACGCCTTGCCCCAGGCATCCAGCACCTCGTCGGTGACCGCACTTCCACCCAATTCTTTGAGCGTGGCCAAGAGATGACTACCTACAATGTGATATTGTTCTGGCTGGATCAGGAAACCCGTGTGCTTGTGAGCGATACGCTCCACGGCCCCGGCCAGTGCCCCCAGGTTGTCGATGTTCTTGGCATAGGCCGCCACCGCATTGAACAACGCCAGCGGCTGACCGCCGCTGCGCTGGTGCGCCAGGTTGAAAATGTCCTTGAGTTCCGGGTTATGGCTGAACATGCGCTGGTAGAAGTGCTGGGTGAGCGCGGGGCCCGCCGATTCGAGCAAAGGGATGGTGCTTTTGATGACGGCGATGGTGGCTTGGTCTAACATAGGGGGTCCTTGCTAATTGAACATCTAAAATGTCACTTAATAAGCTGCATCCTAGATGTTTATTTGATCTGAATCAATAATCAATTTCCGCGCGATGCGCCACAGGCACTATGAGACTAACTAGCTATACCGATTTTGGATTGAGAGCCCTGCTCTATCTGGCGACCCTGCCGGAGGGCGAATTGTCGAGCGTGGCCAAGGTCTCCGCCTTGTATGACGTCTCCCGCAATCACATGGTGAAGGTGGTGAACCAGCTGGTGAAACTGGGCTATCTGCAGTCCCAGCGCGGCAAGAATGGCGGGATCCGCATGGCCTGCGCGCCGGAGACCATCAACATCGGTCAGGTGATCCGGGCGCTGGAAGGGAATCTGGACGGGATAGATTGCGGCTCGCCAGCCTGCCACATCGTCTCGGTCTGTCTGCTGAAGAATGCCCTGAAAGAGGCGATGAACGCCTTTCTGGCGGTGATGGACAGCTATACCCTGCAAGACCTGCTGGCCAATCGCGACGAGTTGCAGAAGGTATTTGGCGAATTGATTCCGACTCTGGTGCTGGAGCCGGATGAAGAGAGCGAGTGAGCAAGCAAAAAGGCTGCCAGTGGCAGCCTTTTTTCAATCTTCAAAACCAGACTCGTTACGGTATAAATCAGGCATTATTCGCGCCATCTTCACCATGTTGTTCTCCACTTCCAGGATCTCGATGGGGTAACCGGCCAGCCGCAGACTGATGTTGGGCTGGGGGATCTCCTCCAGGTATTCCAGGATGGCACCATTGAGCGTTCTCGGCCCGTCGATGGGCAGTTGCCAGCTCATCTCCTTGTTCAGCTCGCGGATGCTGGCGGAGCCCTCCACCAGGAAGGAGCCGTCCGGCTGGGGGTGGATCTCGTCGCTGGGAGCGGGGGTCATGGAGGTGGTGAAGTCGCCCACTATCTCTTCCAGAATGTCGTCCAGGGTGATCAGTCCCTGAATGTCGCCGTACTCGTCAACGATGAGGCCGATCCGCTCCTTGTTGCGCTGGAACTTGGCCAGCTGCACGTTGAGCGGCGTTCCCTCCGGGATGAAGTAGATCTCGTCCACCTCTCGCAGCAGGCTCGACTTGTTGAACTGATCCCTGGCCATCAGCCTCAGTGCGTCGCGGGCGTGCAGAAAGCCCACCACGTCGTCTATGTTGTCGCGATAAAGCAGGATCTTGGTGTGGGCGCAGTGGGCCAGCTGGCGCAGTATGGTTTTCCAGTCATCGTTGATGTCGATGGCGTAGATCTCGCTGCGCGGCACCATGATGTGCTCCACCGTCATCTTGTCCAGATCCAGAATGCTGAGCAGCATCTCCTGATGGCGCTGGGGGATGAGGCTGCCGGCCTCGTTGACGATGGTACGCAGCTCCTCGGTATTGAGGGCGTCATCCTTGCTGGGGTTGAGCCGCAGCAGCTTGAGCAGGCCGCTGGTGATGCCGTTGATCAGCCAGACCAGCGGCGAGAGCGGCACCATCAGCCCCTTGAGCACCCAGGAGGCCGGGTAGGCAATCTTCTCCGGGAACATGGCCGCCAGGGTCTTGGGGGTCACTTCACCAAACACCAGCACGATCAGGGTCAGGCCGAAGGTGGCGATGGCCACCCCGAGATCGCCGAAGACGCGGATGCAGACGATGGTGGCGATGGCCGAGGCGAGGATGTTGACCAGGTTGTTGCCGATCAGAATCAGCCCCAGCAGGCGATCCGGGCGAGAGAGCAGCTTTTCTACCCGGCGGGCAGCCTTGTGTTTGGTTTGGGCCAGATGCCGCAACTTGTAGCGGTTGAGGGACATCATGCCGGTTTCGGAACTGGAGAAAAAAGCAGACAAGAGGATCAAGATAACGAGAACAATCAGCAATGTACTCGTTGAGATACTGTCCAAGAAGGGCTCCTGTGGGAGTGGGTGATAAAAAGGGTAGCGGTCAGCTCAACAAGACTTCTTTGACGAAGCGGCTGCCAAAATAGGCCAGGGTCAGAATGAAGCTGCCGATCAGGCTCAGGGTGATGACCTTGCGACCGCGCCAGCCACGGGTATGGTGGCCCCACAGCAGCAGCACGTAGACGCACCAGGCCAGGATCGAGAGGATGGCCTTGTGGGATTTGCCCTGGGCGAACATGTCTTCGAGGAAGAACAGGCCGGAGGCAATGGAGAGGGTCAGCAGGAACAGACCCGCCGAGATGAGCTGGAACAGTCGCTTCTCCACCGTCATCAGGGGTGGCATGGCGGGCAGCTGGCTGATCTTGCGCGATTTCAGCTGCCGGTCCAGGCAGGCGAGCTGCAGCGCAAACAGGCAGGCGATCATCAACACCGAGTAGGCCATCAGCGCAAGACCGATGTGCAGCAGCAGCTGGGGATGGGCCTCCAGATGGGTGATGTAGCGGCCGGGAATGAGGGCGCTGGCGGCCAGCAGCAGGGCCGAGAAGCTGTAGACCACCGGCAGCAGGATCCAGCCGTTGAAGCGGCGGGTGACGCAGGTCATGAAGCAGCTGATGATGAGACTGACCAGCGAGGCTACGTTGAGCATGCTCAGATTCTGGCCGGAGTGAGTCACCAGCACTTCGCCGGCCACGGCGGTGCCATGGGCGATCAGGGCCAGTCCGATGCAGGCAAACAGGGGGGCTTGTCCCACTGGTTTGGCACTGAGCAGCAGGTGCAGAGAGGCGATGATGGCCAGCAGATAGAACGCCAGGGCCAGAACAGAGATCACGATCATAACCGGGTCGTTGTCGAGCAAGCGATTGGGAATAGGAAGGGCAGTATACCTTGCACAAGATGTGCTCGCCAGTTGTGCTGCCGCCGATCCGCCCATATATAGGCAGCAGTCTGCCGCAGCGGCGCGCACCAGAAGGCGCGCCGGCACCGGCCGACATACCAGCCTGGGTTCATTGTGCCTGCCCTTTTGAGGGCAGGTCACCGTCGTGTGCGGCGAATAATCGTCCTCATTGCGCCGGCTGAGGTATAATGCCCCCATTTGTTACGCCAAGAACCGGAATGCGTCATGTTTGAGAATTTGACTGAACGACTCTCGCGCACCCTGCGCAATGTCAGCGGCCGCGGTCGTCTGACCGAAGAGAACATCAAAGAGACCTTGCGCGAAGTTCGCATGGCGCTGCTCGAGGCGGACGTCGCCCTGCCGGTGGTGCGTGACTTCGTGGCTCGTGTCAAGGAGCGGGCGGTTGGCCAGGAAGTGGCCAAGTCGCTGAGCCCGGGCCAGGCCTTCATCAAGATTGTGCATGGCGAACTGGTCTCCGTGATGGGGGAGGCCAACGAGCAGCTCAACCTGGCAGCCCAGCCACCGGCCATCATCCTGATGGCGGGTCTGCAGGGGGCCGGTAAAACCACCACGGTCGGCAAGCTGGCCAAGCTGCTCAAAGAGCGCAGCAAGAAAAAGGTGCTGGTAGTCAGTGCCGACGTCTATCGTCCGGCGGCGATCAAACAGCTGGAAACCCTGGCCAATGACATCGGCGTGGACTTCTTCCCGAGCGATGCCAGCCAGAAGCCGGTCGACATCGCCAATGCGGCCATCGATCAGGCGCGCAAGAAGTTCTATGACGTGGTGATCGTCGATACCGCCGGCCGCCTGCACGTCGACAGCGACATGATGGACGAGATCAAGCATCTCCACGCCACCATCAAGCCGGTCGAGACCCTGTTCGTGGTGGATGCCATGACCGGTCAGGATGCCGCCAACACCGCCAAGGCCTTCAACGAGGCGCTGCCTCTCACCGGCGTTATCCTCACCAAGGCGGACGGCGATGCCCGCGGTGGTGCCGCCCTGTCGGTGCGTCACATCACCGGCAAACCGGTCAAGTTCATCGGTATGGGCGAGAAGACCGATGCGCTGGAGCCGTTCCACCCGGATCGTCTGGCTTCCCGCATCCTCGGCATGGGCGACGTGCTCTCCCTCATCGAAGAGGTGGAGCGCAACGTCGATAAAGAGAAGGCGGCCAAGCTGGCCAGCAAGGTCAAGAGCGGCAAGGGCTTCGATCTGGAAGATTTCCGCGAGCAGCTGGCCCAGATGCGCAACATGGGCGGCATGATGGGTATGCTCGACAAGCTGCCGGGCATGTCCGGCCTGCCGGACAACATCAAGGATCAGATGGATGACAAGCTCACCGTGCGGATGGAGGCCATCATCAGCTCCATGACGCCGAAAGAGCGTGCCCATCCCGACCTCATCAAGGGCTCTCGCAAGCGTCGTATCGCCGCGGGCTCGGGTATGCAGGTGCAGGACGTGAACAAGCTGCTCAAGCAGTTCACCGAGATGCAGCGGATGATGAAGAAGATGTCCGGCAAGGGTGGCATGCGCAAGATGATGGGGCAGATGAAGAACATGCTGCCGCCGGGATTCGGTGGTGGCCGCGGCCCCTTCTGATTGCCGGGTCGTCATGCACGCGTCAGGGGCTCACCATGGGTGGGCCCTTTTCATGAGGCCGCTTGTGCAAAAAATGGCTGGCTTGGTTGCAATTATTACGAATCCAAGTAGAATTACGCGGCTTATTTTAAGCTAGGGTCCGCGTGTTTGCGGGCCTTGTTCATTAGATGTTAATGAGGACGATATGGTAACCATTCGTTTACAACGTGGTGGCGCGAAAAAGCGTCCGTTCTACCAGGTAGTAGTTGCTGACAGCCGTAACGCCCGTGACGGTCGTTTCATCGAGCGTGTTGGTTTCTTCAACCCGGTTGCTTCTGGTAACGCTGAAAAGCTGAACCTGGACCTGGCTCGCATCGAGCATTGGGTTGGTACTGGTGCCGCTGTTTCTGACCGCGTTGCCAAGCTGATCAAAGACGCTGCCAAAGCTGCTTAATCAGCCAAACGGTAAGGAGTTAAGGTGGAAAAACCTGTAGTTCTGGGCACCCTGGGTACCGTTTACGGCATCAAGGGCTGGCTTAAAGTGAACTCCTTCACCGATGTTGCCGAAGCGATTTTCGATTACAACCCCTGGCTGATCAATCAGAACGGGGTGTGGCGTGAAATTCAGGTTTCATCCTGGAAGCGTCACAACAAGGGTCTGATCTGCAAACTCGATGGTATCGACGTGCGCGAGGATGCCCTGGCATTGACCAATGTCGAGATTGGCGTAGCCGCCGATCTGTTGCCTGCGTTGCCTGAGGGCGAGTTCTACTGGCGTGACCTGATTGGTTGCTCGGTAGTGACCACCAAAGGATACGACCTGGGCAAGGTGACCGAATTGATGGAAACCGGCTCCAACGATGTGTTGGTGGTTGAGGCCAATGTAAAAGATGCCTTTGGTGCGAAGGAGCGGTTGATTCCGTTCCTGGAAGAGCAGGTGATCAAGAACATTGATCTGACTGCTCGAACAATCGAAGTTGATTGGGATCCTGGTTTCTAGTTTCCCGCGCTAACACGGGTGCCGGAGGTTTCTTATGTGGATTGGGGTGATTAGCCTCTTCCCTGAAATGTTCCGAGCCATTACCGAGCACGGGGTAACGGGTCGGGCCGTCAAGAGTGGCCTGCTGCAGATTGAGTGCTGGAACCCCCGGGACTTTACCCACGACAAACACCGTACGGTCGATGATCGTCCTTATGGTGGTGGGCCCGGCATGTTAATGATGGTTCAGCCGCTGCGTGACGCGATTCATGCAGCCAAGCAAGCGGCGGGAGACGGGGCGAAAGTCATCTATCTCTCTCCTCAGGGACGCAAGCTGACTCAAGCGGGCGTGACCGAGTTGGCGACGAATCAGAAACTGATTCTGGTCGCCGGTCGATACGAAGGTATCGATGAACGCGTGATACAAACCGAAGTCGACGAAGAGTGGTCTATCGGGGATTACGTGTTAAGTGGTGGCGAGTTGCCTGCCATGACCCTGATCGATGCGGTTTCGCGTCTGGTCCCTGGGGTTTTGGGCGATCAGGCCAGTGCCGAGCAGGACTCCTTCACGGATGGCCTGCTGGATCATCCCCACTACACTCGGCCGGAGTTGTTGGATGGATTGGCGGTGCCAGAGGCGCTGACAAGCGGCAATCACGAAGTGATTCGGCGCTGGCGGCTCAAGCAATCGCTCGGACGAACCTGGCAGAGAAGGCCGGAACTTATTAACAACCTAGCTCTGACTGACGAGCAAGAATCACTTCTTGCCGAGTATGTCCGCGAAGTGCGTGACAGCGTTAAGTAGAGTTTTCAGTTTATCCTAGGTAAGGAAAGACAATGAGCAAGATTATTCAGCAGCTTGAACAAGAGCAACTGCGTACCGACATCCCGGCTTTTGCCCAGGGCGACACCGTACGTGTTCAAGTTCGTGTTAAAGAAGGTGGTAAAGAGCGTCTGCAGGCTTTCGAAGGCATCGTTATTGCCAAGCGTAACCGCGGTCTGCACTCTGCTTTCACCGTTCGCAAGATCTCCAACGGCGAAGGTGTTGAGCGTGTATTCCAGACTCACTCTCCGCTGATCCACAGTGTAGAACTGAAGCGTCGTGGTGATGTTCGCCGCGCCAAACTGTACTACCTGCGCAACCTGTCCGGCAAAGCTGCTCGTATCAAAGAGAAGCTCAACTAATTCGATTCGAATTGGTGTCGGTATGTCGGCGAAAAGCTCGACAGGTAGTGAAAAGGCTCGCCAATGGCGAGCCTTTTTTGTATCCGCTTCCGGGTGTGCCGGCTCAACCTGGCTGGCTGACCCGCACCACCGAGTTGTCGCGTCCGAAGGGACCGGGCACGTAGTCATCCGCCGCCCAGTCGTTGTCGTAGTGGGTCTCCCCATTGGGTTGCACCAGCTGGTAGCAATACTCGAAATGAGCGGGACCGTCGGTCGGCAGATTGAGGGTGGTCTTGAACTCACCGCTCTTCATCCGCTTGAGCTCGATGGGTTGCCACTGGCTGAACTCCCCCAGCAACAGCACCTGCTCGGCCTCTCCTACGGCCTCTTTTTCCACGGCAAAGGTCACCTTGACCTCGGGGCGGGACTTGAGAAATTGCTTGTTGATCGGCATGACGCCTCCTTGTCCTGATTGCGAAGAAATAGCTGCTGGCTATTTTTATATCACTTTATGACAAGGATGTTGATAACCGAGATCAAGCGGGCAGGGCAAAGTGGCGCTGCAGCAGCCCGTGGGTAAAGCCTATCTTGAGGTAAAAGCCGCGCGGCAGGGTCATGATCGGCTGGCCGTTGCGGCCGATGGCCCGGGTCAGAGCCTTGTTGTTGGCCGCCTTGGGACGCAGTTGCAGCACCTGGCCGTGGCGGGCGCTGATCTGCTCCACCTCTCCCAGCACTATCATGTCCATCAGCTCTTCCCAGTCCTGGCGCAGCAGCCGCTCCTCCTCTTCATTCGGACTCCACAACAGCGGCATACCGATCCGGCGCTCACCGATGGGGATCTCGCGGCTGCCCTCCACCGGGATCCAGAGCACGCGGGAGAGCTTGTTGCGCACATTGGACTGTTCCCACTGCTGGCCGCTGACACCGATCAGCGGTGCCACGCAGACGAAGGTCGTCTCCAGCGGTTTGCCCTGAGGATCGATGGGGATCGTCTTGAGTTCGATGCCCAGATCCGGGAAGTCCTGTTCAGGCTTGCTGCCGGCGCTGGCCCCCAGCTGCCACTCGATCAGCTGACCAACCCAACCCTTGTCACGACGCAGATCCGCCGGTACGGCGATGCCGGCCGTGGCGGCCAGCTGGGCCAGCGTGAAGCCCGCCATGGCATAGGCGCGGGCCAGCAATTCCTGCTCTGACTGGGGGTTGGTGGGCATGGGTCACTCCTGCAAAGGGGAATTATTCTAGCAACTCTGATCCTCGCTGAGGATCGCTGTTTTTATAACCGATCCTGGCAGGGGTATGCACAGGGGGGGCTGTTTTGTGAGTAAGTACTTATCATAATGATTTTAAAAGAATTTGTCTCTATGTCCTCGGTCATTGACCAGCAGGATCCAGGCTCAAAATAGTTGTCCAAGGGTTTGCTCGCGCTGTTGCACACAGTTATCCACAGAAATCTTGGATAACTGCCGGCAAGTGCTAATAGTTGGCTCATTGTTACAAAAAAATGTGAAGCAGCACCAATTTCAACGGCGATTCCAGCGCAGATAGTGTGCCACTCCTGTGGATAAAATAGCCGTGGTGGATCTTTGAACAGTCGAACTTGTTCACAATCGAGATCCCGGATCGCCGGCCGTGAAAGACATGGATCTTGATCCAGCATTGATTGTTTAACGTCATGTATTTAAATACATATTCTGTTTTTATCAACATGGGGTATGCTGTCGCCTGGTTTGGATCAGATAAATGAAACTACTGTATATACCTGCTTGCTCACAGGCTTATGCACAGTCTGGGTGGGCAACTTGGTCCAGTTGATCCTTGGATTTGTTTATAAGTCGGCTTGAAATTGAAAGTTATTCATGAGTGGGGGATCGCAGTCCCTGTTTGCTGCCACGAGGTGAATGTGGAACAATCCCCTTATAGATTCAGCCTTTATAAGGTGATCACGTGATAGATGGCGACGGGTTTCGTCCCAATGTCGGAATCGTGATCTGTAACCGTGACGGACAAGTATTGTGGGCTAAGCGCTATGGGCAGCACTCCTGGCAGTTTCCGCAGGGAGGGGTTGATGATGGTGAGACGCCGGAGCAGGCCATGTATCGTGAGCTGTATGAGGAGATAGGCCTCAAGCCCGAAGATGTGACCATCATGGCCACCAGTCGCAACTGGCTGAAGTACCGCTTGCCCAAACGCCTCGTTCGTTGGGACAGTTCACCGGTCTGTATTGGCCAAAAACAAAAATGGTTCTTGCTGCAGCTGGATCCGGGCAGGGAGTCCAGGATCCAGTTCGGCTGTCATGGTCATCCCGAGTTTGATGACTGGCGTTGGGTCAGCTTCTGGTATCCGGTCCGTCAGGTCGTCTCCTTCAAGCGGGAAGTCTATCGACGGGTAATGAAGGAGTTTGCCCCGCTGGCGATGCCGGTGCCGGCTATTCAGGTCAACAAGAAGGATGGGCGGCGCAATCGCCCCCGTTAAGGAGCACAGATTAGTTGTTAACGGAACTCAGACGCATCGTCGAAAGCATGGCCGAGGCCAATACCCTCGAGCTGGCCTTGCAGGCACTGGTCAGCCAGACCCGGCTGGCCATGATGGTGGACTGCTGTTCCGTTTATGTCTCAGAACCCGAGATGCGCCGCTACCGGCTGGCCGCGACCGATGGTCTGGCCGAGTCGGCGGTGGGCAAGGCCACCCTGCCGTTCGAGCAGGGCATCGTCGGTCTGGTGGGTCAGCGGGAAGAGCTGATCAACCTGGCCGATGCCCCCTCCCATCCCAGCTTCAAGTTCCTGCCCGATGTGGCCGAAGAGGCATTTCGCTCCTTCCTCGGCGCCCCCATCATGCATCAGCGTCAGGTGGTGGGCATTCTGGTGGTGCAGCAGAAGGAGAGCCGCCTCTTCGATGAGGGGGAAGAGTCCTTCATGGTGACCCTGGCTGCCCAGCTGGCGGCCCGGATTGCCCAGGCGCAGGCCAAGGGCTGGCTGCAGAAGACCGACTGGAGCAAGCCGCTGCGCGGCATTGCCGGTGCCAGCGGCATCGCTATGGCCAAGGCCTGGGTGTGGCGGCCGCGCAAGGAGCTCAACTCCATCACCCCGCGCAAGGATGAGGATCACGCCAGACAGCTGGAGCGGCTGAATGTGGCGGTGGAAGAGGTGCGCCACGATCTGGAGAGCCTGGCACTGCGGTTTCGCGAGAGCTACAGCCAGGACTCGGTCGCCATCTTCGACATTTACCTGCATCTGCTGAACGATCCGGGTTACATCAAGCCCATTCGCAACAAGGTGAGCAAGGAACACTGGACGGCCGTCTCGGCGGTCAAGCTCATCAGTGACCGGTTGATCGATCAGTTCAAGGGGATGAAGGATCCCTACCTGCAGGAGCGCTCCACCGATGTGAAGGACATCGCCCAGCGGCTCATCAGCCGGCTGGTGCAAAACGAGCCAGAGCATATCGCCATCGGCGAGCCGGTGGTGCTGGTCGCCGACGAGGTGACCGCCACCATCCTGGCCGAAGTTCCCCGCGAGTTTCTGACCGGGGTGGTGTCGCTCAAGGGGGGCACCAACTCCCACGCCGCCATTCTGGCTCGCGCCATGGGGGTGGCGGCCATCATGGGGGTGGATCTGCCGCTCGGCGACATCGGCGGTCGCATGCTGGTGGTCGATGGCTACAGCGGCGATCTCTTCATCGAACCCAATCAGGTGATCCTGACCGAATACCGCCAGCTGCTGAGCGAGGAGCGGGCACTCGATACCCTGGTGCGCAGCGTCGACAACCAGCCCTCCGAGACGGCCGACGGCGTGCCTGTCTCCCTGCTGCTGAACGCCGGGCTCAGTGCCGACACCGAAATATCCCTCAATCAGCTGGCAGACGGGGTCGGCCTCTATCGCACCGAAATTCCCTTCATGCTGCAGGACAGCTTCCCCTCCGAGTGGGAGCAGACCGCCCGTTATCGCGGCATTCTGGAGACCTATCGCAACCGGCCGGTCTGCATGCGGACCCTGGATGTGGGCGGCGACAAGCAGCTGCCCTATTTCCCCATCGTCGAGGAAAATCCCTTCCTTGGCTGGCGGGGGATCCGGCTCACCCTGGATCACCCCGAACTGTTCCTGGTGCAGCTCAAGGCGATGCTGCGTGCCAGCGAAGGGCTGGACAATCTGGCCATCATGCTGCCAATGATCAGCAGCGTCAGCGAAATCAAGGCTTCCCGCCGCCTGCTGGATCAGGCCTGGCGAGAAGTGTCGGAAGAGGCGGCCAGCCGTGAGGCGGTGATCCGCTACCCGAGCCTGGGGGTGATGATCGAGGTGCCTTCCGCCCTCTACATCCTGCCCGAAATGGCACCGCTCATCGATTTCTGGTCGGTGGGCAGCAACGATCTGACCCAGTACCTGCTGGCGGTGGATCGCAACAACGCCAGGGTCGCCAACATCTACGATGCCTTCCATCCGGCGGTGATCCGCGCCCTGCAACTGCTGGTCGATGCCTCCCATCGTTATCAGAAGCCGGTGTCTGTGTGTGGCGAGCTGGCCGGTGATCCGGTCGGGGTGCTGCTGCTGCTGGCCATGGGCTATCGCCGCTTCAGCATGAACACGCACAACATCGCCCGCATCAAGTACGTGCTGCGCCAGTCCACCCTGAGCGAACTGACTGTACTGCTGACGGATGGCCTCAAGCACGACAACCCGCACGTGCTGCGCGGCCTGTTTGCCCGCTATCTGGAAGAGCACGGCCTGGGCGGTTTGCTGCGCGCCGGTCACAAAACGAAACAGACTGATTGATAATCATGCCTTGTCCCTGCTGACGAATGATCGGAAAATGCGGCTTTTCTTATGACTGGGGCCGCATATGCAGCACGATGGATATTGGGTTTTCTCGCAGATTGATCCCGTAGCATTCAGTTTGGGACCACTATCGGTACGCTGGTATGGTCTCATGTACCTGTTTGGTTTCGCCTTTGCAATGTGGCTGGCGGGGCGCCGCGCGGATGCGCCGAACAGTGGCTGGACTCGCAACGAGGTCTCGGACCTGCTGTTTTACGGCTTCCTCGGGGTGATCCTGGGTGGCCGGGTCGGTTACGTGCTGTTCTACAACTTCGACATGTTCCTGGCCGATCCCCTCTACCTGTTCAAGATCTGGACCGGTGGCATGTCGTTCCACGGCGGCCTGATCGGGGTCATTACCGCCATGGTCTGGTTTGCCCACAAGACCAATCGCCACTTCTTCACCGTGGCTGACTTCGTGGCACCGCTCATTCCGTTCGGCCTCGGGGTCGGTCGCATCGGCAACTTCCTCAACGGCGAGCTGTGGGGCCGGGTCACCGATGTGCCCTGGGCCATCATCTTCCCGGAGGCGGGTCCCGAGCCGCGCCATCCGTCCCAGCTCTATCAGTTCGCGCTGGAAGGGGTGGTACTGTTCATCATCCTCAACCTGTTCTGGCGCAAGAACCCGCCCCGGGGCGCCATCTCTGGCATGTTCCTGCTGTTCTACGGCCTGTTCCGCTTCCTGGTGGAGTTCGTGCGCCAGCCGGACAGCCAGCTCGGTCTCTACTTCCAGGAGATCAGCATGGGCCAGATCCTCTCCACCCCGATGATCGTCATCGGTGCCCTGATGATCTGGGTTGCCTACAAGCGGCCGCAGCTGTTCGGTAACAGCGTCAAGGAGGCAAAGTAATGCGAGCCTATCTCGACCTGATGCAGAAGATCCTCGATGAAGGGACCGCCAAATCCGACCGTACCGGTACCGGCACCGTCTCCCTGTTCGGCCATCAGATGCGCTTCAATCTGGCGGAAGGCTTTCCGCTGGTCACCACCAAGAAGTGCCACCTGCGCTCCATCATTCACGAGCTGCTGTGGTTCCTCAATGGCGATACCAACACCGCCTACCTGAAAGAGCACGGCGTCAGCATCTGGGACGAGTGGGCCGACGAGAACGGTGATCTGGGGCCGGTGTATGGCGCCCAGTGGCGCTCCTGGCCGGCGGCTGACGGGTCTGTCATCGATCAGATCCAGAAGGCGGTGGACGACATCAAGCACAATCCGGATTCGCGCCGCATCATCGTCTCCGCCTGGAACGTGGGCGAGCTGGACAAGATGGCGCTGGCGCCCTGCCACGCCTTCTTCCAGTTCTATGTGGCCGACGGCAAGCTCTCCTGCCAGCTCTACCAGCGCAGCTGTGACGTGTTCCTCGGCCTGCCGTTCAACATCGCCAGCTACGCTCTGCTGACCCACATGATGGCCCAGCAGTGTGATCTGGAAGTGGGCGACTTCGTCTGGACCGGTGGTGACGTGCACCTCTACTCCAACCACATGGAGCAGACCGCGCTGCAGCTCTCTCGCGAGCCGCGCCCGCTGCCGACTCTGGTGATCAAGCGCAAGCCGGACTCCATCTTCGATTACAGGTTCGAGGATTTCGAGATAGAGGGTTACGACCCCCATCCCGGCATCAAGGCGCCCGTCGCCATCTGATGTGAAAGGCGCCCATGAGGCGCCTTTTTTATGCATAAAAACCACGGAGTATTCACTCTGATGACTGAGCTTCGAGTGACATCCGTGTGAGAGAAAACCTGCTTATAGCAGACATGTTTGATTTTGCCTTCGGTTTTCTCGTTGTATTTCGCAGTAAGAAACGATTTTCCATTAATTGTTATGGGATATAGACTCAAAACAAAGTAATACTGTGGATAATTTAACCATGAGCGACGTAATCAAAAAGTTCCTCAAGCTGGAGGCCGCCTCCGGAATAATTCTGATCATGGCGGCCATGCTGGCGATGATCCTGGCCAACAGCGGCCTGGCCGGCGGCTATCAGGCCTTCCTCGATACCCAGGTGCAGGTGCGCATCGCCGCCCTCGACATCAACAAGCCGCTGCTGCTCTGGATCAACGATGGCTTCATGGCCGTCTTCTTCCTGCTGGTCGGCCTCGAGGTGAAGCGCGAGATGCTGGAAGGGGCCCTCTCTTCCCGGGTGCAGGCCACCTTCCCGGCCATCGCCGCGGTGGGCGGCATGCTGGCGCCCGCGCTCATCTATGCCTTCTTCAACTACTCGGACGAAGTGGCGCGCGCCGGCTGGGCCATTCCCGCCGCCACCGACATTGCCTTCGCCCTCGGGGTGATGGCGCTGCTGGGCAAGCGGGTACCGGTGAGCCTCAAGGTGTTCCTGCTGGCGTTGGCCATCATGGATGACCTGGGCGTTATCATCATCATCGCGCTGTTCTACACCCAGCAGCTGTCGCTGACGGCGCTGGCGATCGGCATCCTGGCGATCCTGACCCTGCTGTGGATGAACCGCCGCGGCGAGGATCGGATCAGCCTCTACATGCTGGTGGGGCTGGTGCTCTGGGTGGCGGTGCTGAAATCGGGCGTCCATGCGACCCTGGCCGGGGTCATCGTGGGCTTCATGATCCCGCTCAACGGCAAGCGCTATGCCTCGCCGCTCAAGCAGCTGGAGCATGCCCTGCACCCCTGGAGTGCCTACCTGATCCTGCCGCTGTTCGCCTTTGCCAATGCCGGGGTGTCGCTGGAGGGGATCGGTCTTTCCGCCCTGCTGAGCCCGGTGCCGCTCGGCATCATGCTGGGGCTGTTCATCGGCAAGCCGCTCGGGGTGTTCACCATCAGCTGGCTGGCGGTGAAGCTCGGCATTGCCCAATTGCCCAACGGGGTCAATTTCAAACAGATCTTCGCGGTCAGCATCCTGTGTGGCATCGGCTTTACCATGTCGATGTTCATCGCCTCGCTGGCCTTCGAGCACGGCGGATTGGATTACGGCAGCTATTCGCGCCTCGGGATCCTGGTGGGATCGACCCTGGCGGCGATCGTCGGTTATCTCGCCCTGCGCATGGCGCTCCCGAACCGGGAGGCCGACCAAAGCACGGAGGGGCTATGAAAAGACTAGGATGGCTGGCCTTGCTGGCGCTGAGCCAGACGGCCTGGGCCGGCAGTCTGCGGGATTGCCAGCAGGATGCGGCCTCGGCCGGCTGCTCGGCCTACCTCAACGGGGTGGTCGACAGCGCCCTGATGCTGGGGGACAAGCAGGCCAAGGCCCAGTTTGGCGAGACCTTCGCCGAGCGGGCGCTGAGCAGCCGGGCCGGCGAGCGGGTCAAACAGTCCAACAAGCGTTACTGCGGGGAGCGGATGCCGGATCCGGCCCGCCTCAAGGCCCATCTGCAGGCGCAGTTCGACGCGAACAAGGTTGACTCGATCAGCGACATGTATGACATTCTGGCGGCTGAACTCAGTTGCTACCGGAGTCCGCGCAGCGCGGGAACCCCATCGGATGTCACACCTTAATTACAACCATCTCTACTATTTTTGGATGACTCAGAAGAAGGGCTCCGTCACGCAAGCGGCGGAAGCCCTCTTCTTGACGCCGCAGACCGTCACCGGCCAGATCAAGCTGCTGGAGCAGCGCCTGGGCGGCAAGCTGCTGATGCGCAAAGGGCGTTCCCTCGAGGCGACCGAGCTGGGTCAGCTGGTGTTTCGCTATGCCGACAAGATGTTCAGCCTCTCCTACGAGATGCTGGATATCGTCAACTACCGCAAGGAGAGCCAGATCCTGTTCGACGTCGGCATCGCCGATGCGCTCTCCAAACGCCTTGCCAGCCGGGTACTGCTCTCCGTCATCCCCAACGACGGTTCCATCCACCTGCGCTGCTTCGAATCGACCCACGAGTTGCTGCTGGAACAGCTGAGTGAACACAAGCTCGACATGATCCTCTCCGACTGCCCGGTGGACTCCAGCCAGCACGCCGGCCTGCTCTCCAAACGGCTCGGTGGTTGCGGGGTCAGCTTCTTCTGCAAGGCGCCACTGCCATCGCTCCCTTTTCCCGCCTGTCTGGAGGAGCGCAAGCTGCTTATCCCGGGTCGGCGCACCGCCATGGGTCGCCAGCTGACCCAGTGGTTCGAACAGCAGGGCGTATCGCCCAGCATCCTCGGCGAGTTTGACGATGCGGCCCTGATGAAGGCGTTCGGCTTCTTCAATCAGGGCATCTTCATGGCTCCCACCATCTATCGGGAGGAGATCCTGGAAGGGGAGGAGGTGATGCTGCTGGGGGAGACCCAGGATCTGATGGAGGAGTACTACGTCATCTTCGCCGAACGGATGATCCAGCATCCGGCGGTAAAACGGGTATGCGAGAGCGATTTCTCCTTTCTGTTTGCCGGTCAGGAGGATTTCACCACGATTCAACCGGCAACCCTGTCATTTTAAATCGACGGGCCACAGAGTATGATTCTTGCCTCGAACGAGAGGGAATGAGATGCAACTGGAAGAGATGGAGGCAAATGCAAGCCGGGCGGTCGCTCTGCTCAAGGCGCTGGCCAACGAGCGGCGCTTGTTTATCCTGTGTCAGCTGCTGGAGCGGGAGCTGTCGGTGGGCGAGCTCAACGAGCGGCTGGGTTTGAGCCAGTCGGCGTTGTCACAGCATCTGGCTGTGTTGCGGCGGGATGAACTGGTGGAGACGCGCAAGGAGGCCCAGACGATCTACTATTCGCTGCGCAGCCACGAGGTGCGCGAGATGATAGGATTGCTGCACAAGTTGTACTGCAGCGAACAGAAATAAAAAACCGGCACGAAGGCCGGTTTTTTTAGCTTTGTTCAGCAGATGCTGAATTAAGCCATAGCTTTGATCTGGGCAGACAGGCGGCTCTTGTGACGAGCAGCTTTGTTCTTGTGGATCAGGCCTTTGGTCGCCATACGATCCATGATCGGCTGAGCAACAGCGAAAGCGGCAGTCGCGGCAGCCTTGTCGCCGGAGGCGATGGCAGCGATGACTTTCTTCAGGTAGGTACGGGTCATGGAACGACGGCTGGCGTTGTGCTGACGACGTTTCTCTGACTGAAGAGCGCGCTTCTTAGCAGATTTGATGTTAGCCAAGGTAAAACTCCTAAAACTGTCTTAGCGAGTGTATTGAAAAGGCCCGGAAATATGCCTTCTCAACCACATATTGTCAAATGATTTGTGCAAATAAACACCGCCCCCCGGTGGTGTGTCAGATGGGAGACGGTTAAACTGTCGGCCGATTCTAACAGCATTCTTTTCTTTTCGACAGTTCCAGAGGCCTCGTCTTGAGTAAGAAATTGATCAAATCCGGCATGATAGTGTCCGGAATGACGTTGGCGTCCCGCGTGATGGGCTTGGTGCGCGATGTGGTCATCGCAAATCTGCTCGGTGCCGGGGTGGCCGCAGACGTCTTCTTCTTTGCCAACCGCATTCCCAACTTTCTGCGTCGTCTGTTCGCTGAAGGTGCTTTCAACCAGGCCTTTGTTCCCGTGATGACGGAGTACAAGAAAAAGGGCGACGAGAGCGAGGTGCGCGAGTTGCTGGCCGCAGTAGCGGGCACCCTCGGGGGGATCGTCACCGTGGTCACCCTGCTCGGGGTGCTGGGCTCCGGGGTGCTGACCGCCCTGTTTGGCTGGGGCTGGTTCTGGGACTGGTTGCACGGCGGGCCGGCGGCCGAGAAGTTCGAGATGGCGAGCCTGATGCTCAAGATCACCTTCCCCTATCTCTGGTTCATCACCTTTACCGCCATGGCGGGGGCCATCCTCAATACCTTCGGCCGCTTCGGGGTCTCCTCCTTCACACCGATCTTTCTCAACATCACCATGATCGCCGCCGCCTGGTGGATCTCGCCCTGGCTCGACGACCCCGAACTGGCGCTGGCCATCGGTGTGTTCCTCGGCGGTCTGGTGCAGTTCCTGTTCCAGTTCCCGTTCCTGCGCCAGATCAACATGCTGGTGTGGCCCAAGTGGGGTTGGCACCATCCGGGGGTGGTGAAAATCCGCACCCTGATGATCCCGGCGCTGTTCGGAGTGTCGGTCAGTCAGATCAACCTGCTGGTCAACACTATGCTCGCCTCGTTCCTAGCGACTGGCGCCATCAGCTATCTCTACTACTCGGACCGACTGCTGGAGTTCCCGCTCGGCATGTTCGGTGTCGCCATCAGCACCGTCATCCTGCCGGCGCTGGCCAAAAAACACGTGGATGCCGATCCGGCCGACTTCTCCCGCACCATGGACTGGGGGGTACGGATGGTGATGCTGCTCGGTCTGCCCGCCATGGTGGGTATCGCCGTGCTGCGCGAACCCATTCTGCGGGTGCTGTTCATGCGCGGTGAGTTCGGCTTGCACGAGGTGAGCATGTCCAGCGCCAGCCTGCTGGCATCCACCACGGGCCTGCTGTCGCTGATGCTGATCAAGGTGCTGGCCCCCGGCTACTACGCCCGCCAGGATACCCGCACTCCGGTACGGATCGGGATGATGTCGATGGCGGCCAACATGGCCTGCAACCTCATCTTCATCTATCCGCTCGGTTACGTGGGGCTGGCGCTGTCGACTGCCTGCTCGGGCACGCTGAACGCGGCCCTGCTGTTCAAGGGGCTCCATCAGCAGAACGTCTACCGGCCCTCCCGCCACACCGGGGTATTCTGCCTCAAGCTGCTGACCGCAAGTCTGCTGATGGGGGGCGTGCTCCTCTACCTCTCGCCGGATCTGGCCCAATGGGGCGCCTGGCACATGAGCAAGGCGAGCATGCAGCTGACCATGCTGCTGGTGCTGGGGGGCGCCATCTATGCCGGTGTCCTGCTGACGCTGGGCATTCGGCCAAAAGATCTGAGAGCGGGGCGGGATGACTGAGTCGGCGCGCCATGGCGATTGAAGTCCCGCCTGAGCCAGCAATCAGGGCGGGATGGCTGAAATCGGGTCAGCAACAGGGCTGACCCAGAGTGCCGCCTGATATATAATCCGGCGATTTTCATAGCAGCGACGCACAAGGCATTGATGGAGCTTATCCGCGGTATTCACAATATCAAGCCCCGTCACCGGGGGTGTGTATTGACCATTGGCAACTTTGATGGGGTTCATCAGGGTCATCATGCCGTGCTGTCTCGCCTGCAGGAAAAAGCAGCCCAGCTGGGCCTGCCGGCCTGCGTCATGCTGTTTGAACCGCAGCCGCTGGAGCTGTTTGCCGGGGCTGCGGCGCCGGCCCGCCTCAGCCGCCTGCGGGAGAAGTATGAAGCGCTCAAGGGGATGCAGATCGATCGCATGCTCTGCGTGCGCTTCAACCATCGCTTCGCCGAGCAGTCCGCCACCACCTTCATCGAGCAACTGCTGGTGGAGAAACTCGGCGTGCACTATCTGGTGGTGGGCGACGATTTTCGTTTCGGCAAGGGACGGGAAGGGGACTTCCACCTGCTGGAAGAGGCCGGTCGGCGCTTCGGTTTCGAGGTGATCAGCACCCAGAGCTTCCAGTTGTCCCGTCAGCGGGTCAGCAGCACGCTGGTGCGCGAGGCCCTCGCGGCCGGCCGCATGGCGGAGGTGGAGCTGATGCTCGGCCGCCCCTATACCATCAGCGGCCGGGTGGCCCACGGCGACAAGCTGGGCCGCACCATAGGTTTTCCCACCGCCAATCTGGCCCTCAAGCGCCAGGTGATCCCGGTCGGTGGCGTGTTCGCGGTGGAAGTGTTATGTTCCGGCAAGACCTTCCCCGGTGTCGCCAATGTGGGTGTACGGCCGACCTTGAGCGGTACACAAGCCAGATTGGAAGTACATCTATTTGATTTTTCTGGCGACCTATATGGTCAACAGGTCAAGGTGCTGCTTCGCCACAAGCTGCGCGAAGAGCAGAAGTTTGCCTCTTTCACCGCCTTGAAAGAGCAGATCGAACGAGATGCCCTGGCGGCCCGAGCCTGGTTCGGGCTGCCACTACTCCATTTACCCAGCACTCTTTTAGAAAAGAAGGGAACCCAGGACTGATGAGCGACTATAAACACACCCTGAATCTTCCGGAAACCGAGTTTCCGATGCGTGGCGATCTGGCCAAGCGCGAACCCAACATGCTGAAACGTTGGTACGATCAGGATCTTTACGGCGCCATTCGCCGCGCCAAAGCGGGCAAGCCTTCGTTCATTCTGCACGATGGCCCCCCCTATGCGAACGGCAGCATTCACATCGGTCACTCGGTCAACAAGATCCTCAAAGACATCATCATCAAGTCCAAGGGCCTCTCCGGTTTCGACTCCCCCTACGTGCCGGGCTGGGATTGCCACGGTCTGCCCATCGAACTGAAAGTAGAAGGCATGGTCGGCAAGCCGGGCGAGAAGGTCTCCGCCGCCGAGTTCCGCGCCGAGTGCCGCAAATACGCCAAGACCCAGATCGAAGCGCAGAAGACCGACTTCATCCGACTGGGCGTGCTGGGTGACTGGGAACACCCCTACCTGACCATGGACTTTGGCACCGAAGCCAACATCATCCGCTCCATGGCCAAGATCGTTGAAAACGGTCACCTGCACAAAGGCTCCAAGCCGGTGCACTGGTGTACCGACTGTGGCTCCGCCCTGGCCGAAGCCGAGGTGGAGTACTACGACAAGAACTCCCCCTCCATCGACGTGCGCTTCAAGGCTGTCGACGAAGCGGGTGTTGCCGCCAAGTTTGACTGCGCCGAAGGCCATACCGGCAAGGGCCCGATCTCTGCGGTGATCTGGACCACCACTCCGTGGACTCTGCCCGCCAACCGCGGCATCGCCATGCACGCCGATCTGGACTATGCGCTGGTGCAGGTGGAAGGCGAGCATCCCGAGCGTCTGATCCTGGCTGCCGAGCTGGTCAAGGACGTGATGGATCGCGCCGGTATCGAGCAGTTCCATAACCTGGGCTACGCCAAGGGCGCTGCGCTCGAGCTGCTGCGCTTCAACCACCCCTTCTACAGCTTCGACGTGCCGGTGGTGCTGGGTGACCACGTCACCCTGGATGCCGGTACCGGTGCCGTACACACCGCCCCAGGCCACGGTCAGGAAGACTTCGTGGTCGGTCAGAAGTACGGTCTGGAAGTCGCCAACCCGGTTGGCAGCAACGGCGTGTACCTGCCGGATACCGAACTGTTTGCCGGCCAGCACGTGTTCAAGGCCAACGCCTCCGTGGTCGAGGTGCTGACCGAGCGCGGCGCCCTGCTGCACCACAAGGTGTTCAACCACTCCTACCCGCACTGCTGGCGTCACAAGACCCCGATTATCTTCCGTGCCACCCCGCAGTGGTTCATCAGCATGGAGCAGAAGGGTCTGCGCAAGCGCGCGCTGGAAGAGATCGAGCGCATCGAGCAAGACGGCATCAAACAACACGGCCAGAGCGGCTGGGTGCCTGCCTGGGGTAAAAACCGCATCCAGGCGATGGTCGAGAACCGTCCTGACTGGTGTATCTCGCGTCAGCGTACCTGGGGCGTGCCCATCTCCCTGTTCGTCCACAAGGAGACCCAGGAGCTGCACCCTGAATCCGTGCGCCTGATGCACGAAGTGGCCAAGCGGGTCGAGCAGTCCGGCATCCAGGCCTGGTGGGATCTGGACAAGGCCGAGCTGCTGGGCAGCGACGCCGACCTGTACGACAAGGTGCCTGACACCCTGGACGTCTGGTTTGACTCCGGTTCGACCCACTCCTCCGTGGTCGACGCCCGTCCCGAGTTCAACGGCAACCCGGCCGACATGTATCTGGAAGGCTCTGACCAGCATCGCGGCTGGTTCATGTCCTCCCTGATGATCGGCGTGGCGATGAAAGACAAGGCTCCCTACAACCAGGTGCTGACTCACGGCTTCACCGTGGATGGCCAGGGTCGCAAGATGTCCAAGTCCATCGGCAACGTGGTGAGCCCGCAAGACGTGATGAACAAGCTGGGTGCCGACATCCTGCGTCTGTGGGTCGCCAGCACCGACTACACCGGCGAGATGACCGTCTCCGACGAGATCCTTAAGCGCTCTGCCGATGCCTATCGCCGCATCCGCAACACCGCCCGTTTCCTCTTGGCCAACCTGAACGGCTTCAATCCGGCGACCGACATGGTGGCGCCTGCCGACATGGTGGTGGTGGATCGCTGGGCCGTGGGTCGTGCCAAAGCGGTACAGGCCGAGATCATGGCGGCGTTCGACGAGTACAACTTCCACGGTGTGACCCAGAAGCTGATGCAGTTTTGCTCCATCGAGATGGGCTCCTTCTACCTGGACGTCATCAAGGACCGTCAGTACACCGCCAAGGCTGACAGCCTGGCCCGTCGCTCCTGCCAGACCGCCCTCTATCACATCGCCGAAGCCATGGTGCGCTGGATGGCGCCGATCATGAGCTTCACCGCCGACGAGATCTGGGCGCTGCTGCCGGGTGAGCGCGGTGAGTTCGTGTTCACCGAGGAGTGGTATGACGGCCTGTTCGGGCTGGAAGCGGGTGAAACCCTCAACGACGATTTCTGGGCCGAGATCCTCACCGTTCGCGGTGAAGTGAACAAGGCGCTGGAAGTGGCTCGTGGCGAGAAGCGTATCGGTGGCTCCCTGCAGGCCGAGCTGACTCTGTTTGCCAAGCCGGCACTGGCTGCGCGTCTGAACGCCCTGGCCGATGAGCTGCGCTTCGTGCTGCTCACCTCCAAGGCCAAGGTTGTCAGCGTCGATGCCGCTCCGGCAGACGCCGTGGCGACCGAGCGCGATGACCTGTGGCTGAGTGTGGCCCAGTCTGCCGCCGCCAAGTGCGACCGCTGCTGGCACCATGTGGAAGACGTGGGCACCATCGCTGGCCACGAAGAGATCTGTGGCCGCTGCGTCACCAACGTCGAGGGTGACGGCGAAACTCGTCAATTTGCCTGATGAACATGACTCACCATAAAAGCGGCCTGCGTTGGCTGTGGCTGGCAGTGCTGGCCTTTGTACTGGACCAGGCGAGCAAGCTCGCCGTGGTCAAGTTGCTGCCATTTGGCTACCCGGGGGTGGAGATCACCCCCTTCTTCAACCTGGTCCATGTCTACAACAAGGGGGCTGCTTTCAGCTTCCTGGCCGATCAGGGCGGCTGGCAGCGCTGGTTCTTCGCGGTGCTGGCGTTTGCCATCTGCGGCTTGCTGATCCACTGGCTGCGCAAGCAGTCCGTCGCTCAGCGCTGGAGCGGCATCGCCTACTCGCTGATCATCGGCGGGGCGCTCGGCAACGTGTTCGACCGGCTGGTGCTGGGTCACGTGGTCGACTTCCTCGATTTCTACTGGCAGCGCGCCCACTGGCCGGCGTTCAACCTGGCGGACAGCTTCATCTTTATCGGGGCCGCCATGATAGTGCTGGACGGTTTTCGCAGTGAGAAGAAGAAGGACGTGACGCCATGAGCCAGCCGATTGCGGCAGACAGCAGCGTGCTGTTCCACTTCGCCATCAAGCTGGAAGATGGCTCGGTGGCCGACAGCACGGCGCTGCAAGGCAAGCCTGCCCGCCTGCGGATGGGCGATGGCAGCCTGACCTCCAGTTTCGAGCAGTGCCTGCTGGGGCTGCGCGAAGGGGAGAGCAGGAGCTTCACGCTGGCGCCGGAAGAGGCCTTCGGCCTCTCCAATCCCGACAACATCTACCATCTGGACCGCGCCAAGTTCGGTGCCGATGTAGAGCCCAAGGTCGGCACCATCATCCTGTTCGACCAGCCCAACGGCAGCGAGCTGCCGGGTATCATCCGGGCGGTGGCAGGCATGTCGGTGACGGTCGATTTCAACCATCCCCTGGCTGGTCACACCGTCACGTTCGAGGTGGAGATCCTGGGGGTTGATGACGAGGAAGCGGTTCACTGATGAATATTCTTCTGGCCAATCCCCGTGGTTTCTGTGCCGGTGTCGACCGGGCGATCAGCATCGTCGAGAGCGCGCTGGAGAAGTTCGGCGCCCCCATCTATGTCCGTCACGAGGTGGTGCACAACCGCTACGTGGTGAACAAGCTCAAGGAGGCGGGCGCCGTCTTCGTCGAAGAGCTGGATGAGGTGCCGGACGACAGCATCGTCATCTTCTCCGCCCACGGCGTCTCCAAAGCGGTGCGCGAGATGGCCAAGTCCCGTGCCCTCAAGGTGTTCGATGCCACTTGCCCGCTGGTGACCAAGGTGCACATGGAGGTCCATCGCGCCAGTCGCAAGGGCTCCGAGGCCGTGCTCATCGGTCATGCCGGTCACCCCGAGGTGATCGGCACCATGGGGCAGTACGAGAATCGCGAGGGGGGCATGTATCTGGTGGAGACGCCGGAAGACGTGGCCAAGCTCAAGGTGAAGAACCCGGACGACCTCTGCTTCGTCACCCAGACCACCCTCAGCGTGGACGAGACCTCGGACGTGATCGATGCGCTGCGCAAGCACTTCCCCAACATTCAGGGGCCGCGCAAGGACGACATCTGCTACGCCACCCAGAACCGCCAGGACGCGGTGCGGGAGATGGCGGGGCTGGTGGACGCCATGCTGGTGGTGGGGTCGCGCAACTCCTCCAACTCCAACCGCTTGCGGGAGCTGGCCGAGAAGGTGGGGGCCAAAGCCTACCTCATCGACGACGCCTCCATGATCGAGGCTGACTGGCTGGCGGGAGTAGAGGCGATCGGCGTCACCGCCGGTGCTTCCGCCCCCGAGGTGCTGGTGCAGTCAGTCATCACGCGCCTGCGCGAGCTGGGCGGCAAGGTGGTGGCCGAGCATCCCGGTCGTGAAGAGAACGTGGTGTTTGAGGTGCCGCCGGAGCTGCGCATCCTTTGAGTCAGCCATCCCGTGCGGGATAGTGTCATGAGTGCCTGAGCCACCTCCTGTGAGGTGGCTTTTTCATGGGCGATTCTTATGACTCTTGTTGCCCGGTTTGTGGCGAGATTGCAGCGAAATTTGATGATGTATGTCCAAGATCTGAGTAGATTGAATTGCAAGCGAAGGTCTGCGGTCTAGACTGCTGATGATCTTCTCATCTGGCTTGATGGCACATGGATATGCGAACGAGCCTCCCCGACAAAATCAGAGCGAAACAGGATGTTTTTGCGTTCAGGTTTTAGCCTCATCGAGCTGATGGTCACCGTTGCGCTCATCTCTATCCTGCTGACGTTGGGAGTTCCCTCCTTTAGCGCGATATTGCGCAACATGACGCTGACCAGCCAGGCCAACAACTTCGTGGCCGCCATCAATCTCGCCCGATCCGAAGCCATTCGCCGCAATACCGCAGTCACGCTCTCCGCAACCGCCAGCAACCTGACCCAGAACCACTGGGAATCGGGCTGGCAGATCTGGGTCGACCGCAATGGCAACGGCACCCTCGACAACGGCGAACTGCTGCGGCTCTTTCCCGACATGGGCGCCGGCACCCTGGTCAGCAATACGTCGCTGGTCCGCTTCAGTGGCAATGGCTTTCTCGACGGACGTCAGCAGGTGGCGCTGGTGTTCTCTCTGCAGCCGCCGGAGTGTGCCCAAGAGGCATCGCGCGACATCACGATCACCCCGGCCGGACGCCCATCCATCGTGGAGACCAGCTGCATATGAAACGACATCAGGGGGTATCTCTGCTTGAGATCATGATTGCCGTGCTGGTGCTGTCGATCGGCATTCTCGGCATGGCAACCCTGCAGTTGCAGGCGCTCAAGAGCAATCAATCGGCGCTCACCCGCACTGAAGCGACCCAGTTCGGCTACATGATCACCGACATGATGCGGGCCAATCGCAGCGCGGCCCTGCTCGGTCAATACAACGTCGGATTGGGAGAGGCTGTCTCCGGCAGCTCGATGGCGATACAGGATGTGCAGTACTGGAAACAGGCGCTGACCGGCCTGCCGGGCGGTGACGGGGCCATTGCCGTCAGCGCCGGGCAGGCGACCATCACCATCCAGTGGGATGCCAGCCGGCTGGCCACCGAGCCTGCGCTGCGCAGCATGACCCTGAGGACGGATCTGTGAGCGGGCGGCGTACCTTGTTGCGTCAGGCCGGTGTCGGTCTGGTGGAGGTGATGATCGCCCTGCTGCTGTCACTGCTGACGGTCGGGGTGATCATTCAGGTGCTGCTTGGCAACCACAAAACCTATCTGACCGGCGAGGCCATCGCCCGGGTTCAGGAGGACAGCCGGTTTGCCGTCAACCTGCTGCAGCAGGAGCTGCGGATGGTGGGCTACCAGGGTTGCCTCAGCAAGCAAGGGGTCAACATCACCAACACCCTTAACGGTGGTACGGCACTGCCCTACAACTTCACCGTCTATCTGCGTGGCTATGACAATGTCACTGCGACGCTGCCCACTGCGTTGTCGGCCCTGTTTACCGCTGCCGAGCCCAAACCCAAACCGGGAACCGACGTGCTGCTGGTGCAGGGGCCGACCGGCGCCGGGGTGCCGGTCACTCGCAACAACAGCGCCGCCCAGCTGTTCGTGCAGCAACTCTCCAGCAAGGCCAACTACTGCGGTACCGGCAAGCAGGGCTACAGCGACTTGTGCGAGGGGGACATCGTCATGGTGTCCGACTGTCAGAAGGCGCGGATCTTCCAGATCACCCAGACCCAGGTGGTGGGGGGCGGCAGCGAGGTCAACATCGGCCACTCCAACGACAACAAATACACCCCGGGCAATGCCGTCAGCTCCTGGGGCGGCGCCAGCAGCCCGGTCGAGGAGCGCTTCGGTGCCGGCTCGGTATTGAGCCGGATGGAGACCCGGATCTATTACATTGCCCGGCCCTCTGCCAACGCGCCCTATGCCCTTTATCGCAAGAGCGGTCTGGCTGCCGGCATGCTGCTGGTGGACGGGGTCACCGATGTTCAGCTGACCTTCGGCGAGGATCAGAACCGGGATCGGGCGGCGGATCGCTATGTGAGTGCCGCCAGCAACCCGAACTGGGACAACGTGCTGGGGATCGGTGTTCAACTGCTGATGCGCAGCGGTCAGGGTAATGTGGTATCGGATCCGCAGGCCATCAGCTTTGCTGGCGCCACCTTCCAGGCTGTCGACAATCACTGGTACTGGGTGGCCGAAACCACGGTCGCCCTGCGTAACCGGCTGCCATGAGGAGGGAGGCATGATGGCTCGACAAGGGGGAATGGCGTTGGTGATCAGCCTGATTTTTCTTGCTGTGGTGAGCCTGCTGGCAATGGCCAGCATGCAGAGCGCCCTGCTGCAGGAGAAGATGGCGGGCAACCAGAAGGAGTCACAGCAGGCGCTGCAGGCGGCGGAGGCGGCACTGCGTGCTGCCGAGCGCTATCTGGAGGCGGGTAGCTCAGGCCCCTACGACAACAGTGCCGGCCTCTATGAGTTCGTCAGCGTGGCGGTGGATCCTGCCTCTCCCTCCACGGCCTGGCGCACCTATGCCAATATCGGCCTGACCGGACGGGCCCCCGAATATTTCATCGAGCGGTTGCCCTATACCCAGGGCAGCAACGAGAGTCTGGCGGTTGACGAGCCCATCAGCGAGCGCCGCCTTTATCGCATCACGGCAAGAGGATTCGGACTCTCGGACGAGAGCCGGGTGCTGTTGCAATCGACCTACAGCCGCTAGGAGAACAACCCATGCGTGCATCTGGCTACGGACTCTCGGCCCTGCTGCTCTGCTCCCAGGTGCAGGCGGCCCTCGACATCGCCCAGGTTCCCCTCTATCTGGGTACCCGGGCCGAACCCAACATCATGTTCAGTCTCGATGACTCAGGCTCGATGCACTTCGAGTTGATGCCGGAGGGGTTGATCGAAAACAGCGCCCGCTACGTCTATCCCAGAGCCGACAACGTCTATGGCAGCGAGGATTATGACAACCGGACCGTGACCTTCACCAGCAACAACGACCGCAACGCCTATACCCGCTCAAGCAACAACAACAAACTCTACTACAACCCGCAGCAGAGCTATCGGCCCTGGGCCAAGGCGGATGGTACCCTGATGGCGAATGCCAGCATCAGCTGTGCACCGCACAACCCCTTCAATACCGCCGCCGGCTGTCGTGATCTGACCAAGAACAACCGCTCCAAGTCCCTGCGTTACTACACCGGGTTCTCCTCCACTGACTACAACGACGATGAAACCTTCTGGCCTGCTGTCTACTTTGCCTACAAGGGCAGTGGCGACGTGAAGAAGGTGGGCAGCTATACCCGGGTGGAGATAAAGTCCGGCAGTACCTATGGCGGGCGCCCCAATCGCAGCGATTGCAAGAGTGCCCCCGTTTGTACCTATGACGAGGAGATCCAGAACTTCGCCAACTGGTACACCTACTACCGCTCCCGGATCCTGGCTGCTCGTGCCGGGGTCGGCCGTGCTTTTGCAAGCCAAGGGCAGGCCTTGCGGGTGGGGTTTGCCACCATCAATGCCAGCGGCAGCGTGATCCGCGGGGTGGCGCCTTTTTCCGGCACCGATCGCAGCGCCTTTTTCAGCGACCTCTACAGCCGCGATATTCCGGCCGCCGGCACGCCGCTGCGCACTAGCCTGAAAGATGTGGGGGAGTACTTCTCCCGCACCGACAACAACGGCCCCTGGGCGGCCAGTGCCGGCAGCACCTTGCCTCACCTCACCTGCCGGCAGAGCTACAACATCCTGATGACCGATGGCTACTGGAACGGGGATACCCCCTCGGTGGGGGATCTGGACAAGGATGGTTACAGCAATACCCTGGCCGACGTGGCCTACAAATACTGGAAAACCGACCTGCGTGCCGATCTGGCCGACAAGGTGCCGACCAGCACGGCGGATCCCGCCAACTGGCAGCATCTGGTCAACTTTACCGTTGGACTCGGGGTCAACGGGTCGCTCAATCCGGCCAACGGCATCCCGAACAGCTGGCCCAATCCCCATGATCCGGATGACAAGGAGTACAAGAACGCGACCTACATTCCGGAGTACAAGATCGATGACCTGTGGCACGCGGCACTCAACAGCAAGGGCAGCTTTTTCAGCGCGGGCGACCCCGACATCTTTGCCGCAGCCCTGAGCAGCACCCTGGCCCAGATCGCGGCCCGCAACAGCTCCGCCAGCTCGGTGACCGCCAACGCAACCCGGCTGGACAGCAATACCCACATCTACCAGGCCCGCTATAACAGCGGCGACTGGTCGGGGCAACTCATCTCCATTCCCCTCAACAGCGATGGGTCGCTAGGCAACATGGCCTGGGATGCAGCAACCCTGATCCCGGCACACACCTCCCGCAGCATCTTTACTCGACAAAACGGGGTCGGCATTCCCTTCACCTGGGCTGCTCTCAATGCCACCAACCGTGCTCTGTTCAACCTTGCCGGCGACAGCCAGGGGGAAAACCGGGTTGCCTACTTGCGCGGCGATCGCAGTCGCGAGCAGAGCAATGGCGGTCTGTTTCGCAGCCGCAGCGATCTGCTGGGGGACATCATCAACTCGGATCCCGTCTATGTCGGCAGCCGGGATTATGGCTACGGCAGCGCCACCGGCCTGACCCAGGCGGAACGCGACGGTTATCTGAGTTTCCTCGGCTCGACGGCTATTCGCAGCCGTACTCCCATGCTCTACGTGGGGGCCAATGACGGCATGCTGCACGGTTTCAGGGTCGCCAACGGGGTGGAGACCCTGGCCTACATCCCTGCCAGCCTGTTGGGGGATCTGAGCTTGCTGACCAAGCCGGATTACAGCCATCGTTACTATGTCGATGGCACGGCCAAAGTGGGTGATGCCTATCTTGGCAGCAGCTGGAAAACCGTGCTGCTGGGATCGACCGGTGCCGGTGGCAAGGCCGTGTTTGCCATCGACGTGACGGCGCCGGACAACTTCACCGCCGACAAGATGTTGTGGGAGTTTACCAATGCCGAGATGGGCGTGGCGCTGGCGGCGCCGACCCTGGTTCGGGTCAAGTCCAGCAACAAATGGGTGGCGCTGGTGGCCAACGGTTACAACAGCACCAGCCAAACGGCGCGCCTGTTCGTGCTGGATCTGGCGACCGGTGCGGTGATCAAGGAGATAGATACCCAGGTGGGCTCGACTAGCGAACCCAATGGTCTCTCATCCCCCTTGCCGGTAGACGAGGATGGCGACCGGGTGGCGGACTATGTCTATGCCGGTGACCTGCAAGGCAATCTGTGGAAATTCGATCTGACCGACAACAACAGCGCCCAGTGGGGGAGTGCCTTCAAGACCGGCAACAAACCAAAACCGCTGTTTCAGGCGTGCAACGGAACCTGCTCCGCCAGCACGCGTCAACCCGTTACCATGCGCCCGCTGGCCATCCGTCATCCCAAGGGGGGCATCATGGTGCTGATGGGAACGGGCAGCTATTTCACCAATGACGACAAGTTGCTGCCGGCGACCCCCAGGCTGGAAGCCGTCTACGGCATCTGGGATACGGGGGCTAGCGTGCTAAGCAGCCAGCTGTTGCAGCAGAGCATTACCCACGAGTACTCCGCCAATGGCACCACCATCAAGTTCAACGTCAGGTTGGTGTCCAACGCGGCGGTCAACTACACCAGCCAGAAAGGGTGGTATCTGGTGCTCAAATCCCCTGCGTTGAGCAAGGGGGTGGGGGAGCGAGCCGTGTCAGAGATGCTTTATCGCAACAAGCGGCTGATCTTCAACACCCTGATCCCCTCGGCGGACGCCTGTGACTTCGGTGGGCGCTCCTGGTTGATGGAGCTGGATCCCGTTTCGGGGGCGCGTTTGACCTACTCGGTGTTCGACGTCAATGGCGATGGTGCCGTCAACGATGACGACTATGTGGGGATCAAGGACAGTGGCGGCAACGACATCAAGGTGCCGGTCAGCGGCAAGCAGTTTGACGAGCTCACCACGACGCCGAGCGTGGTGGAAGATGCCGACATGGAGCGCAAGTACATCAGTGGCTCCAGCGGCAACATATCGGTCACGCTGGAAGAGGGGGCGGGTGATCTGGGTGGTCGCCAGTCCTGGTTGCAACTGGAGTAGAGGTGGAGATGGTGCGTGGATTTTCCCTGATGGAGCTGATGATTGCGGTAGCCGTGATGGCCATTCTGACCGTGATCGCCTATCCCAGTTACAACAGCTACATGGCCTCTGCCAAGCGGGTAGAGGCCAAGGCCGCACTGCTGGAGGCGGCGCAATACATGGAGCGACAGTTTACCGCCGACGGCAACTATGATGGTGGCAACCTGGCCTCCGCCGGGCTGGCTACCTTGCCCAGGGATGGCGGGACTGCCTATTACAATCTGGCGCTCAATGCCAGCGGCGCCAGCTATACCCTGACGGCGATCCCGACCGGGGTGATGAACGGCGATCCTTGCGGCCTGCTGACCCTTGACCAGGGTGGACAGCAGGGGGTGTCGATGGCCAGCATGACGGCGGCCGAGTGCTGGTAGTCTGTCACCAGCAGGCAGCGGGAGTCTTGGTGTCGGCCTTGTTGAGGGTCAGGGTATCGCAGGCGGTGCTGCCACTCTTGTCGCCTACCTGTGCCCCCTTGCTGGTGGCGATCAGGGTATAGCCGGTGGCGGTGGCACCTGAAATGGAGAAGTCATAGTAGCTGCTGGTGGGGTTGCCTACCTGGGAGGGGGTGGCGCTGTAACTGGTATTGGAAACCCGGAACTCTTCCTGTTTCAGCTGCATGCTGAGCAAGCCCTTGAGCGCTTCGGCCCGGCGGGATTTGCGCAAGCCATCGGTGAAGCTGGGATAGGCGACAGACGCTATGATGGCGACGATGGCGACCACGACGATCAGTTCAAGCAAGGTGATTCCGGACTGTTTGATTCTCATGGGGCGGCATGCTTCGTGAAACAGGTTGATACTATAGGATAGTACTGACAGTAGACCCTACTGGCACGTGCAAAAAGAAAGGAGTTTTGAGCTGATGGAAGGCAGAAAGGGCAGATCCGCCGGTTTTACCCTGATAGAGCTGATGGTTGCCCTGTCCTTGGTCGCCCTGTTGCTGACCGTGGCCATCCCCAGTTATCAATCCCTGCGCCAGGATCAGATGGTCAAGGCGGCCACCCAGGCGGTCTACACCGACATGATGCTGCTCAAGTCCGAAGCGCTCAAACGCAACAGCAATTTGCAAATGATCCTGTTCAACAGCGGTACCGACAGCTGGTGCTATCGCATCAGCATCGATGGCAGTTGTGCCAGTTGCAGCGACACCTGTTCCAGCATCGAGGGGCGCAAAGGCGCTGATGCCAGTGAATTTCCCGGGATCATTCTGACGGGCACCTACACGGAGTCCTCAAGCCAGATACGTCCCATCAGCTTCTCCCCCCGGCGCGGTACCCTGCCAAGCGGCAGCATCACGGTGAGCTCCTCGGCCGCTAGTATGAAAGTGGTCACCAACAACCTTGGGCGGGTACGTACCTGTGCCGTCAGCAACCTGGCGGGGGAGGTGGCATGCAACTGAAAGTACGGGGTTTCAACCTGGTCGAGCTGATGGTGGCCATGGTGGCGGGCTTGCTGCTGGTGGCCGCCGTCATTTCGCTGTTTGCCACCATTCTCAAGGCCAATTACACCGCCATGCAGACCAGCCGCCTGAATCAGGAAGTTCAGTTGCTGACGGACATGATGGCTCGAGACATCCAGCGAGCCGGGTATGATGCCAACGCCACCCAGTTTCTTGCCGCCCCTTCTGGCAGCCGATCCAGCTTCTATTTTGATACTACCACGGACCTGATGAGTGAAACCGCGACGGGCTCCGGCCTGTATACCTGTATCAGGGTGCGCTATGACAACGATGAAAACGGGGTACTGAGCAGCGATGACACCCTGGTTTACAGCTACAGCAGTGCTGACAAGGGGATCAAACAGGGGACCGGGACTACTACCTGTGGCAATGGCAGTCTGATTTCCAGCGACGACACCGTAGAAATCACCGCCATGACGTTCAGGCTCCTGCCAAGCAGTCAGGTCAGCGGGGCGAGGGCGCTGCAATTGATGGTGAGCGGGCGATTCAAGGCCACACCGGCACTGACGCTGAATCTGCAGCGGGATATCAAACTGCGCAATGATGGGTACTGACATGAGCCGACAAGCCGGTTTTACCACCTTCACCATCACTTTGTTGCTGGTGCTGGTCCTGCTGGGCATTTCACTGCTGGTTGGCAAGATGCTGGTGGCCGATCGGCGAGTGACCCTCAACGAGGTGCTTTATCGTCAGGCCATGGCAATGGCGGAAGTGGGTTTGGCCGATGGACTGGGACGGTTGACGCTGGACCCTACCTGGCGTACCAGCGGGGCCACGACTACCTTGACCACGGGCAGCTATACCCTGTCATCTTCTGACGATACTGCCATCACGGTGGGGTCGGTGGTCGTGACGCCGATAAGGGTTCGTTCCCAGGCGACTCTCAGCAACAGTCAGGCCCAGGCGGCAGTCGAAACCAAGGTCGTACGTTTCAGCGTACTGGCCGGTTCTCCTGCCGCGCCTCTGACCGTGGCCGGCGGCATGGCGGTTGGCGGCAACTTCACCATAGTGGCCAATCCCAATGGTGGCGGGCTGGGGGTACCACTGTCGGTCTGGACCAGCGGCAATGTCGACCTGATAACGGGGACCGGGCAGACCTGTCATCAGGGGGACTACGACGGCGGCTGTTCGGCCAACATCAGTCAGAAGGGGGACAAGCAGCCGGATATCAAGGACAACGATACTGCCTTCCCGACCGACCTGGTCTGGTATCTGTTCAATGAAAAGGATGATGCCAACGGCTGGGCCAATCTGGAGGCAAGGGCGACCCAGAAGCTGACAGACTGCAGCTCGCTTGGTCCTGCCTCAACTGGACTCATCATTGTGGATGGGGATTGCAAGCCCTCCTCCAATGTCGGCTCCGCAACGGCGCCTGTGATTCTCATCGTGCGCAATGGCAATCTGGCGGTCAACGGCAATACGGTGCTGTATGGCTTGGTATTTGCCTACTCATCCAACCCCGCTGCCGCCGGGACGGACGTGAAGCTGACCGGTGGGGCCATCGTGCATGGCGCCATGGTCTCCAACTATCAACTGGGCAACGCCAACGGTACCTACGATGCCAAGTATGATGCCGATGTCCTGAGCAGCATCTCGAATGGAGCCGCATTCCAGATCGTCAATCAGGTGCCCGGCAGCTGGCGAGACTGGTAAGGGGATATGGAGATGAAAGGGCAAAAAGGATTTGGCCTGCTGGAGATCCTGATCACGCTGGTGGTGCTGGGAGTGGGTATTGTCGGCCTGGTCGCCATGTCCAAGTCGGCGCTGACGGTTTCGCAGGATGGCCGGCGTTATGAGACGGCGATGCGACTGGCGGAGTCCAAGCTGGATGAGTTTCGCAATTTCAATGGGGTGGTGAGTGCAACCGCGCCGCTGACGGCCTACAACCAGATAGCCTCGGCCAGTGCGGCCGTGACTCTGTCGGGTGAGGCCTACTCGGTGGGATGGACGGTGACCAATCAGTATCTGAATGGCTCAACCTGGCAGAACGTGGCACCGGCGGGCTATCGCCTGAGTTACCCGGGCCGTAAGGCGATCACGGTCAACGTCGGGTGGACGGACAGTGAAGGGCAGGCTCAGGCGCTGCAACTGGCCGGCAATGTTTCGCCCATCGAATCCTTGAGCTCCGATCAGCTGGATGGCGGTTTGAATACGGCGAGGCAGGGCCCCAAGGTCAACTACACCCCCGGGGTGGCGCCGGACGTCATCTCGGTGGAACTGGGGGATGGCAACAAGCAGGAGACCAGCAAGCCACTGCCGACCGTCACGTCCAAAGATGGTCTGGTGGGCAAGCTGGTCCAGTTCGAGACGGTGACTTACAAACCCGCAGCGGGTGGCAACACCCAGCAGGTGCTGCAGGACATGGCATCCGTCTCCTGTTCTTGCAGTTATGGCTCCAGCCTGAGCGCCTACCTGCCGGGTCAGGCCTACAGTTCAGCCAGCAACCAGCTCTATTGGAAATCAGGCTCGCTGCAGACCAAGACCACGGGGACGCTCGACAGCAGCGTCAATGGCCAGCCCGCGCTCTGTACCAGCTGCTGCAAGGATCACTTCGATGGCAGTGGTTCCAGCTTCACCAACTTCTATGCTCCGCTCAACACCAGCCGGGTACGCTACAGCAGCAGCCTCAGCACGGCGAACAGCGGCAAGTACGTGGATGCCTGCCGTTTCGTCCGGCTGGATGGCTATTATCGCCCGCTGCCTGACTGGAACCTGGTCAAGGTCGTGGTGACCACGGCCGATTTCCTGGCCAAACCAGCGAACCAGGCCAGTTATCAGAAATACATCAAGTATGTGGTCAAGACCTACATCGACTGGCAGAAGTCGACCCTGAACTGGACCCAGGGGGCCTCCGCCACCTTGCCGACCATCACCGATTTTTCAGCCTGGCTGGCTACCAACGCGGAAGCTGGGGGCGATACCACGACCGGGATCACCGTCAACACGGGTACGGCGCAGCTCATCGCCCGTGGCATTTATGTGGATGTGCTCGACCCTGTCTATCTGGTGGGGATTGATACCAGTGCGGTGGACTATCTGACCAAGGTGCCGTTTCAGGACATCAACCTGACCATGCTGGCGGAGTGGGCCATGGCCCCGCAGAACTTGCTGACGGGCAATGCCACCGACTATGCCGCCGTCACCAACGAGACGGTCAAAACGGTGGTGGATCTCAACAACTACTATTTCGGCAGTTACAGCCGCGGCTACATGACGGCGAAGAAATCGACCAAGGACAGCAACCAGGTGCTGCAGAGCGTCACCGTGCGTGTCACTGCCTATCAGGGGAATTCCGGCATCACGGCTTCGCTCATCTCGCCACGGGACCAGTCGCTGGCGCAGACGGCGGACATGCTGGTCAAGGTGGATACGGGATCGCAGACGGTACCGACCGTCAGTGTCAGTGGCTGGATCCAGTGTCTGACCCGAGGGACGGGTGGCAAGAATCCCCCACCGGTAGCGTGCAGCAAGAATACGTTCAACAGGCTAAGCATCACGACTCCCAACTCCGGGGCGACCTGCCGCATCGACTATCCGCAGGCCAACAACCAGCCTGCAGCTTATCTGTGTACAGCCCCGGCGAACTCGACGCTGGCCATCAACCTTGCCTATTCCAACCAGGGCAGCACCACCTATATGTTGCAGCCACCCTCCTTCAGCGTGCAGATGACGCAACAGTCCAACAATCAGGTGTTGAGCGGCCCCTGTTCACTGCTGGTGGACAACGGAGTGACCAACGCGACCAGCCTGACTTGCACCCCTTGAGCCTTGGGCGCTGGCACAGCCAGCGCCTTTTCTTTATCATTCCCCATCATTTTCGAATTCAAGATGCATCGCCATGGCAAAAGCCCTCTCTCTGATGCTTGCCCAGTTGAATCTGACGGTAGGCGCCATCGAAGATAACTGTGACAAGGTGCTGGCGGCAGCCGCCGAGGCCGATCGGCAAGGCGCCGATCTGCTGGTCTGCTCCGAACTGGCCCTGACCGGCTATCCGCCGGAAGATCTGCTGCTGCGCGCCGATCTGATGATCCGGGTGGAGGCCGCCCTGGCCCGCATCGCGGCATGGCAGGGGGCTGGCGCCATTCTGGTGGGTCACCCCTGGCGCGACGGGGAGGCACTCTACAACGCCGCCTCCCTCTACGAGCAAGGCAAGCTGGTCGCACGCTACTTCAAGCAGGATCTGCCCAACTACGGAGTATTCGACGAGAAGCGTTACTTCACCGCGGCAACCGAGACCTGCGTGGTCCCCTTCCGTGGTCATCAGCTGGGGCTGCTCATCTGTGAAGACCTCTGGCAGCCGGGCCCTGCGCTGGCCGCCAAGGCGGCGGGAGCCGAGCTGCTGCTCACCATCAATGCCTCACCCTATGATCAGGAAAAACCCTGGATCCGCCGCGAGCTGATGGCCGAGCGCTGCGATCAGACCGGTCTGCCGTTGGTCTACCTCAATCAGGTATGTGGTCAGGACGAGCTGATCTTCGACGGCTGCTCCAAGGTGTTCAACAGCCAGGGCGAGCTGACCCATAAACTGGCACCGTTTGCCGAAGAGCTGGCGCTGGTGCGTTTTGCCGATGGTCAACCGGTGAAAGAGCGGGAACCGGCTGCGCCGCTGGAGCCGTTGGCTGAGACCTATCAGGCACTGGTGCTGGCGGTGCGCGACTACGTCACCAAAAACGGGTTCCACGGCGCCGTGCTGGGCCTCTCCGGCGGCATCGACTCGGCACTGACCCTGGCCATCGCGGCCGATGCCATCGGCGCCGACAAGGTGCAGGCGGTGATGATGCCGTTCCGCTACACCGCCCAGATGAGTGTGGAAGATGCCAAGGAGCAGGCCGAGCGGATGGGGGTGGAGTTCAACATCATCTCCATCGAGCCTATGTTCGAGGGCTTTATGGCCCAGCTGGCACCATTGTTTGAAGGGACTGCCCGCGACACTACCGAAGAGAACCTGCAGGCCCGCTGCCGCGGCGTGCTGTTGATGGCGCTCTCCAACAAGCGTCGTCGCATCGTGCTGACCACCGGCAACAAGAGCGAGATGGCGGTCGGCTATGCCACCCTGTACGGCGACATGGCCGGCGGCTTCGATGTGCTGAAAGATGTGCCCAAGACGCTGGTTTTCAAGCTGTGCGAATACCGCAATTCCGTCGATTATGTGATCCCGCAGCGGGTCATCGACCGTCCCCCTTCGGCAGAATTGGCGCCGGACCAGGTGGATCAGGACAGCCTGCCCCCCTATGACATCCTGGATGCCATCCTCAAGCGCTACGTGGAAGAAGATGCCTCTGTGGCCGACATGGTGGCGGAGGGCTTCGAAGAGGCGGTGGTGCGCAAGGTGATCCGGCTGGTGGATCTCAACGAATACAAGCGCCGTCAGGCGGCGGTCGGGCCCCGCATCACGGCCCGCAACTTTGGTAAGGATCGCCGTTACCCCATCACGTCCGGGTTTGGCAAACAGAACTGGTAAGGAGTCACCATGAAGAAGATTGAAGCCATCATCAAACCGTTCAAGCTGGACGATGTGCGCGAGGCCCTGGCCGAGATCGGCATCAACGGCATGACAGTGTCCGAGGTCAAGGGCTTCGGCCGTCAGAAAGGCCACACCGAGCTCTATCGCGGCGCCGAGTACATGGTCGACTTCCTGCCCAAGGTAAAGGTGGAACTGGTGGTGCAGGACGAGGATCTCGATGCCTGCCTGGAAGCGATCCAGAACACCGCCCGCACCGGCAAGATTGGTGACGGCAAGATCTTCGTCTGTGAGGTGGAGCGCGTCATTCGTATCCGTACCGGCGAAGAGAACGAAGACGCCATCTGATGAGATGGCAGAGCCTCGTGATGAGCCAACGAATGGAGACTCGATCCCGCTGATGTCCTGGATGCGCCTCGTTGCGGTGGCCGGCCTGCTGGCCGGTCTGACCGCCTGCAGTACCCGGCCGCCGGCCCAGCCGGAAAACCTGTGCCAGATCTTTCGGGAGAAACCGGACTGGCACAAGGCGGCGCTCAAGATGAACGAGAAGTGGGGAACCCCGATCCAGGTGGTGATGGCCATGATGTATCAGGAGTCCTCCTTCGTGCACGATGCCCAGCCGCCGATGCAGTATTTCCTCTTCATCCCGACCGGGCGGGCCAGTTCCGCCTACGGCTATGCCCAGGTCAAAGATGAAACCTGGGCTGATTACCAGCGGGAAACCGGCAACGGCTGGAGTGATCGCGACGACTTTGCCGACGCCATCGACTTCATGGGCTGGTACACTCACAAGGCCCAGCGGCTGAACGGCACCTCCAAGTGGGATGCGTATGGCCAGTATCTCAACTATCACGAAGGGTGGGGTGGCTATCGGCGTGGCAGCTACCGCAGCAAGGGATGGCTGATGAAGACATCCCGCAAGGTGGAGGCCCGCGCCCAGCGCTACGGCGCCCAGTATCGACAATGCAAGGATCAGCTCTCCAGCGGGGGCTGGTTCTGGTAACCAAATCAGGAGTCAGAAATGCCGTTATTGGACAGTTTTACCGTTGACCACACCCGCATGGCTGCGCCGGCGGTGCGTGTGGCCAAGACCATGCAGACCCCGAACAAGGACACCATTACCGTGTTCGACCTGCGTTTCTGCGTGCCGAACCAGGAGATCCTCTCCGAGCGCGGCATTCACACCCTCGAGCACCTGTTTGCCGGCTTCATGCGTGACCACCTGAACGGCAACGGGGTGGAGATCATCGACATCTCCCCCATGGGCTGCCGGACCGGCTTCTACATGAGCCTGATCGGTGCGCCGGACGAAGCCCGGGTTGGTGCCGCCTGGCAGGCCGCCATGAGCGACGTGCTGACCGTGCAGGAGCAGGGCAAGATCCCCGAGCTGAACGAATACCAGTGCGGTACCTACAGCATGCACTCACTGGAAGAGGCCCATGCCATCGCCCGCCACGTGCTGGAGCGCGGCATCGGCGTCAACCGCAATGACGAGCTGGCCCTGCCGGAAGAGAAGCTGAAAAGCCTCTGATCCCGGGATGGCAAACATGAAAAAGGCCGGTCATTGACCGGCCTTTTTGCGTGCTGGCAGAATCAGGATGGCAGCGGCATCACCCGGTTGCGACCCAGCTCCTTGGCCTTGTAGAGCAGCTTGTCGGTGCGCTCGACCAGGCTGTCGCCCGTCTCCTGACCGCTGTATTCACCGACCCCGAACGAAGCCGTGATGTGGTCGATACGCCGGCCCGACTTGCGATCCAGGATCGACATCTTCTCGATGGCCCGGCGCAGGCTCTCCGCCATCTGGCGGCTCAGCGCCAGACTGCGCATGGGGACCAGCAGGGCAAACTCCTCGCCGCCGAGGCGGTAGGCGGTGACGCCCTCCTTGCAGGTTTCCCGCAGCCGCTTGCTGAAGGCGCGCAGCACCTGGTCCCCAAGCAGATGGCCATATTCGTCGTTGAAGTTCTTGAAGCGGTCTATGTCCGACAGGATCAGGGAGAAGGGCTGCTTGCTGCGGATCAGGCTTTCTATCTCCAGATCGAAGGCGCGTCGGTTGAGCAGGCTGGTGAGAGCATCCTCGTTGGCCAGTTTGCGGGTCTCGTTGAGCGCCTCGCGCAGCTCCTTGATTTCCTTCTCGGCGCTGCTGAGCTGGTTGCGAAAGTGCATGGTGGACATACGCACATCCCGCGACTCGCGCACCAGATCCCGCAGGATCCCCATGGTGTCTTCCAGGCTCAGCCCCTCGTCGTCGATGAGGCTCAGCCGATCGAAGCTCTTGTCGAGCATGTCCTGAAACATGCCGGTGTCGGAGAGGGCATCCTGCATGGTGTGACCAAGCTCGTTGGCCATGGCGGCCAGGTTGAGCTTCATGGTTTCCATCTGCTGCTCATCTTGCGCGGCGAGGTGCTGGTGATAGAGGCGTTCACAGGTGGTGAGAGAGCAGGTTCCCTGCAGCTTGATGGCCTGATCGATGGCCTGATTGAGCTCGGGCATGCTGGCCGCCACGTAGTTATACCAAAGGGTGTAATTATCCGGCGTGGTGGGGATTTGATACTTGATCATCAGGGGAACCGCCTGCTTGAGATAGGCGGCGGATTGGGCGAACGAGTCCTTGCTCATGAGTTCCATGTCTCATCATGCCTGCAAACTGTGCATAGTATGACAGAGAGATTGGCCAAAAGGCAGTCGATGGATGCCATTCGCCCCCCCCTCCGATATAATGGCACCGTTACCACCTACCCTAAGGCCTGCTTATGTCTCAAAAAGATCCTTTCCTCGAACGCGAGGCCGAAAAATACGAGAACCCCATCGCCAGTCGCGAGATGATCCTCGACCTCATCAAGGGCCATGAAAAGCCCATGTCCCGTGAAGAGCTGGCAAAGGTCCTCAAGCTGACCGAAGAAGAGCCGCTGGAAGCCCTGCGCCGTCGTCTGCGCGCCATGGAGCGTGATGGTCAGCTGGTATTCACTCGCAACCAGTGTTACGCCCTGCCGGATCGCCTGAATCTGGTGAAAGGCTACGTGCTCGGCCACAAAGATGGCTTCGGTTTTCTGCGCCCCGAGGGTGGTGGCCCGGATCTGTTCCTGAACAACCGCGAGATGCAGCGCCTGATGCACGGCGACTACGCCCTGGTGCAGCCTACCGAGATCGACCGCAAGGGGCGCCAGGAGGCGCGTCTGGTACGCCTGCTCAAGTCCCGTGAAGCGGACATCGTCGGCCGCTACTTCGTCGAGAACGGCGTCGGCTTCGTGGTGCCGGATGACAGCCGCATCGGCCAGGACATCATCATCCCGGAAGGGGAGAACAAGGGCGCTCGCCAGAGCCAGGTCGTGGTCGTGCGCATCAATCAGCGCGCCACCGCCCGCTTCAATGCGGTCGGCACCGTCTTGGAAGTGCTGGGTGAAAACATGGCGCCCGGCATGGAGATCGAGATCGCCCTGCGTACCCACGGCATTCCGCATACCTGGCCGGAAGAGGTGACCAAAGAGGTTGCCGGTCTGGGCGAGCAGGTGCCGGAGAAAGCCAAAGAGGGCCGCATCGACCTGCGCGCCCTGCCGTTGGTGACCATCGACGGGGAAGATGCCCGTGACTTCGACGACGCCGTCTTCTGTGAAGCCAAGCGTGGTGGCGGCTGGCGCCTGTGGGTTGCCATTGCCGACGTTTCCGCCTACGTGAAGCCGGGCACGGCCCTCGACACCGAAGCCTACCAGCGCGGCAACTCGGTCTACTTCCCCGAATTCGTGGTGCCCATGCTGCCGGAGGTGCTCTCCAACGGCCTCTGCTCGCTCAACCCGCAGGTTGACCGCCTCTGCATGGTGTGCGAGATGACCATCTCCGCCGCCGGCCGCATGTCCGGCTACAAGTTCTACGAAGCGGTGATGAACTCCCATGCCCGCATGACTTACACCAAGGTGGCGGCGATCCTGGAAGGGGATCCTAAGCTGCGTCAGCAGTACGAGCCGCTGGTGGGTCACATCGAAGAGCTCAACAACCTCTACAAGGCGCTCAAGCATGCCCGCCATCAGCGCGGTGCGGTGGAGTTCGAGAGCGAAGAGACCCGCTTCATCTTCAACGCCCAGCGCAAGATCGATCGCATCGTGCCGCTGGTGCGCAACGACGCCCACAAGATCATCGAAGAGTGCATGATCCAGGCGAACGTAGCCGCGGCCCGCTACATCGAGAAGAACGAGGCCGCCGCCCTGTTCCGGGTGCACGACCGTCCGGGCGAAGAGCGTCTGACCGGTTTCCGTGACTTCCTGGCCGAACTGGGTCTGGAGCTCAAGGGGGGTCTGGAGCCCGAGCCGAAAGATTTCGCCGACCTGGCCGCCAAGTTCGAAGGGCGCCCGGATGCTGAGCTGCTCTCCACCATGCTGCTGCGCTCCATGCGTCAGGCCATCTATCAGGCCGACAACATCGGTCACTTTGGTCTGGCGCTGAAGTCCTACGCTCACTTCACCTCGCCGATCCGTCGCTACCCCGACCTCATCCTGCACCGCGCGATCAAGTATCAGACCGCCAAGGAGCAGCAGGCCAACCTGCGCCACAAGTGGACTCCGAGCGGTGGCTACCACTACCAGCTGGAAGAAGTGGACCCGATGGGCGAGCACTGCTCCATGACCGAGCGCCGTGCCGACGACGCCACCCGCGATGTGGCCGACTGGCTCAAGTGCGAGTACATGCTGGATCACGTGGGTGACGAGTTTGACGGCGTCATCGCTAGCGTCACCGGCTTTGGCTTCTTCGTGCGTCTGGCCGAGATCCACATCGACGGTCTGGTGCATGTCAGCACCCTCACCAACGACTACTACCAGTTTGACCCGCTGCACCAGCAACTGATCGGCGAGAACTTCCGCCGCCGCTACCGTCTGGGTGACAAGGTGCGGGTCAAGGTGATGGGCGTGAATCTGGACGATCGCAAGATCGACTTCGTGATGGTGGAAGAGCCCCTCAAGGCAACCGGCAAGAACGCCAAAGAGATGGCGCGCAAGCAGGCCGAGATCAAGAAAGAGAAGGCCAAGAGCGCCGAACGCCACGAAAAACGCAAAGAGAAAGAGGGCAAGGACCACGGCAAATCCGCCAAGGGCGGCCGTGCCAAACCCAGCAACAGACGACCGAGCAAAAAAGCTCGCGACAAGGCCAAGAGCACTAAATGAGTACTGAACTGATCTACGGCATTCACGCTGTATCCGCGCTGCTGGAGCGCACCCCGGAGCGTTTCATCGAGGTATGGGCTCTGAAGGGCCGGGATGACGACCGGCTGCAACCCTTGCTGGCCGAGCTGGATGCGCTCGGCCTCAAGGTGCAGAGCGTGAACCGCAAGACGCTCGACGACAAGGCGGAGGGCAACAATCACCAGGGCATCATGGCCCGGGTGAAAGAGGCGCCCAAGCTCGCCGAGCACGACCTGGCTAGCCTGCTGGACAAGTTGGCCGAGCAACAGACTCAGCCCTTCCTGTTGGTGCTGGACGGGGTGACCGATCCGCACAACCTCGGCGCCTGCCTGCGCAGCGCCGATGCGGCCGGCGTCCATGCGGTGATCGTGCCGCGCGACAAGGCCACTGGCCTGACCTCGGTGGTACGCAAGGTCGCCTGTGGCGCCGCCGAAGTTGTGCCGCTCATTCAGGTTACCAACCTGGCCCGCAGCCTGCGCGAGCTGCAGGAGCGTGGCGTCTGGATCGTCGGTACTGCTGGCGAGGCGGATCACGACGTGTTCCAGGCCAAGCTGACCGGCCCGATGGCGCTGGTGATGGGCGCAGAGGGCAAGGGTATGCGCCGGCTGACCCGCGAGCATTGCGACGAGCTGGTGAGCATCCCGATGGCAGGGGCTGTATCCAGCCTCAACGTCTCGGTAGCGACCGGTGTCTGCCTGTTTGAAGCCGTGCGCCAGCGTCGTGCCTGAGGCGAGCTGAATGGACAGACCCCCGTTTTGCCGGGATCGGGTCACAGATGAGCAGGAGGCCGCGCGCCTCCTCTCTTTTGCCCGGCCGCTGACCCTGACCCCCCGTGCCTGCCTCTGGCATGCCGGCGATCGACCCGATCTGCTGGTCATGGTGGAGCAGGGACTGCTGCGGGCCAAGGTGGTGCTGGCGGATGGCCGCGAGTACATCAAGGAGTTCTACTGGGAGGGTGACGAGTTCCTCGATTTCCACCACTTGCTCAGTGGCGAGCCGGCCCGCTACAGCGTGGAGGCGCTGGAGCCCTGTCAGCTCTTGTTGTTCAATCTGGCCGACCTGCGCACTCTCTCCTGCTGGCCCGCCTGGTATCAGCATCTGCTGGCGGTGCAGCTGCGCATCAAGGAGGAGAAGGAGCTGCTGCTTTTGACCGAGAGTCCGCAGGCTCGCTATCAGCACTTTCTGCGCAGTTTCCCCGCGCTGGAGGCCAGGGTGCCCGATCACCAGATCGCTGCTTATCTGGGCATCACCCCCATCAGCCTGAGCCGCATTCGCAAACGGCTGAAGGATCTTAACAAAGGTTAATGCCGGCTGGCGTGCGGCTGGCTATGCTGCCCTTCTCATCATGAGCAAGGAACCCCCATGAACTGGTCTCTCAAGTCTTTTGAACAACTCGACGTCAACGAACTCTATGAACTGCTCACCCTGAGATCCCGGGTATTCGTGGTGGAGCAGACTTGCGTCTTTCTCGATATGGACGGCGTCGACAAGCGTCCCGACGTGCTGCACCTGCTCGGCTGGCAGGATGGGGCACTGGTGGCCTATGCCAGGCTGATGGCGCCCGGCGTGGCCAAGGCGCAGCAGGTGGTGATCGGTCGGGTGGTGACGGCGCCCGAGGCGAGAGGCGATGGCCTGGGCCATCGGCTGATGCAGCAGGCGTTGCAGGAGTGTATCCGGCTCTGGCCCGGGGTCAGCATCTATCTCGGGGCCCAGGCACACCTGCAAGGTTTCTACGGTCGTCACGGCTTTACTGCCGTGGGTGAACCCTATCTGGAAGATGACATTCCCCACATCGGCATGAGCTCCTCTTAATACCTTTTAAGCATAACAATGAAATTATTATGTCTTGAGGTAGTAAAGAAAACGGGTGCTCGGCGCCATGTTAGTGGGTACCCTCTGAGTGATTAATCGGCAACAGTTGATGGATAGGTTTTAAAAATGGTCTTTTACCCCATTAATTCAGAACAAGATTCAGCGATTGAGCCGTTGAGCCATTTTATTAGCGTTCGCCACTCGAGCGGCTGTCGCTGATGGAGTTGTTGCGCAAGCGGTTCGCACTGGACCTGCAAACCTTCGCCATCATCACCCTGGTGCTGGGCAATCTGGCCCAGGCCTTCTCCGACGTGCTGGTCAAGCTGATCGGCCCCGGCTTCAGCCCCTTCCAATACATGTTCCTGCGCCAGCTGCTGACCCTGCTAGTGCTGCTGCCCTTCATGCTGCGGGTACCGCGCTCGGCCTGGGGGCTGGGTGCCTGGAAATGGCACCTGCTGCGCGGCCACCTCTGCCTGCTTGGCGGTGGCGGCATGATGCTGGCCCTGACCCAGCTGCCGCTGGCCACGGCCAACGCCATCTTCTACGTCTCCCCGTTGCTGACGCTGCCGCTGGCGGCCTGGCTGCTCAAGGAGAAGATCAATTCCCGTGTCTGGTTGCTGGGAGGCATGGGGCTGCTCGGGGTGGTGTTCGTGCTGCGACCGGGGGATTTCCATCTGGCCGGGCTGGGCGCCCTGGTTACCGCCTTCACCCTGGCGCTGTTCAACATTACGGGGCGCAAGCTGCCAGCCGGGATCTCGGTGGTGGCGACCCTGTTCTGGGCCAATCTGCTGGCCCTGCCGTTGACCGCCGGGCTGGCAGTACATCAATGGCAGCCGGTGGACTGGCGACTGCTGGTGCTGATCGGCGGCAGCGGCGTCATGCAACTGCTCTATCATGCCAGCTGCTTCTACGCCTATCGCCAGGTTGAGGCCAACCGCATCGCGGCGACCGAGTACTCGGGCCTGATGTTCGTGGTGCTGCTGGGGGTCTGGCTGTTTGGCGAGATCCCGGCGTGGAACCTCTGGGTCGGGGTGAGCTTCATCCTGCTGGCCATTCACTGGCAGCGTCGATTGCGCTGATGACATGCCCATCGGCAGCAGGCCGGTGGGTGAGAAAAGCAGGCATCTTATGAGGCCGCTCTCTGTCATGACCGGGCAAACCGGTTATGCTGGGCGGCCTGTTGCTATCGGAACCCTGTCGTGACCCCTACCATCTTTGCTGCCATCCTGTTGGCCGCCCTGCTGCATGCGCTCTGGAATGCGCTGGCCAAGCGCCAGGCCGAGGGGCGCGTCAGCGTCTTGCTGGTCTCCCTCTGCTCCGGCCTGTTTGCCGCTCCCTTGCTGCCCTTGGTGGGCTGGCCGGTGGCGGTCGAATATCCCTGGCTGGCGCTCTCCATCCTGCTGCACTGCGGCTACTGTCTTTTTCTCGGTCGAGCCTACCGGCTGGGTGAGTTCGGCCAGATCTATCCACTGGCCCGGGGTAGTGCCCCTCTGGTGACCCTGCTGTTCGGGGCCCTGCTGCTGGGCGAAGTGCCGGGAATGGTGGCGGTGACGGGGGCCGTGGTGCTGGTGAGCGGCGTGCTGCTGATGGCATGGCGAGGTGGTCTGCGGCTGGCGCCGGCCGCGCTGCAGGCGGTGCTCATCACGGCACTGTTTACCGCCTCCTACACCCTGTCCGATGGGGCGGGAGCCCGCTCGGCCGGTGAGCCGATACGTTACACTCTCTGGCTGTTCGCCCTCACCGCGCTGATGATGCCGCTGCTGATGCGCTGGCAGAGTCGCACCGCCTGGCGCGAGCTGGGGCCTGCGGCGTGGCGCAGCGGCGCCATCGGGGGCGCCCTGTCGCTGTTGGCTTACGGTATCGTTATCTGGGCCATGACCAAGGCGCCCATCGGCCTGGTGGCGGCCTTGCGCGAGAGCAGCGTGCTGTTTGCGGTGCTGCTCTCCTGGGGTTGGCTGGGGGAGACGCTGGGGCGGGTCCGGTTGCTGGCCGCCCTGGTGATCCTGGGCGGCATCCTGCTGATCCGCCTCGGCTAGGGGGAGGCTGCTTAAGGCATCCGGGCCGGCCGGTCAGGGAGTGACCCGGGTAGTGAGGGTGAACCCCTCCTCACAGGTGGCCAGTTGCACCTGAACCTGCCCCAGTTCGGCCAGGCTGCCCACATGAGTGCCGCCACAGGGGATGGTGACCTCCCGGCCTTCCAGCGAGCAGTGCCAGTAACGGGAGTCGATGATCGCCTCGCCGGCCCGGCTGCGGCGAATGTCAGCCCCGCTTGCTACCCAGTCGGCCAACTGGCGGTTGACCTGCACTTCAATCTGCGCCAGATCTGCCAGCAGTGCCTCGCTGTTGACTCCCTTCTTGCGCAGGCTCTTGCCGATCCGGTACTGCTCGCGCGAACCCATAGGCTCGACCCGCGAGGTCTGGATGGCGAGGCGATCGAAGTCCGGCTGATCCAGCGCGTCCCGCTCGCTGACCTCTTTGCGCCAGTAAGGCATCAGCGCTTGGTTGAGCGCCAGTGCCGCCAGATGGCAGCCGCTGTGGCCCAGGCTCAGGGCGTGGCGGGTCTCGGCATCCACCCGCAGTGTCACCTGGCTGCCCACTGGCAGCGCACAGTGACCGGCCAGCGGGTGCACCACCACGAAGCGCCACCCTTCTGCACCCCGCTTGACCGGGATCGCCTGGTCGACGAACAGCTCCCCATCCGGACTGATGGTCCCCATGCGGCAGGGGCCGACGGTCGTGTCGCCGCCCTCCCAATGCACGGTACCTACGTCACCCGGCTGATCGGGCCAGAGGTGGCTCTGGGGATGAAAGGGGGTGAGGTCGGTGACCAGCAGGCTGGTGTCGCCGCTCTGGCAGAAGAGCACGCTGGCCTGCTCCTGATGGTGGCCCAGCACGAAGCTGGCTCGGGTATGTGGCATGGATGGCTCCCGCAAATCGAAGAGGAAGAGAGCCGCCAGCATACGCCAAAGCGCAGGCCGGCTCATTAACCTAGGTTAACGAGCCGGCCTTGGGAGGGGATGGTGGGCTAGATCATGGCGACCAGCAGGTAGGCGTTGAGCCCGATCACCAGGGCGACGATGAGGCGGCCGACCGCCTGGGTCACCGGGTGGTTGCGATACTCCCCCATCAGGGCGCGATCGCCGGTCAATATCAGCAGCGGGATAAGCGCCAGCGCGATGCCGAAGCTCAGCACCACCTGGCTCAGCACCAGGATCTCGGTGGTGTTGAGGCCCATGGCGATCACCACGAAGGCGGGAGCCATGGTGATGGCGCGGCGCAGCCAGAGCGGGATGGTGAAGCGCACGAAGCCCTGCATCACCACTTGGCCGGCCAGCGTGCCCACCACGGTAGAGCTGATGCCGGAGGCGACCAGCGAGAGGCCGAACAGGGTGGCCGCCGCCTGGCCCAGCAGCGGGGTCAGGGTCTGGTAGGCCGACTCCAGCTCGGCTACCTGCTGGTTGCCGGAGCTGTGGAAGGCGGCCGCCGCCATGGCCATCATGGCCAGGTTGACGAAGCCGGCGATGGTCATGGCGATGGCCACGTCGACCCGGGTGGTGTGCAGCCGCTGGGGGACCGAGCCCTGATCCTGGGTGTGCTGGGTCAGTGCCGAGTGCAGGTAGATGACGTGGGGCATCACGGTGGCACCGAGCACGCCGGCCGCCAGATAGACGGCGTCGCTGTTGGGCAGGCCGGGGAAGAGGGCGCCCTCCAGCAGGCTCGGTAGATGGGGGCGGGAAAACACCAGCTCGACGATGTAGGCCGCCGCCACGAACAGCAACAGGCCACCCACCACGAACTCCAGCGGTTTCTGGCCGCGGGACTGCAGCATCAAAATGCCCCAGGTGACCACGGCGGTGATGCCGGCCCCTTCCAGCAGGGTGACCCCGAGCAGCAGCTTGAAGCCCACGGCCGCCCCGATGAATTCGGCCAGATCGGTGGCCATGGCGATGATCTCCGCCTGTACCCAGTAGGCCCAGACCGCCGGCTTGGGCAGCCGGTCGCGAATGTGTTCTGCCAGGTTCTTGCCGGTGACGATGCCAAGTTTGGCCGAGAGGGTCTGCACCAGCATGGCCATCAGATTGGCCCATACCACTACCCACAGCAGCTGGTAGCCGAAGGTGGAACCGGCCTGAATGTTGGTGGCGAAGTTGCCCGGATCTATGTAGCCGATGGCGGCGATAAAGGCTGGCCCGAGCAGGGTCAGTTTGAATTTGCGGGCCGGGATGGCCGTGGTCAGCGCGGGTTGCATGGTATCAGCCTCCATAAGTGCATGGAGATAGAATAGATCTAAATGATAATTATTATCAATTGAAGTTTTGTATTGTTCCCATAGATAAAAACATCGGTGGCGGCTGGTTGCAGTGGGGGATGGGATTTTGTACAATACGCCGCCCTAGAAAAGCAGCGTCTAAACACCATTATGTTCCTTGCCTCCGAGGTCTGGCTGCACCTGGGCGGAGGCTGAATTAATCCGTAAGGAGCTAAAATGCGTCATTACGAAATCGTCTTCATGGTTCATCCGGACCAGAGCGAGCAAGTACCTGGCATGATCGAGCGTTACACCGGCGCCATCACCACCTCCGGTGGTACCATTCATCGCCTGGAAGATTGGGGCCGTCGTCAGCTGGCTTACCCGATCGACAAACTGCACAAAGCCCACTACGTTCTGATGAACGTAGAAGCAGAGCAAGCCGTTATCGATGAGCTGGAAACCAACTTCCGCTTCAACGATGCCGTTATCCGCAACATGATCATGCGCACCAAGCACGCCGTGACTGAAGTTTCTCCGATGGCCAAGGCCAAGGAAGAGCGCTTCACCCGTCGTGACGACGAGCGCCGCGAAGAAGCTACTGAAGCTGCTTCCGAAGAGTAATTCTGGATCACTGACTAGAGGATAAAGGCCATGGCACGTTATTTCCGTCGTCGTAAGTTCTGCCGCTTCACCGCCGAGAACGTTACCGAGATCGACTACAAAGATATCGTTACTCTGAAAAACTACATCACTGAATCTGGCAAGATCGTACCGAGCCGTATCACCGGTACCCGCGCCAAGTATCAGCGTCAGCTGGCACGCGCCATCAAGCGTGCTCGTTACCTGGCTCTGCTGCCGTACACCGATCTGCACAACAAGTAAGAATCGGTCCGGCGCTTAAGCCTAACTCAACGAAATTTATAGAGGAAAGGTAATGCAAGTTATCCTGCTCGACAAAATCGCCAAACTGGGCGGTCTGGGTGACCAAGTTTCCGTGAAAGCTGGTTATGCCCGTAACTACCTGATCCCGCAAGGCAAAGCTGTTATGGCTACCAAGGCCAACATCGAGACCTTCGATGCTCGCCGTGCTGAACTGGAAGCCAAACTGGCTGCCGGTAAAGCTGCCGCTGAAGAGCGCGCTGCCAAGCTGGGTGAACTGGCTGCCGTTGTTATCGCCTCCAAGTCTGGCGACGAAGGCAAGCTGTTCGGTTCCATCGGTACCCGTGACGTGGCTGAAGCCATCACTGCTGCCGGCGTAGCCGTTGCCAAGAGCGAAGTCCGCATGGGCAACGTTCTGCGTAACACCGGTGACTACGAAGTTGTTGTTCAGCTGCACGCTGACGTCAAAGCAACCGTACAGATCCAGGTTGTTGCCCTGTAATAGCGATTCGCTTTTGCAGAAAAACCCGCGCACTTGCGCGGGTTTTTTATTTTCAGGCCCAGGGTTAGAGTAAGGATCCGTTCTTCTGGAGGAGATCCCTATGGCCTGGGTCGAAGGTCGCGTCCTTGAGCGTATCGAGTGGACGCCCACCCTGTTCTCCCTGCGTGTGGCGGCCGAGCTGGCCCCCTACAAGGCGGGGCAATTCACCAAACTGGCCCTCGAGCAGGGCGATCGCCGCGTCCAGCGGGCCTACTCCTTCGTCAATCCTCCGTCAGCACCTTATCACGAGTTCTATTTCGTCGAGATCCCCGATGGGGAACTGACTCCGTCCCTCGGTTCCCTGCAAGCGGGCGACAGCCTGCTGGTGCAATCCCTGGCGACCGGTTTTCTGACCCTGGACGAGATACCGGCCGGGCGCGATCTCTGGCTGCTCTCCACCGGCACCGCCATCGGCCCCTTTCTCTCCATGCTGGCCGACGGGGAAGCCTTCGCCCGTTTCGAGAATCTGGTGCTGGTGCACGGGGTGCGCAAGGGGGAAGAGCTGAGCTACCGGGAGCTTATCGCGGGTTTTGCCACCCGCCACGGCGAGCGTTTTCGCTATGTGCCTTTCGTCAGCCGGGAGGAATGGCCCGAGGCGATGGCGGGGCGGATCCCGGCCGCCATCGCCGACGGTCGGCTGCAGGCGCGGGTCGGGCTGGAGTTTGCCCCCGAGCTGAGTCAGGTGCTGATCTGCGGCAACCCGGCCATGGTGAAGGAGACCCAGCAGACCCTGCTGTCATTGGGACTGGCCAAGAACCTGCGGCGGGCGCCCGGCAACATCAGTGCGGAGAACTACTGGTAGAGAAATGGACACAGGGGCCTCGGCCCCTGTGTCAGGGTGACGGGGATGACGATCAATTCTTCTTGCCGTTGCCTTTCTGCTTGTTGTGGCCCTGGCCCGGGTTGTTGCCGCTGTGGATGCTGCGGTTGTAGTGGTCCCGGTATTTGCCGTCCATCTTGTCGCAGTTGAGCTGGATGCGGCTGTCGCCGATGCCGAGATCCAGGCAGTTGTTTTGCCACCAGTCGTACTCTTTTTGATCCCAGTTGATGTCCAGCTTGATGTCGTCGGTGGAGAGTTTGACGCCATCGTTGTTCTTGGAGGGGGGCGCCGCCATGGCCACGCCTTGGACGAGCAGCAGGGAGAGCAGCAGTATGGATTTGTGCATGATGACCTCGAGTGCGGAAGGATTGGTCTCAGTGTAGAAGCTGACGCCTTAACCGGGCCGGAACCGGGCACGACATCAGTTGGCGGGCATGTCATGCCGGCTTGCCGCGGGTGGGCAGGCGATCAGGCTAGCGGGGTTTGCAGCGGAGGACAACGGGGAAGCGCCGACAATTTGCCCAATCTGGTCGCAGCCTGTCCGTTTGTGAAGGTATCTGAGTCAATTCAAATGATTAGCCTTCATTCTGTGGCTCGGCTGACTATAATCGGCAGCCAACTTTTCCTGCATATCGCACCCCCTTCATCATGACTACACAGGCTTCTACCGTGCTGCGCTACCCCAAGGGGTGGTTCGCCTTGACCACGGTGTACAGTTTTACCGGGCTGGCCATTCTGGCCTCCATCGTCTTCTCCCTGCTGCTGTTTCTCTCCATCGACGAGAATCCCCTGATGAAGTGGCTGTTCGGCGGCCTGGCCATCATCTTCGAGCTGGGCAAGTTCTACGTCTGGTACGAGTACGGCGAGTGCAAGGCGCGGCGTGAGCTGAGCGGGGCCTTCTGGTCGCTGCTGTTTTACAGCGTGCTGGCCGCCATCTCCATCGGTGGCAGCATCGGCGGCATCAACAGCGCCACCAACACCATCCTTAATCAGCAGGCGCGCCATGAGCGGGAGATCGCCCGCTTCGACGAGCAGATCGCCAGCATAGAGCGGCAGATCCAGCTCAACGAGGAGGCGGCCCGCAAGTACATCGAGATGGCGCGCATCTCCAGCGGCGTCAGCGGGTTGCAGCAGGCCAACACCAAGCTCAGGCTGCGCCAGGATGAGCTGCGCCAGGAGCGCGACGCCAAGCCCATCAACGAGCAATCCTCCATGCTGGGGCTGATGAGCAGCCTGGCGGACGGGGTGGGCATGAGCATCAGCCAGGTGCAGTTTCTGCTGGTCTGCTTCCTCTCCGTGCTGCTCGACGTGTTTGGCGCCTTCTTCGTCAGCTTGATCGGCGAGGAGAACCGCTTTCGCCGCAGCTGGCTGTGGCAGCAGGCCAGGGAGCAGACCCTGGCCCGCCAGGCGGAAGCGGCGGCCATGGTGCCCGCCGTGGTGGCCAGACCGGAACCCGAGCCGGAGGTGGTGGCTCAGGTGCGCAGCGCGCTGGAGAGCGGCGAGCTCAAGTGCAGCAAGCGGCGGGTCGCAGAGGCGCTGTCGCTGTCGCTGGAGGAGGTGGATCGGGTGTTCCAGCATCTGCTGACCCAGGGGGTGCTGGGGCAGGGCAGCAACCGCCACTACCATCTCAGCTCGCAGGGGAGTTGATCATCAGGCCACCGCAGGGTGGCCTTTTTATTGCCGTGCGGGGGCTGTGCTAGTGGGTCAGCACCATCATCAGGCTGAGGAAGGCGGCCAGCCCGCCGCCGATGCCGATGATCCAGTAAAAGCCCTTGGCCCCCTGTTTGAGCGGGATGCGGAAGTAGAGCAGAAACGCCCACCACCCCAGGGCCAGCAACAGAGGAATAAGAAACATTCGAGCCATGGTGTCCTCGCTGTTATTCTGTTGACCCTTGATCAATCAACAGGATGGATTGTGCAATGACGCAGCTACAGATTACCGCATTCGGTGACCCCTCGGTACTTCGGCTCAACCCTTCCCTGGACAAGGTGCCAGCCGACGGCGAAGTGCGGGTGCGCATCTGCTTTGCGGGGGTCAACCCCATCGATGCCAAGACCCGGGCCGGCCTCGGCTGGGCGGCGGCCCAGAACAAGGACAAGCTGCCCTGGACGCCGGGCTATGACGTGGCCGGGGTGGTGGAGAAGATAGGCCCCGGCGTCACCGCGCTGGCCGAGGGGGATCGAGTGTGCGGCATGGTGGGCTTTCCCCTCACGGCCGGTGGCTACGGCGAGTCCGTGGTGGCACGCGAGGAGGAGCTGGTCAGGCTGGAGCAGATTGGCCTCAGACAGGGGGCGGCGCTGCCGCTGGCGGGTCTCACCGCCTGGCAGGGGCTGTTTGAACACGGCGCCCTCAAGGCGGGGCAACGGGTGCTGATCCTGGCCGGTGCCGGCGGTGTCGGCCACCTGGCGGTGCAGTTTGCCAGCGCCTATGGCGCTGAGGTAGTGGCGACGGCGAGTCGCGACAACCACAGCTTCCTGCACGGGCTGGGGGCCAGTCGGATGGTGGATTACCATGACGCAGACTGGGTCGCCCAGGTGGGTCAGGTCGATCTGGTGCTGGATCTGGTGGGGGGCGAGAGTGGCAAGGCGGCGCTCGCCTGCGTCAAGCCCGGTGGCCGGCTGGTGACGGTGCCCACCATCAGCGCCCAGCAGATCAAGGATGCCGCGGCCGGCAGCGCCATCGAGGTGCTCGGCATGCTGGTACACCCCGACCGCCAGCAGCTGAGCCAGATGCTGACCCTGCTGCGTCAGGGCGAGGTTCAGGTCACGGTCGCCGGGGAGTATGCCCTGGCCGAGGGGGCGCTGGCCCATCAGGCCATCGAGCAGGGCCACGTGCGTGGCAAGCTGTTGCTGCGCATGCCCGCCGCGGACGCTCTGGCCGAATGAACGGCATCACCGAGCTGGGGCTCGGCTGGCTGTTTCTGAGCGCCTTCACCTCCGCCACCCTGCTGCCCGGCAGCTCGGAAGTGCTGCTGGGGGCCATGGCGACCAAGGGGGAGTGGAGCATGGCCAGCCTGCTGCTGTGGGCGACGCTGGGAAACACCCTCGGCTCCATGACCACCTGGTGGCTCGGCTGGCTCGCCACCTTCAAGAAAAAACCGGAAGATTTTCAAGGCCGTGGGGAACAAAAAGCCCTCGGCTGGCTCAAACAACATGGCCACTGGTGTCTGCTGCTGGCCTGGACGCCGGTGATCGGCGATGGTCTCTGTCTGCTGGCCGGTTGGCTGCGTCTCTCCTTCTGGCGCTCTCTCATTCTCATCGGGCTCGGCAAATTGTTGCGTTATGCCCTGGTCTTTCTGCTGGCCAGGCAGATCTTCTAGCTTCACTCACGAGGTAACCGTGAACAAACTCATTCCATTAAGCATGCTTCTGGGCTTCTCCCTGCCCGTGCTGGCGGCACCCACCCTGGTGTCGGAACAGGTCAAGGAAGAGGGCAAGCTCGGCATTCCCTACCAGATGTACAAGCTGGACAACGGCCTGACTGTCATTCTGGCGCCCGACAAATCCGATCCCCTGGTGCACCTGGACGTCACCTACCACGTGGGCTCGGCCCGCGAGCAGGTGGGCAAGTCCGGTTTCGCCCACTTCTTCGAGCACATGATGTTCCAGGGCTCCAAGCATGTGGGGGATCAGGAGCACATGCGGATCATCAACGAAGCTGGCGGTGACATGAACGGCACCACCAACAAGGACCGCACCAACTACTACGAGACCGTGCCGGCCAACCAGCTGGAGAAGGTGCTGTGGCTGGAGGCCGACCGCATGGGCTTCTTGCTCGATGCGGTGAGTCAGAAGAAGTTCGAGATCCAGCGCGCCACCGTCAAGAACGAGCGGGCCCAGCGCATCGACAACCAGCCCTATGGTCTGGTGAGCGAGAAGGTGGGCGAGGCGCTCTACCCGCGCACCCACCCATACTCGTGGCAGCCTATCGGTTATGTGGAGGATCTCGACCGGGTAGACGTCAACGACCTCAAGCAGTTCTTCCTGCGCTGGTACGGCCCCAACAACGCCACCCTGACCCTGGGCGGTGACTTCGACACCAAGCAGGCGCTGGCCTGGATTGAGCAGTACTTCGGCTCCATCCCGCGCGGCCCGGACGTGGCCGAGCCGACCCCCCAGCCTGTCACCCTGCCCGAAACCCGTTACGTGACGCTTGAGGACAAGGTGCACCTGCCGCTGCTCTACATCAGCTACCCGACCGTGTCGCTCGGCGATCCGCAGGAGCCGGCGCTCGACATGTTTGCCGATGTGCTGGGCGGCAGCGCCAGCTCCATGCTCTACCAGTCGCTGGTCAAGAGTGGCAAGGCGATTGATGCGGGCGCCTCCCACTACTGCGAGGAGCTGGCCTGTACCCTGACCGTCTACGCCTATCCCAACCCGGCGGTGGACGGCAGCCTGAAGACCCTCAAGAGCGAGGTGGACAAGGTGATCGGCGAGTTCGCCGGTCGCGGCCTCAAGCCGGAGGATCTGGAGAAGGCGATCAACAGCTATCGCGCTTCGGCCATCTGGGGTCTGGACAGCGTCTCCGGCAAGGTGAGCCAGCTCGCCATGGGCCAGGTGTTCGCCCAGGATCCCAACTATGTGTTCAAGAGCCTGGATGCCATCGGCAAGGTGACCCCGGAGCAGGTCAAGATTGCCTACGACAAGTTCATCCTGAACAAGCCGGCGGTGGTACTGAGCGTGGTGCCCAAGGGCAAGAGCGACTGGCAGGCCGCCAAACCCAACTTCACCCCGGCCAAACGCGAGCTGCCGGATTACAGCAAGCATGATCAGGTGCTGGCCGAGCGACCGGTGAAAGACGACTTTGATCGCAGCGTGCAGCCCAAGGCGGCCGATGCGGTGAGCGTCAAGGTGCCGGCCATCTGGCACGGCAAGCTCGACAAGGGGATCGAGATCATCGGCACCCAGAGCGACGAGATCCCCGCGGTCTCCATCATGGTCGCCCTGCCGGGCGGCATGCGTGCCGAGGGCAAGGGCGAACTGGGGCTGGCCAGCCTCACCGCCAGCATGATGGGGCAGGGCTCGGTGCGCCTGACCGAGGCCCAGCTCAGTGACGAGCTGCAAAAGCTCGGCTCCAGCGTCAGCGTCTCCAGCGCCCAGTACAACAATCTGGTCACCATCAGCAGTTTGACCGACAAGCTGCCGCAGACCCTGGCGCTGGTGCGCGAGGTGTTCGAGCGGCCCGGCATGCGCGAAGCCGACTTCGAGCGGGTCAAGGCGCAGATGCTGCAGGGCATGAAGCAGAGCGAGCAGCAGCCGGAGTGGCTGGCCGGTCAGGCATTCCGCGAGCTGGTCTACGGCAAGCAGAACCGCCTCGGTCAGCCGGGTGACGGCGTGCTGGCCGACGTCGAGAAACTGACCCTGGCGGACGTGAAGCGCTTCTATCAGAACTACTACAACCCGACCAACGCCAAGGTGGTGGTGGTGGGTGACGTGACCCAGGCCCAGGTGGAGGATCAACTCGCCTTCCTGACCCAGTGGAAGGGGGCCGAGCCCTCTCTGGGCAGCCTCAAGCCGGCGGGCGAGCAGGCCAAGCCGGGCATCTATCTGGTGGACAAGCCGGGGGCGCCCCAGTCGGTGATCCGCATCGGCCGCCGCGCCATGCCGTTCGATACCACGGGTGACTACTTCACCGCCGGGCTGATGAACTTCAACCTGGGCGGCAACTTCAACAGCCGCATCAACCTCAACCTGCGCGAAGACAAGGGCTACACCTATGGTGCCAGCTCGGGCTTCTCCGCCAACCGGGAGGCGGGTACCTTCGCCACCGGTGCCAACGTGCGGGCCGATGCGACCGTGGATGCCATCCGCCAGTTCCTCAAGGAGATGGACAACTACCGCAAGAACGGGCCGACTCCGGTGGAGCTGGCCTATATGCGCAGCGCCGTCTCCCAGCAGGATGCGCTCTCCTACGAGACCCTGGGCCAGAAGGCGGGCTTCCTGCTGCAGATGATCATGTACGACCTGAAACCGGACTATGTGCAGGCCCAGAACAACCTGATCAAGACGGTGTCGGCCGAGACGCTCAAGGCCAGTGCGGCACGCTGGCTTGACCCGGCCGAGATGGTGATTGTGGTGGTGGGGGACAAGCAAAAGCTTGAAAAACCCTTGAAGGAGCTTCATCTTCCCATCTATCCGCTGCAGCTGCCCTGAGGGCGCTACATAATAAAGAGTGCCGCCCCCCTGTGGGGCGGCCACACATGAGCCGTGAATATGACTACGACAAGCTTGTCACTCACCGAGTTGTTGACCGCCCTGGGTTCGCCGGAACGGCTGACCGCCCTCAAGGGGATCCGGCGCGGGATCGAACGTGAATGTCTGCGCATCACCCCGGAAGGAACCCTGGCCCAGACCGATCACCCCCGCAGTCTGGGCTCGGCGCTGACCCATGCCAACATCACCACCGATTACTCGGAGAGCCTGCTGGAGTTCATCACGCCGGCCACCGACTCCATCGACAGCCTGATGGAACAGCTTGGCGACATCCACCGTCACACCATCCACCATCTCGGTGATGAGCGGATCTGGCCGCTCTCCATGCCCTGCTTCGTCGGCGACGAGGAGAACATCCGGCTGGCCCAGTACGGCAGCTCCAATATCGGCCGGATGAAGACCCTCTACCGGCAGGGGTTGAAGAACCGCTACGGCAGCCTGATGCAGGTGATCGCCGGGGTGCACTTCAACTTCTCCATGCCGGACAGCTTCTGGTGCGAGTGGCAGGAGCTGGTGTGCGAGGGATGCTGCAGCCAGCGCTTCATCTCCGACAAGTACATGGGGCTGATCCGCAACGTCTACCGCTTCGGCTGGCTGGTGCCCTATCTGTTCGGTGCCTCGCCGGCCATCTGCGACTCCTTCCTCAAAGGGCGCAAGAGCAATCTGCCGTTCCAGAAGACCGGCAAGGGCACCCTCTACCTGCCCTACGCCACCGCGCTGCGGTTGTCGGATCTGGGCTACACCAACAGTGCCCAGGCGGGGCTCAAGATCAGCCACGACAGCCTGCCGGCCTATGTGAGCAGCCTGCGTCGCGCCATCAACACCCATGATCCCGACTTCGCCAAGATCGGCGTCAAGGTGAACGGCGAATACCGTCAGCTTAACGACAACGTGCTGCAGCTGGAGAACGAGCTGTACGCCCCGATCCGGCCCAAGCGCACCCCGCGCAGCGGCGAGAAGCCGTCGGATGCGCTGGAGCAGCGCGGCATCGAGTACATCGAGCTGCGCACCGTGGACGTGAACCCCTTCACCCCGTACGGTATCGAGGTGGATCAGATCCGCTTCTTCGACCTGTTCCTGGTCTGGTGCCTGCTGCGCCCGTCCCCGGTGCTGGGCGACGAGGAGATTGCCCGCAATCGCCGCAACCAGACCAAGGTGGTGCTGGAGGGGCGTCGTCCCGGTCTCGAGCTGGAGGACGAGCAGGGTCATGCCATCGGCCTGAAGGAGTACGGCCTCAAGCTGTTCGACGAGCTGGCCGAGGTCGCCGCGCTGCTGGATCGCTGCTGCGGTCGCAATCGCTACCGCGAGACCCTGGCGATGCACCGCGAGAAGCTGCTCAACCCCGAGCTCACCTACTCCGCCCGCCTGCTCAAGCAGTTGCTGGAGAGCGGCCAGGACAACGGCTGCTTCGGCGACGAGCTGGCCAACCGCTACCGGGAAGAGATGCTGGCCGGTGAGCTGCAGTACTGGGACGAGGCCTACTTTGCCGGCGAGGCCCGCGACTCGCTGGCCAAGCAGCGGGAACGCGAGCGCAGCGACAGCCTGTCGTTCGACGACTTCCTGGCCGACTACTTCGGGACCAGCAAGACCCCGGCCTGACGGGATCCACTTCTGCTGCAAGCCGCTCTTCGGAGCGGCTTTTTTATGGGCGGTCTCCAGTGGGCGCTTGGTCGTCACGGGCCCGAAAATAACTGTGAGTCAGCCTTCACTTCAGCAGCGCGATGGGCGGTTTTATTGTCAATCGGCTCACATTTTCCTCTTTTGCAGCTTGAGTCTGATGGGCTTGCCGCCTAATTTCTCGATCACTGAAACGATTCAGCTTAAGCAAAAACAAGAGACACGAGGATAAATCCATGTTGAAGAGACTTTCCATTGCCGTACTGTTCGCGCTGGGCGCCAGCTCGGGCCAGGCTGCCGAATTCCTGCTGACCGACTCCCAGCAGGGGCTGGATGTGGGGGACTGGAAAATCACCAGCGACAAGCTGGGGATCAAGAGTCCGGCACCGTTCAGCATCGAGAAGAAACGGCTGCATGGCGGCCGTCAGGAGGGGGTGGACCTGCTGATTGTCGACAACGGGGTGATGAAGATAACCCTGATCCCGACCCGCGGCATGGGGATCAAGGAGGTCAGAGCCGCCGATCTGCGCCTCGGCTGGGATTCGCCGGTCAAGGAGGTGGTCAATCCGGCCTTCATCGATCTGGAGAGCCGCGCCGGGCTCGGCTGGCTCGATGGCTTCAACGAGATGTTGGTGCGCTGTGGCTATGAGTGGACCGGTCACCCGGGAGTGGATGACGACGGCCGCCTCAAGAGTCTGCATGGCCGGGTGCAGAACATACCGGCGTCTGTGGTCAGCGTGACCATCGACGAGGAGCCACCCTATGCCATTCACGTGCTGGGCCGGGTGGATGAGCGCACCTTCAAGATGAGCGAGCTGGTCACCTGGACCCAGCTCAGCGTGGTGCCCGGTCAGGTGGAGTTTGCCCTGCAGGACAAGCTGACCAACCACGCCGACTACGAGAACGAGTACCAGATCATCTACCACGGCAACTTCGGGGCCCCCATCTTGGAGGAGGGCGCGCGCGTCAGCACCCCGGTGAAGCAGATCTCCCCGTTCAACGACTACGCCAAGGGAGGGCTCAAGAGCTGGCAAACCTATCTGGGGCCGACCAAGGGCTTCGATGAGATGGTGTTCAACCTGGTGCCCTACAGCGACGCCGAGGGCAATACCCTGGCGGTGCTGAACAATCGGGCGGGCAGCGCCGGGGTGGCGGTGGGCTACAACACGCACCAGTTGCCCGTGCTGACCCTGTGGAAGAATACCGATACCCGGGCCCAGGGTTATGTGACGGGTATCGAGCCCGGCACCAGCTATGCCTACAGCACCAAGTACCAGCGTCCGCTGGGGCTGGTCCCCAAAATTCAGCCGGGGGAGACCAAGACCTTCGATCTGACCTACCGCCTGCTGCAGAATGCCGGCGAGGTGAAGCAGGCTCTGGCCAGAGTGGAGCAGATCCAGGCTGGTCGGCCCACCGAACTGCGCGAGCAACCCCTGGTCAAGCTGCCGTAAGTGACGGACAAACAGCAAAAAGCCGCTCTTGAAGCGGCTTTTTTATTTCCGGAAATCCGAGCGGCCTTAGACGTGGTTGTACTCAGACATGGTTATACATGGCCTCGATTTCGCTCTGGTACTTGGACTCGATGATCTTGCGGCGCAGCTTCATGGTCGGGGTCAGTTCTCCCAGCTCCATGGAGAAGGCGCTCGGCAGCAGGGTGAACTTCTTCACCTGCTCGAACTTGGCCAGCTCTTTTTGCAAATCCTGAATGCGCGCCTCGAAGAACTCCACCACCTTGGAGTGGCGCAGCAGCTCGGTCTTGCACTGGTACTGCAGGTTGATGGAGCGGGCGTACTCTTCCAGCGACTCGAAGCAGGGCACGATCAGCGCCGATACGAAGTGGCGGGCATCGGCGACGATGGCGATCTGCTCGATGAAGCGATCCTTGCCGATGGTGCCTTCCACCAGTTGCGGGGCCACATACTTGCCGTTGGAAGTCTTCATCAGCTCCTTGAGGCGCTCGGTGAAGTAGATGTTGCCTTCGCTGTCGAGTTCGCCAGCATCGCCGGTACGCAGGAAACCATCCTCGGTCATCACCTCGGCGGTCGCTTCCGGCTTGTTGTAGTAGCCGCGCATCACGGTGGGGGAGCGCACCAGCAGTTCGTTGTTCTCACCCAGCTTTACCTCGATGCCGCAGAGCGCCGTGCCGATGGAGCCCAGCTTGAACTGGCTGTCTTCGTAGCAGCAGACGGTGGCGGTGGTTTCGGTCATGCCGTAGCCGTACTTGAGGTTGAGCCCCATGGCCTGGAAGAAGAAGTTCACCTCGTCGGCGAGGCGGGCACCAGCCACCGGCAGGAAACGGGTGCGGCCGCCGAAGCGGGCGCGCAGCTTGCGAAATACCAGTCGCTCGGCGAGCCAGAGCTGGCCGTAAAGCAGCGGCGAGGCGGTTTTGCCCGCCTGGCGGGTGGCGACCATCTGCTTGCCCACTTTGGTGGCCCAGCCGAACAGGGCCTGGCGCAGGCGCGGCGCCTGCGCAACCTTGGCCTGGATCATGGCGTAGGCCTTCTCGTAGAGGCGCGGCACGGCGCACATCACGGTCGGCTGCACCTCGCCGATGACATCCATCACCTTCTGCGGATCGCGGATGTAGACGTTCTCGGCGCCGCAATAGAGCACGTAGTAGCTCCAGGCCCGCTCGAACACGTGGCTGAGCGGCAGCATGCAGAGCGACACATCCTGCTCGTTCAGATCGAGGCGGCTGTTGTGCATCTCGAAGCAGGCGGCGATGTTGGCGAAATCGAGCATGACCCCCTTGGGCTCGCCGGTGGTGCCCGAGGTGTAGATCAGGGTCAGCAGGTCGTCCATCCGGTACTGGCTCTCGCGCTCGCGCAGCACCTGCTCGCTGGGCTGGTGATTGCCGGAGGCCAGAAACGTCTGGAAGTGGCTCGCCTGCGGGCAGCCGCGCAGGTTGACGCTGCCGTCGAGGGTGACCAGCTGGCGGATCTCGCCGCTTTCAATCAGTTGCAGCGCCTGGTCGTACTGAGGCTGTTCGCCGACGAACAGCACCTTGATGCCGGCGTCTTTGACGATGTAGCGCAGCTGATCGAGCGTGCTGGTGGGGTAGATGGGGACGCTGACGCCGCGGGCGGCCAGGATGCCGAGATCGGCCTGGGTCCACTCCGGCATGTTGCGGGCATAGATGCCGACCATCTCGGTGGGCTGGTGGCCGGCGCGGATCAGCGCCTGGGCACAGTAGTCCATGGCCTGTCCCAGAGTACGCCAGCCGATGGCACGCCACTGGCCATCCTGTTGTACGCGCAGGGCGGCCTTGTTGCCAAGCCGGGCGATACGCTCCCGCATCAGTCGAACCAGGTGGTGTTTCGGCATCAGTCAGACATCCTCAAGTAACAGTTGTACGCCCTAAGGGGCACTGAAAAATCGCGCTGGAGTTTAAACTCTAAGATTACAGCTTACAAGTGTTCGCCATTTGTCTTGGATCACAAAGTCGTCAATTAGGGTGAGCTTGAGGCATGATGGGGGCAGACATGCGGAGCCATTCAGGGAGGGTGAACAATGAGTGTCGGCATCAAGGGGGTGGTGACCGGGGTATTGCTGTTATTGGCGGGGGCCGGCGGGCTCTGGTTTACGCTGGGAGGCACGGGGAGCGAGGAGGGCAACCTCTGGCTGAGCGGCGCCGAGGGCTACGCGCAGGCGCAGCAGCTGGCCCTGGACAAGGGCTATCCGCTGCTCTACGTGATCGAGCGCGCCAAATGCCGGCGCTGCAAGCTGCTGGAGACCAGCCTGTGGCAGTCAGCGGAGATGGCGCCGGTGCTGGCCCGGCTGGTGAAGGTGCGCCTCAACCCGGATGCGGGGGATGGCAGCGAGCACATACTGCGCCGCTTCCCGCAGGTGGCGACCCCGCCCGGCATCTATGTGCAGCAGCCGGGCGAGCCGCTCAAGCCCATCAAGATAGTGGTGGATATCCAGCAGATCTGGATGCCCGGGGTGACCTGGCAGCGGGGCTTCTTCATGCCGCTCTCCGCCGCCGGGTTCGAGGCGGTGCTGCACACCACTCAGAGTCTGCAGGATCCGGCGCTCGATAACTCGCCGCTGCTGTAGTGCTGCAGATGTAGCGCGGCGGCTTAGCCGAAGTCGAACAGGCGGGACATCAGCACGGCATCTTCCCGATCCTGGCCGGTGCCGTAGTAGTCGGCGCGCCGGCAGTACTCGGCAAACCCTTCGCTTTCGTAGAGGCTGATGGCGGTGCTGTTGCCGGCCCGCACCTCGAGGAACCAGGCCTCGGCCTTGCTGGCCTTGCTGCGGGTGAGGTACTCCCTGAGCAGCGCCCGCCCCAGCCCCTTGCCCTGAAAGTCGGGGTGCACGCAGATGTTCATCAGCGAGCTGTCGCCCGCCACCAGATCCGAGATGTAGAAACCGGCCGGCTGGCCGTCGACCAGCAACAGGCCGTTGAGGTAGCGGGGCCCGAAGCAGGAGAGCAGGTTGGCCTGGCTCCAGGGCTCCTTGTGGGCAGCCTGTTCGATGGGGTAGATGAGCTCGAAGTCGGTCTCGAGCAGGGGACGAAATTGCACCATGGTGGCTCCGGGTCGGGGCGGCTGAACGAAGAGAGGGTGGGGCACGGCACTCAGCCGAGGCGCCCCTTGAGCTGCTGCCATAGCGCCCGTTTCTGGGCAGGGGTGGGCGCGAGCGGGCAGATCAGGGCCTCTGGCCAGGCGGGATCGGCCGCCTCCAGCCAGAGCAGGGGCGGGGTGTGGCCGACGGGCAGGCTGCTCAGCAGGCTGACCTCGTCGCTGCCGATGCCGAGCAGCTGGCAGAGATCCGCCAGCAGGCCGGGGGCGGGCAGCCGGCTCGCCAGGATCCAGAGCTTGCCGCTTGGCGGCTCGCTGGGCGCGGCCGAGGCGGGGGGAGCCTCCTGCTCGCTTGCCGGGATCTCATTGGCCGGCGCGGGCGCAACCTGATGGCCCGCCAGCAGGGCTGGCCGGCGCAGTTGCCAGCTCGGAATGCCCATCCGGGCCAGCAGGTGTTGCCGCAGGCGACCGGATGCCTGGTCAGGTTGTGCGGGGGCGGGCTCCCGCGCCGTGGTCAGCTGCACTGGATCTTGCATGGACGATGACTCAGTCTTGATCTGCATTGATGAAAAAAGCTCTGCGCAGGGTACACTCGAACGCGTTTTGCTGCATCTTTTGCGGTATGTTTTAGCCAGGTGAGGCGGCCCGGCGCTCGGCAACCGGCTGGAGCGAGCCACAGGCGGCCTCCCGACAATCCAACAAGCAGGACAGGGAACCTTCGATCGCGTCGCGGGTGTGCCGGTTCCAGACAACCCCAGTATCGGAAGTGTGCCTATGCCACCTTTAGCATCACAGAATCTTCGTCTCGCCCCCATTCACGAGCGCCTGCCACGCCTGCTGTCGGCCCTCGGCGAGGGGCTCTACGAGCGCCAGGATGCCCTGCGGCTCGGTCTGCTGGCGGCCCTGTGCGGCGAGAGCGTGTTTCTGCTGGGCCCGCCCGGCATCGCCAAGAGCCTGATCGCGCGGCGTCTCAAGCTGGCCTTCTTCGATGCCCGCCACTTCGAATACCTGATGACCCGCTTCAGCACGCCGGAGGAGGTGTTCGGCCCCCTCTCCATTCAGGCGCTGAAGGAGGATGGCAAGTATCTGCGGCTCACCGCCGGCTACCTGCCGGAGGCCGAGGTGGTGTTCCTCGACGAGATCTGGAAGGCGGGCCCCGCCATCCTCAACACCCTGCTCACCGCCATCAACGAGCGGCAGTTTCGCAACGGCGACAGCCAGCACCCCATCCCCATGCGGCTGCTGGTGACCGCCTCCAACGAGCTGCCGGCCCCCGACAGCGGGCTGGAGGCGCTCTACGACCGCATGCTGGTGCGGATCTGGATGGACCGGGTGCAGGAGAAGGCCAACTTCCAGGCCATGCTGGCCAGCGACGGCCAATCTCACCAGAATCTGCCGCCCTCGGTGCAGATCCACGGCGAGGAGTACCTGGAGTGGCAGGAGCAGATCGACCGGATCCGGTTGCCGGACGATTGCTTCGAGCTCATCTATCAGCTGCGTCAGCAGCTCGACAGCCAGCTGGCCCACAGCTGCTATGTGTCGGATCGGCGCTGGAAGAAGGCCGTCAGGCTCATCAAGGCGAGCGCCTTTTTCAACGGCCGCGACGAGGTGGCCCCGCTCGATCTGCTGCTGTTCAAGGATTGTCTCTGGCATGACGAGGCCTCGCGCACCGCCCTGCTGGAGATGATGACCGAGTTCTCCCGTCTCTACGGCTATCAGCAGCTGGCCATGACCCGTCAACTGATGGGGCTGCGGGAGCAGTTCAAGCTGCTCAAACAGAGCGTGGCCCAGCGCCTGTGCTGCAAGGCCAGAAAGCGCCAGCAGTGGTTCGGGCGCCGCGCCCGCGGCATCCAGATCCCGCTGGCCAACGCCCGCCCGTTCGGCAAGCTGGCGCACTTCCACCTGCTCACCCCGGCGGCGCTGGATGGCGACGATCCGGAGCGGCTGGTGGAGACGCTGGTGTTCGACCGCACCCTGCTCTCCCACTGGCATCCCACCGGCGAGGCGCTGGTGGGCTGGCCGCTCGGCAACCCCAAGGAGGGTCACTACGAGCTGGTGCTGGACGACGAACTGCGCCTGCACGTGCTGGACTTGCAGCGCCAGCAAATTCCCCTGGTGCTGGTGGAGCGCAACCCCATCCCCGAGGTGGTGATCGCCCCCTGGCAGGCCGCCTTGACCGGGCTGCTGGCAGAAGCTGGCGTGCTGGCGCAGGAGCTCAAGCGCCAGCGCAACCTGTTCGAGCGCCATCAGCAGCACCTCTTCATCGGTCGCCACTGGCTGCAGCAGGTGGAGGACAGCTTCTTCGTGTTGAACCGGGATCTGGACCAGCTGCGCGCCGACCTCAGCCACTGGCACGACCGGCTGCCGCAGCTGGACGCCTGAGCCATGGCGAGCGCGAAAGGGACTGTGGTGAGCCTGGTCGGCGGAGGTCGCCATGCTTGAGATCGGCATGATGGATCTGGGGCTGCTCATCGGCGAGGGGGAGCTGGCGGGCGAGATGGCGCTGTTGCTGGCCTCCACTCCCAAGATCTCCGAGTTCATCAAGCGCTCCCCGCTGCAGGGCAGATTGTTGCAAAAGCGGATCCGCCGCTGGAGCGAACAGCTGGGGGAGGAGATGCGCCACAAGCCGGTGCCGGTGGCGCTGGAGCAGGAGTATCGCCTCTATCAGGCCCACAAGGGGTTGCCGCTGGCCGAGCTGATGGGACGCCTGCCAGCCCTGCTGGACGGGCTGGAGCAGTACAGTCCCTTCGCCGGCGAGGCGCGCAGCCTGGTGCGCCAGCTGATGGCCCACCCCACCGACAGCCAGCGCCAGCTGCTGATCGAGAAGTGGCGTACCAGCCTGGTGGGCAGCCTGCTGCAGTTGCAGCAGCAGATCGCCGAGGCGGAGCGGGAGAAGCAGCGCCAGGAGATCGAAGATCAGCTGCTGGCGAGCCGTACCCTGGCCGATGCGCTGGACCCCAACCAGATCTCTGCCGGCGGGTTGTGGGACCTGGCGCAGGGCAGCTGGCACAAGCGCAGCCTGGTGCTGGTCAAGCAGTACGCCCGCATGCTGCAGCGCGAGCCGTTGCTGGCGGAGATCGCCAACCTGCTGGGACGCAGCCAGCAGGACAACCGGGCCAACGACTCGCCGGTGCCGCCGGTGCAGGTGCACGAGCTGGAGGAGGTGCAGACCGACGACGTGCCGGACGATCTGGTGGGCATTCACCCGGCCAGCGATCTGATGCGACTGTTGCCGAGCGAGGCGGTGATGCTGGCGCTGCCGGAACTGGAGCTGGAGTTCTACCGCCGCTATCTGGAGCGGCGCCTGCTGAGCTACCAGTCGCGCGGCACCCTGCCGCGCCAGCGCATCATGCTGCGCACCCCGGAACTCGGTGGGCGGCAACTGCAGCAGCGGGGGCCCTTCATCGTCTGCATCGACACTTCGGGCTCCATGGGGGGATACCCGGAGGAGTGTGCCAAGGCGCTGTTTCTGGCGCTGCTCAAGGTGGCGATGGACGAGAAGCGGGGCTGCTACCTGATGCTCTTCTCCACCGAGGTGGCGACCCTGGAGATCACCGCCGACACCGGGCTCGACAAGGCGGAGCGCTTCCTCTCCATGAGTTTTCACGGCGGCACCGATCTGGTGCCCTGTCTCGAGAAGGCCCTGATCAAGCTGGATGACCCCGCCTTTGCCAAGGCGGACGTGCTGGTGGTCTCCGACTTCATCGCCCAGAGCCTGCCCCACAGCCTGCTGGAGCGGATGAACCGCCAGCGCAAGCAGCAGACCCGCTTTCACGCGGTGGCCATGTCCCGCCACGCCAAGCCGGCGCTGTTGCGGGTATTCGACAACAGCTGGCTGCTCGATTGTGGCCTGCGCGGGCGCCTGCTGCGGCGCTGGCAGCGCAGCTGAGCCTGGCCGTCAGCAGCGAGGCTGGTGGCCGAGCCCCCGTTCGTTGACCTGCTCCTGATCCAGCAGCGGCTGGCCGCTCGGCTGGGAGACGTAGAAGCCCCGCTTGCCGCTGCGCTTGACCCGATACATGGCCTGATCGGCGCGGGCCAGCGCCGTGCTGAAATCATCCTGCGGCCGGATCGCCGCAATCCCCATGCTCAATCCTACCGAGGCGTCGCCGTTGGGCAGCTCGAACGGGGTGGAGATGGCGTTGATGCACTGGCGGGCCAGGTGGCTGGTGCGGGGATCGTCGCTGGTCCAGGGCAGCAGCAGCACGAATTCGTCGCCGCCGAGCCGGCCTATCTTCACCCCCTCCTCGCAGCAGTCGCGCAGCCGGCGGGTGAGGGCGATCAGCAGCTCGTCGCCGGCGCGGTGGCCCAGGTTGTCGTTGACCTGCTTGAAGTCGTCGAGATCGATGAAGCAGATCGCCTGGTACTCCTGCGGGAACTGGCGCTGCAACGCGGTGCGGTTGAGCAGGCCGGTGAGGGGATCCCGGTGGGCCAGCTGGGCCAGCTGCTGCTCGTACTCCTTCTCGTGGGTGATGTCGATGTGGGTGCCCATCACCCGGATGGGATTGCCCTGTGCGTCCCGCTCCACCACCCGGCCCCGGTCCAGCACCCAGGTGGTCTTGCCATCCTTGGCGATCATCCGGTGCATCACCTGATAAAACGGGCTCTTGCCGCTCAGGTGATCGAAGAAGGCCTGCAGCACCCGCTCCCTGTCTTCCGGGTGCAGGTGCTCGCGCCAGACGTCGAAGTGAGCCGACAGCTCCTTGGGCTGGTAGCCGAGCATGGCGCCCCAGCGGCGGTTGAAGATGATGAGCTTGCCGGTGGGCACATGGTTCTGCCAGATGCACAGGCCGGTGCCGTCCATGGCGGCTTCCAGCTTCTCCCGCGCATCCTCGGCGACCCGCTTGAGCCGTTCGTTCTCCTGCAGCAGCTTGTCGTAGGCCGCCTGCAGCTCCTGGTATGTCATCAACCCGCGCTTCCCTGTAGTGGATGGCGCTTATAGTCGATGCTGATTTTCCATCTGTAAAGAGGCACGAGGGGTCAGTGTGAGAGCCCGCCAGATCTGGCTGATTTTCTCTCTTTCTCCCTGGTGGCTGTGTGCTTGAACAAGGCAGGATATGATGGTCATAGTGAACACACCTGCCTAGCTGCACCACCAGAGGGGAAACCGAACCGGCATGAAACGCATCATGACCCTGATCCTGCTGACGGGATTGTGCACGCCCCTCGCCTGGGCGGCCCGGGCCCCGCTGACCGAACCCCAGCTCTCCCGCGAGCTGCAGCTGCTGGAAGAGGGCTTCCAGCCAGACCGCATATTCCGGCTGCGCATCGCCGCGCTGGTGGCGAGCAAGGAAGAGTATCCCCTCGACGTGCAGGGGCGCATCGTGCGCCTGCAGTGCTGGGCCATGCCCGCCGAGTGGGACAGCGAGTATCGCGCCGTGGTGGCCTTTGCCGATCAGCAGCTGGCCATCGCCCGGGCCCGCAAGGACAGGATCACCGAGACCGGCCTGCTCACCTGCCGCGGCTTTCACCAGCAACTGCTCGGCAACATGGACCAAGCCAAGGCCGATTACCAGCAGGCGCTGGTGCTGGCTCGCCGGCTCGGCGATCGGCTGCAGGAGGCTGACATCCTCAGCTTTCGCGGCGACATGTACGCCTATCAGGGGGAGCTGGCGGAGGGGCTGATGGAGCTTATCGAGGCGCACAAGCGCTTCGAGTCGCTGGGGCAGGATGGCAAGGCGCGGGAGGTGCTGGCCCAGATCGCCAACGCCTACCGGCGGATGGGGCTCTACGAGCGGGCTGAGGGCTACTTCAAGGAGCTGGAGCACGACTATGGCACCCTGGGGGATCAGGAGCGGCTGGTGGACATCCGCTCCCAGCAGGGGCTGCTCTATGCCGAGATGGGGGAGTATGAACGGGCCCTGCCGTTGATGATCCAGGCCGAGCAGCTCTACCGCTCCCAGCAGAAGGAGGGGCTGCTGGCCTGGATCCAGATCGAGATAGCCACCATCCTGCTCAACCAGAACAAGGTGGCCGAAGCGGTGAGCAAGCTGCAGCAGGCGGATGCCATCCTGCGCAGTGGCGAGAGCTCAGACAGCGTGACCCTGGGCCACTGGCAACTGGTGATGGGGATGGCGGAGGCGGCGCAGAGCAACCCGACCAAGGCGCTCTACTACCTGGCCCAGGCCGAGCCCATCTTCGTCAAGGAGAAGAACCAGCGCTTCCTGGCGCGGGTCTACGAGGTGCGGGCCCGGATCCTGGAGCAGCAGGGCCAGATCAACGGGGCGCTGGCCAGCCTCAAAAAGTACGTCGAGACCAAGCACTCTCTGGAGCGGGTGCTCAGGGAGCAGCGCTCGTTGCAGATGCGCTTCGAGTTCGATCTGGCCCGCAAGGAGCTGGAGAACCAGGCCCTCAAGACCAAGCAGCTGCTGCAGGAGGCCAAGCTCAAGCAGCTGCAGGAGCGGCGCCACTGGCAATATGCGGTGGTCATTCTGTTGCTGCTGGTGATGGGCATGCTGGCGCTGCATCAGTTCAACCGCTCCCGCAAGATGCGCCGGCTTGCCATGACCGACGATCTGACCGGGCTGCACAACCGCCGCCAGATCCAGGCCAAGGGGCAGGCCTGGTTCAAGCAGGCGCGAGAGCATGGCCGGGCCTTGTCGGTGCTGCAGCTCGACATCGATCACTTCAAGCAGGTCAACGACACCCTGGGCCACCACATGGGGGACAAGGTGCTGGCCGAGGTGGCCAGCTGCGTCGCCGCCCAGCTGCGCTCCCTCGATCGGGTGGGGCGCAACGGTGGCGAGGAGTTTCTGGTGCTGCTGCCCGACACCTGTCTCGACGAGGCGGTCGAGGTGGCGGAGCGGATCCGTCATCGGGTCGCTCAGCTGCGCATCGACGGGATGCCGGAGGGGCAGCCGGTGCACGTCAGCATCGGCTGTGCCCAGTACAGCCCCCTCGACGAGAGCTTCGGCGATCTGGTGCAGCGGGCCGACGAGGCCATGTACCGGGCCAAGCAGGCGGGCCGCAACCAGGTGATGCGGGCCGAGTAGGGGGCGCAGGCCGCCCTGCTCGTCTGCAAAGCCGGGCTGGGTATTTTTCACTCGCGCGGGTATAATGTCGCGCAATTTTGCTTTGGCTCAGGTGAGAAGACCCATGTAACGCAACCCTCTTCCTCTCTCCACCGGTTGGTCTGATGCCAGCTTGGTGTGGCTCGTTGCGTATCCATGCCGGACCGTGAGTCAATGCGGCACTCCGGAATTATCCCACGGTGGCTTAAGGCCGCCGCCCAATAGAAGAACGTTGAATTATGTCAGCTGAATTTCTGAGTGAAGTCTCCAAGAGACGCACTTTTGCGATCATCTCGCACCCGGATGCGGGTAAAACCACCATCACCGAAAAAGTCCTGCTGTTCGGACAGGCCATTCAGCGCGCCGGTACCGTCAAGGGCCGTGGCTCGGGCCAGCACGCCAAATCCGACTGGATGGAGATGGAGAAACAGCGTGGTATCTCCATCACCACCTCGGTGATGCAGTTCCCCTATGCCGATTGTCTGGTCAACCTGCTCGACACCCCGGGTCACGAGGACTTCTCCGAAGATACCTACCGTACCCTGACGGCGGTCGACTGCTGCCTGATGGTCATCGATGCCGCCAAGGGTGTTGAAGACCGGACCCGCAAGCTGATGGAAGTGACCCGGCTGCGCGACACTCCCATTCTCACCTTCATGAACAAGCTGGACCGTGAAGTGCGCGATCCGATGGAGGTCATGGACGAGGTGGAGCGCGAGCTCAACATCATGTGCGCCCCCATCACCTGGCCCATCGGCTGCGGCAAATCCTTCAAGGGTGTCTACCACCTCTACAAGGACGAGACCTATCTGTATCAGAGCGGTCAGGGCCATACCATCCAGGAGAAGCGGGTGGTCAAGGGGTTGAACAACCCCGAGCTGGATGCCGCCATCGGCGACGATCTGGCTGCCCAGCTGCGCGGCGAGCTGGAGCTGGTGCAGGGCGCCTCTCCCGAGTTCGATCACGATGCCTTCATCGCCGGCGAGATGACCCCGGTCTTCTTCGGTACTGCGCTCGGCAACTTCGGTGTCGACCACATGCTGGATGGTCTGACCGACTGGGCACCGTCGCCCATGCCACGCAAGGCCGAGAGCCGCGAGGTGGAAGCGACTGAGGAGAAATTCTCCGGCTTCGTGTTCAAGATCCAGGCGAACATGGATCCGAAACACCGCGACCGTATAGCCTTTATGCGTATCGTGTCAGGCACTTACAGCAAGGGCATGAAGATGCGCCATGTGCGTATCGGCAAGGATGTGAACATCTCCGACGCCGTAACCTTCATGGCCGGTGACCGGGAGCAGGCGGAAGATGCCTTCGCCGGTGACATCATAGGTCTGCACAACCACGGCACCATCCAGATCGGCGACACCTTCACCCAGGGTGAAGATCTCAAGTTCACCGGCATCCCGAACTTCGCGCCGGAACTGTTCCGCCGCATCCGCCTGCGCGACCCGCTCAAGCAGAAACAGCTGCTCAAGGGGCTGGTGCAGCTCTCCGAAGAGGGCGCGGTGCAGGTGTTCCGTCCGCTCATCAGCAACGATCTCATCGTTGGTGCGGTCGGTGTGCTGCAGTTCGACGTGGTGGTGTCCCGTCTGAAGAGCGAATACAACGTCGAGGCGCTGTACGAGGCGGTCAACGTCTCCACCGCCCGCTGGGTGGAAGGGACCGACGTCAAGAAGTTCGAAGAGTTCAAGCGCAAGAACGAGGTCAACCTGGCCCTCGATGGCGGTGACAACCTCACCTACATCGCGCCGACCATGGTCAACCTGCGCCTGGCTCAGGAGCGTCACCCGGACGTCCAGTTCCGCCAGACCCGCGAGCACTGATAAGGGCTTGCCCGCTAGGCAGACAAGATAAAAAAAGACCCCGCCCAGGCGGGGTCTTTTTTTGCATGGCGATCAAGGCGCAGATGGGGGCAGAGCCACCGTCACCCGTCGACAAGGGGGGCGATGCCCCCTATAAAGGAGGCTGTTACATGATTCAGGGAGTGATGCATGTCGGTCGAACTGCCCGTCGAGGCACAATTTAACGCTTACAACGCCCACGATCTCGAGGCCTTCCTGGCCTGCTTCTGCGAGGCGTTCAAGGGATACCGGATGCCGACGGAGAGCCCGAGTACTGTGGGTAAGGGGGCGCTCAGAGCCTTCTATGCCGAGCACAGATTCAATAACCCGCTGCTCCGGGCCGAGCTGCTGTCGAGAACCGTCATCGGCAACAAGGTGTTTGATCACGAGTTGATCTATGGCCTCTCCCCCGAGCCGCTGGAGAGCATGGCGGTCTTCGAAGTGGAGGCGGGCCTGATCAAGACGGCCTGGTTCTACTTCCCCACCTGAAAAGCGCCCAGCGCCCTTGTCTGCTTTGGCCTGACTGCAAACACCGGCTGGCGTCAGGCCTCGCCCTCCATGCCGCTGGCGAGGTTCGCCAGCCAGCGTTTGACGAGTAGCAACTCCTCCTCGGCCAGCGGGGCGGCCAGCTCCTGCTCCAGCCGGGCGACTCTGGCCTTGGCCTCGGCCAGCAGCGCGGCGCCCGCCGAGCTCAGACTGAGCTGCTGGATGCGGCCATGCTGAAGGTGAGGGGTGCGGGCCAACAGGCCGCTGCGCTCTAGGCTGGTCACCATGGGGCTCACCGTTTGGGGAGTGAGCAGGGTGAGCCGGGCGAGCTCGGCGTTGGAGCTGCCGGGGTAGGCATGCAGCATGGTGAGCAGGGTAAACTGGGGCGCCGTGATGGGCAGGTCCGCCAGCGCCCGCTCCATGCGCAGGCGCTGGGCGGCCGCGGCCTGGCGCAGCAGATAGCCGAGGTGGCCCGCTTCGCCGCGCTTGCCCTCGCCGGGGGCGGGCAGAGGGATGGGCAGCTCTGTACTCAAGGGGGGCTTGTTTATCATGTTAGGGTGCTGATATGTTGTTCGTGTCCTGATATTAAATCATGCCCAAGGAGAACACCAGAATGAGCACCCGCATCGATTACCCCGACTTTCGCCAGCTGCTGCCGGCGGCTCACGACGCCCTGATCGCCGCTGGCAAGGCGGTGGACGAGGCCGGCCTCGACAAGAGCCTGAGCGAGCTGGTGAAGCTACGCGCTTCCCAGCTCAATGGCTGCAGCTTCTGCCTGCAGTATCACTTGAACATCGCCCGTCGCAGCGGGGTGGGGCAGGCCAAGCTGGATCAGCTGGCGGCCTGGCGCGATGCTACCGTGTTCAGCGCCCCGGAGCGGGCGGCTCTGGCCTGGACCGAGAGTCTGACCCGGCTGCCGCCGGACGGTGTGCCCGACGCACTCTATGGCGAGCTGCGCGAGCACTTCAGCGAGGCCCAGATAGTGCAGCTGTCGGTGACGGTGGCCACCATCAACAGCTGGAACCGGCTCGGGGTGGCGCTGCGTTTCGTGCCGCCCGCCGCCCAGCTCTGAGCGGCAGCCAAACAAAAGGGCGGCATCGCTGCTGCCCTTTTATCCTGAGCTGATCACTCAGGCCGGTCGCTGGCCATCCTCGGCGCCAAGCGCCAGCACCATGCAGATCTCGCAGGCATCGTGGCCGGTGCAGCCAAGCGGGCCCGGCAGGTGCTCGAAGCCCAGGGATTCGTAGAGCGCGGTGGCCTCGCGCAGCACGGCGGTGGTCTCCAGGTAGCAGCGCTGGTAACCGAGCGCGCGCGCCTCGTCCAGTGCCTGCAGCACCAGCCGGCGTCCCAGTCCCAGCCCGCGCAGGGAGGGCATGAAGTACATCTTCTGCAGCTCGCAGACTTGCCCCTCTTCCCCCGCCAGCGGCGCTATACCGCCCCCGCCGAGAATGGTGCCGTCCGGCCCCTCGATCACCCAGTAGCGGCTCTGCGCGCCCTGATAGGTCTCGTGCAGCCGATCCAGATTGGGGTCGGCCACCCCGTAACCCTTGTCGGCGGTGAGGCCGTATTCGGCGGAGACGGCACGGATCACGGCGGCGATATGGGGGTTGTCGGCGGCTGTGATGGGACGGATGCGGTAACCCTGCTGGCGACGGGCGCGGGAGAGGGCGCTGCGATAGAGGCGCAGGCCGGTCCACAGCTGTTCGCGCTCGGCGAGGGTGAGCTGGGCCAGGGTCTCCTCCATGGCGCTGTCCATCTCCTGATGCAGATCCAGCAGCTGGGCCTGGCCGGCGATGGTGAGGCGCGCCTCCTTGCTGCGGCCATCGGACGGATGGGGGTGCCAGCTGATGAGCTCGCGCTCGGCCAGGCGGGCCAGCGGGCGGCTGGCGTTGGACTTGTCGATGCGCAACCGCTCGGCCAGTTGCTGGTTGGTGGCGGGGCCGCTCTCCAGCTCGATCAGCAGATGGGCTTCGAGCGGGCTGAGCGCCAGTTCGCCGCACTGCTGGGAGAGCATGCCGAGTTCGCGTACCAGATCGCGCGACAGGGCGCGCAGGGGGCGGGGATCCATATCAGGGCTTCCTATTTGGTTGTCATCAACAACCAATATAGCCAACTAGTTGTTACTAGCAACTTTTTTATTGCGCTGGAGAGGGTTGGGAAACGGCGGGCATGACAAGCGAACACAAAAAAGGGCCCGGGAGGGGGCCCAAACATTGGAAACCCGCGCGAGGGCGCGGATCCCATCCTTGGTCAGGCAAGGTGCCGGCGAGCGTTAGACCAGCTCGGCCAGCATGGTGTCGGCATAGGGTACCAGAGCGTCGCCCTGTTTCACCTTGGCGAGGTAGTCCGGGTTGGCGATGAGCGGGCGACCGATGGCGACGAGGTCGAAGCGGTCGGCCTTGATGGCCTCGGCTGCGGTCTCGGCGCTGTAGTTGCCCACCCCCACCAGATGACCGTCGTAGCGGGCGCGCAGGTAGTCGGAGGCGCGGCCGTCCAGGTAGTCGAAGGTGAGGCTGTCATCGAAGATGCCCAGATGCACATAGGCCAGGTTGCGCTGGTTCAGCTCGGCCAGCAGGTGGTCGAACACGGCGCGATCCCGCGCATCCCCTTCGAGGTGCACATAGGCGCCGGGGGAGAGGCGCAGGCCCACCCGATCCGCGCCGATGCGAGCATTGATGGCATCCACCACCTCCAGCGCGAAGCGGCTCATATTCTCCGGGCTGCCGCCGTAGTTGTCGGTGCGCAGGTTGCTGGCATGGTGCAGGAACTGATCGATGAGGTAGCCGTTGGCACCGTGGATCTCCACCCCGTCAAAGCCCGCTTCGATGGCGTTGGCGGCGGCCTGGGCGTAATCCTCGACCAGCTGGGCGATTTCGCTCTCGGTCAGGGCGCGCGGCACCTGATAGACCAGCTCGCGCATGCGCGGCACAGTGCCCTCATGGGCGACGGCAGAGGGAGCCAGCACTTCGGCGTGGTGGAAGAAGGGGTGGGAGAGACGACCCACGTGCCACAGTTGGGCAAAGATCTTGCCGCCGTTGGCATGCACGGCGCCGGTCACTTTCTTCCAGCCGGCGATCTGCTCGGCGCTGTAGATCCCCGGGGTATTGGGGTAGCCCTGCCCGTCCGGCCGGATGATGGTGGCTTCGGAGATGATGAGGCCGATGTCGGCGCGGCGCGCGTAATAGGCGGCCATCTGTTCAGTCGGCACCAGGCCCGGTCCTGCCATGCAGCGGGTGAGGGGAGCCATCATGAAACGGTTGGCGAGGGTGAGGGTGTCGTTGAGGCGATAGGGCTGAAACAGGGTATTCATGATCGTCTGTCCTGAGGGAGTGATTCTTGAACGTGCATTCAAGACGTTTTTTGTTTTGTGTGCAAGTCTTTTTTGAACGAGCATTCAACATGGGTTGGTGTTGCGGTCCCGCTGGGGTAAACTTGCCGCCCTCTTATTTCCCCTCGCCGGCCCCTGGCCGGTGAATCCGCTTTTTCAACGGAGAAACCATGCGCAGCGCCGAGTTCAACCGGGACGACGTCTTGCGAAATGCCATGGAGGCATTTCGGGCCAAGGGTTACGCCAAGACCACCATGCAGGAGCTGGTGGCGGCGACCGGGTTGCATCCGGGCAGCCTCTATGCGGCGTTTGGCAACAAGCGCGGCCTGCTGCTGGCGGCAGTCGATCACTATGTGCAGGAGAAGAGCGCCCTGCGGCGCAGCTGCTTCGCCGCCGCGAGCCCGCTGGCGGGGGTGCAGGCTTATCTCGAGCAGGTGGTGAACGACGCCCTCTGCGGCACCTGTCTGGTGACCCGCACCCTGATGGAGCTGGCGGAGCAGGACGAAGAGCTGCACCTGAAGCTCAAGGCCATCTATGCCGAGCTGGATGCTGATCTGGCGGCGGTGCTGAGCCTGGCCCTCGAGCGCGGCGAGCTGGCGGCCGGGCGTGACATCCCGACCCTGACCGCCTTTTTGCTCATCAACATCCAGGGCCTGGTCACCTTTGCCCAGTGCCGCCCCGAGCCCGCCCTGCTGGGCGGCGTGGTCACCCAGTTGATGACGGCCCTGCGGGCGTAATGCCCCGCCCAGAAACAACCATGGCTCCCGCGGGAGCCATGGTTGTTTCTGGGGAGGTCACACGCCGCCAAGTTGCTTGCTCCCTTCTTCCCTCGCGGGAGAAGGGTTGGGGATGAGGGGGAGGTCACACGCCGTCGGGTTATTCAGGATTCACCAGCTCTTTAATCAGATGCTTGAGCCACACCAGGGCTGGTTGTTGCGCATGCACCGGGTGCCAGACGCAGTTGAGGTGATAATCGGGCACGTCTTCGGGCAGCGGCAGGCTTTTCAGCGGCCAGTGGCTGGCGAGCAGCTCGGCCACCATGCTGGGCAGCACCAGCAGATGATCGCTCTGGCTGACGATGGCGGCGGCGGACATATAGCTCTGGCTGTTGACCGAGATGGTGCGACTGAAGCCCAGCGTCTTCAGATAGCGATCCAGGCTCGCCTCCGAGGTGCCAAGGGGCGAGTGGAATACGTGGGGCATCTCGATCAACTGCGCCAAGCTGATGCGCTCGCCCTGCAGCGCCGGCTCATTCCTACTCTCTGCGAGCGCCGGAGCGGCCATCGGCAGATCGGCGCGCACCAGTCCGGCCAGCGGTTCGGTGAGCCAGGTCTCCTTGCCGAGATACCCCGGCACCTGCATGTATTCGTCAAAGCCGAGCACCAGGTCTATCTCGCCACTCGCCAGCTCGGCTTCGGGCAGGGTGTCGCGCAAGATGCGGATCTCGATGGTGACTGCGGGCGCCAGCCGTTTGAGGCGCTGGATAAGCGGCGGGATCAGCACGCACTCCACGTAATCCGTGGTGCAGAGCACGAAGCGGCGTTTCGACTGGCTCGGCTCGAACACCTCCTCGTCGCAGAGCTGCTGCTCCAGCAGCCGCAGCGCCTGCTGCACGCCAAGATGCAGCCGCTGGGCGCGCGGGGTTGGCAGCATTCCCTGCGGGGTGCGCACCAGCAGCGGATCGCCAAAGAAGGTGCGCAGGCGATTGAGCGCATGGCTCATGGCGGGCTGGCTGATAAAGAGCGTTTCGGCGGCGCGGGTGACGCTGCCCTGCGCCATCAGGGCGTCAAACGCGAGCAGCAGGTTGAGGTCGAGCTGGTGCAGTTTCATCAAGATTATTTGCCAGGCTTATGGGACAATCCATCCTATTCATTTGATGGATGTGAGCGCAACTTCTTACACTGCGACCACTGTTATTTTTCCAGGATCCCCGCGCCGCGTTTTCACGCCTGCGGGGTCTCAATCCATGCAAGGAGCCTTGCGATGAGCATCAAGACCATGAACACCACGCCGGCCGCTGACGGCTTCACCATGCCCGCCGAGTGGGCACACCAGCAGGCCGTCTGGATGATCTGGCCGTTTCGCCCGGACAACTGGCGTGAGGCCGGTCGCTTCGCGCAAGCCACCTTCGCCAAGGTGGCGGATGCCATTGGGCAAGCCACCCCGGTCTTTATGGGGGTGCCGGCCCAGTTTATGGCGCAGGCTCGCGCCATCATGCCCAGCCATGTCACCCTGGTCGAGATGAACAGCGATGACTGCTGGGCCCGCGACAGCGGCCCCACCATCGTCACCAACGCAGCCGGCGAGTGCCGTGGGGTGGATTGGGGCTTCAACGCCTGGGGCGGCCACAAGGGCGGTCTCTACTACCCGTGGGATCAAGACGAGCAAGTGGCGGCCCAGATGCTGGCACAGCACGGCATGGCCCGTTACGATGCGCCGCTCATTCTGGAAGGGGGCTCCATCCACGTCGACGGCGAAGGCACCTGCCTGACCACCGCCGAGTGCCTGCTCAACGAAAACCGCAACCCGCACCTGAGCAAAGCGCAGATCGAAGCTCACCTGCGCGACTATCTGGGTGTGCAGAGCTTTATCTGGCTGGACGAAGGCGTCTACATGGACGAGACCGACGGCCACATCGACAACATGTGCTGCTTCGTGCGTCCGGGTGAAGTGGCCCTGCACTGGACTGATGACCAGAACGATCCCCAGTACGAGCGCTCCGTGGCCGCCCTCAAGGTGCTGGAAGCAGCGGTCGACGCCAAGGGTCGCAAGCTGAAAGTGTGGAAGCTGCCCCAGCCGGGCCCGCTCTACTGCACCCAGGAAGAGTCTGCCGGCGTCGAGAGCGGTACCGGTGTGCCGCGCGAGGCAGAAGGTCGTCTGGCCGGTTCCTACGTGAACTTCCTCATCACCAACGATCGCATCGTCTACCCGCTGCTGGATGCCGCTACCGACGGCGAAGCCCAGCGCATTCTGGAAGAGATCTTCCCGGATCACACAGTCGTCGGCGTGCCGGCCCGCGAGATCCTGCTGGGCGGTGGCAATATCCACTGCATCACTCAGCAAATCCCTTCTGGGAAATAAGCAGCAGGCTCGACTAACTCGACAAAACCCCACATCGTGGGGTTTTGTCTCTTGATATACGGGGGTCGGGAGCTGTAGCGGCTGCGACCACCCTGAAGCGATTAGCTGCGATATTGCCGCGTTAGCCGATATCGCACACCGTCACCCTTTACAGGAGATCCCCATGATCGAAGTGACCGAGGTTTCCATTGCCGAGCTGCGCGGTGCGCTCGAATCAGGCCGCACCACTGCGGTCGAACTGGTCAAGGCCTATCTGGCCCGGATCAAGGCCTACAACGGCCCCGAGACACAAACCCGCCTCAACGCCCTGGTGGTGCCCAATCCCGATGCACTGAAAGAGGCGCAAGCGTCTGATGCGCGCCGCGCCCGTGGTGAAACTCTGGGGCCGCTTGACGGCATCCCTTATACCGCCAAAGACAGCTACCTGGTCAAGGGGCTGACCGCAGCCTCCGGCAGCCCGGCTTTCAAGGATCTGGTGGCCCAGCGCGATGCCTTCACCGTTGAGCGGCTGCGCGCCGCCGGTGCCATCTGCCTTGGCAAAACCAATATGCCGCCGATGGCCAATGGCGGCATGCAGCGCGGCGTCTACGGCCGTGCTGAGAGCCCCTACAACGCCGACTACCTGACCGCGCCGTTTGCCTCCGGCTCCTCCAATGGCGCCGGTACTGCCACCGCCGCCAGCTTCTCCGCCTTTGGTCTCGCCGAAGAGACCTGGTCGAGCGGCCGTGGCCCGGCCTCCAACAACGGCCTGTGTGCCTACACCCCGTCCCGTGGCGTCATCTCGGTGCGCGGCAACTGGCCGCTGACCCCGACCATGGATGTGGTGGTGCCTTATGCCCGCACCATGGCCGATCTGCTGGAAGTGCTCGATGTGGTGGTCGCCGACGATAGCGATCCCCGTGGCGATCTGTGGCGCTTGCAGCCCTGGGTCAAGATCCCCAAGGCTTCCGAAGTGCGTCCGGCGTCCTATCTGGAGCTGGCCGCCAAGGCCGATGCCCTCAAGGGCAAGCGCCTCGGCGTGCCGCGCATGTTTATCAACAAGGATGAACTGGCCGGCACCAGCGAGCACCCCGGCATCGGCGGCCCGACCGGCCAGCGCATCCATACCCGCGAGGCCGTGATCGCCCTGTGGGAACAGGCCCGTCAGGCGCTGGAAGCCGCTGGTGCGGAAGTCATCGAAGTGGACTTCCCGCTGGTCTCCAACTGCGAAGGGGACAGACCCGGCGCGCCGACCGTGTTCAATCGCGGCATCGTGAGCCCGGAGTTTCTCAACGACGAGCTGTGGGAGCTGTCCGGCTGGGCGTTCGACGACTTCCTGCGCGCCAACGGCGACCCCAAGTTGAATAAGCTTGAGGATGTCGATGGCCCCCAGATCTTCCCCCATGATCCGGGCACCCTGCCGAACCGCGAGGGCGATCTGGCGGCGGGCATGGACGAGTACGTCAATATGGCCAAGCGTGGCCTCAAGCGCTTTGACGAGATTGCCTCGGTGCCAGACGGCCTGCGCGGTCTGGAAAAGACCCGCAAGCTGGACTTGGAGGACTGGATGGACGGGCTCAAGCTCGACGCCGTGCTGTTCCCCACCGTCGCCGACGTCGCCCCGGCTGATGCGGATGTGAATCCGGCCTCCGCCGATATCGCCTGGAGCAATGGCATCTGGGTTGCCAACGGCAACCTCGCCATTCGCCATCTAGGCGTGCCGACCGTCACCGTCCCCATGGGTGTCATGGCCGATATCGGCATGCCGGTGGGCCTGACCTTCGCCGGTCGCGCCTATGACGACAACAAGCTGCTGCGCTTTGCCTCGGCCTTCGAGTCCACCGGTAGCAAGCGCCAGGTGCCGCCACGGACACCACCGTTGGTTTGATTGCTGTTGTGAGTTAAATATTCTGACGTGTCCGATGATGATCGGTTTAAACACCCACCTGTATTACAAGTGGGTGTTTTTTATCATCTTAAAATAAATTTATTAATAGATGGTATGAAGGTTTAAAACATAACCATTGGATGCAGTTTTACATGTTTTTCATTCATGTTTTTCATAAAATCAGTCTGAGCTTGAAACTCCAAAAAGTCATTTTCTGTAAAGCTGTTTTTACCTCTGTTGAACTTATGCTCTATAGAAGAGAGTAGTATGGATTCATTTAAAAAGCAGAATCTATCTGACATAAGGTGCCGATATGAAAAAAGAGCTTCTGCGGAGAAGAATGCTTTTAACGCTTTGGAAGTGCACTCATTCTTTCCAATTAGGCATGATGAAAATATGATTACTTTTCCATGGTTTTTTTCTGGGATGAAAGTATCTGTATTTTTATCAAGGCAATCTCCATTTGAAAAATAGAAGCCATTTTCATTACCATGCCCTGAAAATATAATAATATCCTCTTTGATTTTTTTTGAGAAAAAATACTTAAGGTCGTTCAATGAATGGATCCGCTCATAATTAAAGTTCCACCCTGCTGATTTACAAAATGGTTTCCAAAAATCAGCTGAGTTTCTTGAAACCATATCTCTTGTATTTTTACCATCTAAAACAGTATCGAAAACACGAACTCCGTTGAACATATTAATACTCCACTTAAGATAAACAGGGCTGCACCATCAAAGTTGACTTAGTCTACTGCCTGATGAGTCTCGTATGAAGTCATGGAGTGTGCTGAACTTCGCAGAAATAAGGTTATGAACCCAATAGTTAAGAGTATTCGGACGATCGCGGTAAACGGACGATTACGCTGCGCTAATCGTCCCTACAGCAAGGCGCTGATTGCATGTTTTGACCATTTACCTCTTTCCACCCCCCGCACTGCCAATCGCCATCTTTGTCGTGGTTCGCTGCCGATTTTCCCTGATATTTCTGAATTCCACCTGACTTCCCCCAGACTTCACCTTCTCTTCACACAAGCCCATTTTCCCTTCACAAATCCCCCGTATTTTCTGCCCACTGATAAATGGGCTCGGCTTGTCACAGGGGTGGCGAGGGGCCGGTTGGTTCGAGGGAGCAAGATGATGAAAGGTTGGATGAAGTGCGGGTTGGCCGGCGCCGTGGTGCTGATGGCGAGTTTTTGGGGTGGCAGCGTGCGGGCGGCGGGGATGTCGCTGACGCAGGTGAGCGGCCCGGTTTATGTGGTGGAGGACAACTACTACGTCAAAGAGAACTCCATGGTCTATTTCGGGGCCAAGGGGGTGACTGTGGTGGGGGCGACCTGGACGCCGGATACCGCCCGAGAGCTGCACAAGCTGATCAAACGGGTCAGCCGCAAGCCGGTGCTGGAGGTGATCAACACCAACTACCACACCGACCGGGCCGGCGGTAACGCCTACTGGAAGTCCATCGGTGCCAAGGTGGTATCGACCAGCCAGACCCGGGATCTGATGAAGAGCGACTGGGCCGAGATTGTCGCCTTTACCCGCAAGGGGTTGCCGGAGTACCCGGACTTGCCGCTGGTGCTGCCCAACGTGGTGCACGAGGGCGACTTCACGCTGCAAGAGGGCAAGCTGCGCGCCTTCTACGCGGGCCCGGCCCACACGCCGGACGGCATCTTTGTCTACTTCCCCGACGAGCAGGTGCTCTATGGCAACTGCATCCTCAAGGAGAAGCTGGGCAACCTGAGCTTTGCCGATGTGAAGGCCTATCCGCAGACGCTTGAGCGACTGAAAGCGATGAAGCTGCCGATCAAGACGGTGGTGGGTGGTCACGACTCGCCGCTGCACGGCCCGGAGCTGATTGGTCACTACGAGGAGCTGATCAAGGCCGTACCCCAGTCATAAGCCGGCGCGGCGGCAGCCGGAGGATGCGCTGGACACACTAAAGAAGGCGCCCGGTCGGGCATTGCTGGCAGGGGGACACCCTTGCCCCCCTGTTTCGGGCTGTTCAAGGGCGGCCCCCTTTCATAAGATGGGCCTCTCTTCACGCAGTTAGCGGGCCTTTCGTGATGCACGCAATTCAAGACGAACAACCCGATTCACTTGGCCGCCTCAAGCAGGCTTTCATCACCGGCATGTGGGCGTCGCTGGCCAGCATCGTCATCGGCTTCGCCTTCAAGGTGTGGCTGGCGCAGTGGGTGGCCAAGGGGGATCTGGCGCTGTTCAACAGCGTGGTGGATTTGATCTCCCTCTCCTTGATCCTGATGACCGGCTTTCGCTCCTCCATGGTGGTGAGGGCCGTAGGTTCGAATAGCGAAGCGTATTCGGACGATCGCGAAAGTAAGGGTGTTGAGGTGACGCTGATGTTCAGCGAAAGTAAGGGTGTTGAGGTGACGCTGATGTTCAGGGTTTCCTGCTTCTCTTGCTATCAGGCTATTCGCGGTAAACGGACGATTACGCTGCGCTAATCGACCCTACATGATGTGGCATATTGTTACCTCCCCCTCATCCCCAGCCCTTCTCCCGCAAGGGGAGAAGGGGGCAAATAGGCTCCGCTGATTGTGCTTTAACGTGCGAGGTTCGGGTGGGGATTTGGAATTGGCACAGGCCATCCCCTCTCCCTCGGGAGAGGGCTAGGGTGAGGGGCTGCTATCTGTGTTGTCGTTTCGTTTTGAGCCTTTACCTCCCTCCACTTCCCGCACCGTCGATCGCCATATTGGTCGTGGCTCGCTGCCGACCCCCCCTGATTTTTCTGACTTCCCCCTGACTTCACTCAGACTTCACACAATCTCATTTTCCCCTCACAAATCCCCCGTATCTTTTGCCCACTGCTTAAAAGGTCCGGCTTGCCACAGGGGTGGCGAGGGGGCGGTTGGTTCGAGGGAGCAAGATGATGAAAGGTTGGATAAAGTGCGGATTGGCCGGCGCCGTGGTGCTGATGGCGAGTTTTTGGGGTGGCAGCGTGCGGGCGGCGGGGATGTCGCTGACGCAGGTGAGCGGCCCGGTTTATGTGGTGGAGGACAACTACTACGTCAAAGAGAACTCCATGGTCTATTTCGGGGCCAAGGGGGTGACTGTGGTGGGGGCGACCTGGACGCCGGATACCGCCCGAGAGCTGCACAAGCTGATCAAACGGGTCAGCCGCAAGCCGGTGCTGGAGGTGATCAACACCAACTACCACACCGACCGGGCTGGCGGTAACGCCTACTGGAAGTCCATCGGTGCCAAGGTGGTGTCGACCCGCCAGACCCGGGATCTGATGAAGAACGACTGGGCCGAGATTGTCGCCTTTACCCGCAAGGGGCTGCCGGATTACCCGGACTTGCCGCTGGTGCTGCCCAACGTGGTGCACGATGGCGACTTCACCCTGCAAGAGGGCAAGCTGCGCGCCTTCTACGCGGGCCCGGCCCATACCCCGGACGGCATCTTTGTCTACTTCCCCGACCAGCAGGTGCTCTATGGCAACTGCATCCTCAAGGAGAAGCTGGGCAACCTCAGCTTTGCCGATGTGAAGGCCTATCCGCAGACACTTGAGCGGCTGAAAGCGATGAAGCTGCCGATCAAGACGGTGGTGGGCGGTCACGACTCGCCGCTGCACGGGCCAGAGCTTATCGATCACTACGAGGCGCTGATCAAGGCAGTACCCCAGTCATAAGTCGCCCGGCGGCAGCCAGATGATGCGCTGGATGCATTAAAAGAGACGCCCGGTCGGGCGTTTCTGGCAGGGGATCGCCCTTGCCCCCTGTTTCGGGCTGTTCAAGGGCGGCCCCCTTTCATAAGATGGGCCTCTCTTCACGCAGTTAGCGGGCCTTTCGTGATGCACGCAATTCAAGACGAACAACCCGATTCACTTGGCCGCCTCAAGCAGGCTTTCATCACCGGCATGTGGGCGTCGCTGGCCAGCATCGTCATCGGCTTCGCCTTCAAGGTGTGGCTGGCGCAGTGGGTGGCCAAGGGGGATCTGGCGCTGTTCAACAGCGTGGTGGATTTGATCTCCCTCTCCTTGATCCTGATGACCGGCTTTCGCTCCTCCATGGTGGTGAGCTACTCCCAGACCAAAAACGATCGGGACATCATCAATATCTTCCGCTACTTCCTCATCGGCATGGTGCTGCTCACTTGGGGGTTGGTGATCCCCTACATCAAGCACGGGCTCCATATCCGGGCCGAATATCTGCAACTGGTGGGGGTCATCTTCGGGCTGGGGCTCAAGGTCTACTTCACCAATCTGGTGGCCATGTACCGGATGTACGGGATCTCCAACCGGGTGACCTGGCTGGATCCGCTGGCCAACGGTCTGTTGTTTATGGCCTGCTACTTTGGGCTCGGGATGGCTGCGCTCCCTTCGCTCTTCTACGGGCTGACCTTCTCCTCGCTCGGCATCGCCGGCTACATGTATCTGCACCGGCGCCGGGCCATCGCCACCCGGCCGCTGGCCAAGGTCGAGCTTGGCCCCGAGATGCGCAGCTATGTGAAGAAGAGCTTTACCGCGTCCCTAGAGGCGGGGGCCAGCATCCTGATGATCTACATCACGGTACTGCTCACCATTCGCCACTTCAGCCTCGACGAGCTGGGGGATTTTCAGGTGGTGGTGCGCCCTATTTTTACCTACATGACCACCCTGTTCGTCTTCCCCATCTACCGCTTCGTGCTGCCTGAACTGGCAGTCAATCTGCGCAGCGGCGATCATCGCCAGATAAGGCTTATCCGCCGCTGGATCTTTCGCCTCAGCGCCATCGTCAGCCTGGTGTTCTTTCTGGTGATGCTGCTGGCGGGCAAGCCGCTGGTGTCGCTGCTGTTCCCGGCCGACTATCTGGGGGCCGTGCCGGTGCTGCTGCACTTCTCCCTCTTCTTCATCTTCATGATGCTCAACGGTTACCAGCTCGCCTACATCAAGGCCCACGGCCACTTTACCCAGAGTCTGCTGATCCGGGCGGTGGGCATAGTCGCGCTGGTGGCGGCCTACTACCTGGTGGCTCGCTTCACCACCAACGTGGTGGCCATTATCGTGGCGCTGGGTCTCGGCTATCTGGTGATGTTCGTGCTCTCCACCCTGGCCGAGCAGCGCATCCTGCGGGCCCTGCCGCCTGTGTTGGCCAGTAACGGGTAGCCGCCGGCCGGCAAATAAAAAACGCCCGGTCGGGCGTTTTTTATTTGGGGATTAACAGCGCTGGGCTAATGATTTTTGGACATGTTGCCAGTCATTGAGTAGCAAGCTGCGATTTTCCGGCTTTCTGTTCACAAACATGGGGCTTGGGTGGGGGCTGGTAAATATGTTGAGTTGCGGCGCAACGGCTCTGATATGTTTTTCCACTTTCTGCGCTTTTTTGCCGACCAGCACTACGGCTTGAAGGCAAGGCAGTAGTGTAAGCAGTTGGGCCAGTGAATCTATGCCTTGGCGTATGTCCTTTGTGTTGGCTGCCCGGATACGCTGGCCCGAGCCTATATACCAAGGGACGGTATTCCAGAGCAGAATGCGTCGACGGTCTAGATCGATGGCATGTGTCATTTCAAAGATATTCTTGGCTGTTTCATCCGAATTGTTCATGGATATAAAGCCGGAATTCTTTGCCTTGGGGCCAGGTGCTTCCAGTAAAAAAAGTACCTCCGCCTGCACTCCGGCATCCCAGGGGTCAAAGTAGGGAATGGCTGCCTCGGCGCCCATCTTTTCTCGCAGATCCCTGACAAATTGGGTGAGTGCACGTATGTGCGGCTCCTCCAATTGTGCCATCCGCGCCTTTATCGCCGCGTCATCTGCCAACATCTTGGCTATGTCCATCCCATCCCCCTGGATTATTCGATGATGTCAGCGTTTCCCACTGCGACTGACCTTTCCAGCCAGAGCCTGTTTTCTGGCACGCTGCTTCTGGGCTGCCTTGCTGCTGCGGCGTGGCTCGGGCTCGAAGCGGGTCAGATCCGGCTCAAAGCCCGGGAACCACTGCTGGGGCAAGCGGGTGTCGAGCACCGCCTCCACCTTCTCCAGCAGCGGCGCATCTTCCGGGCTGAACAAGGTGATGGCGAGCCCGTTGTTGCCGGCGCGACCGGTGCGACCGATACGGTGCACGTAATCCTCCGCCACAAACGGGAATTCCATATTGATCACGTAGTTGAGATCCGTGATATCTAGGCCGCGGGCCGCCACGTCGGTGGCCACCAGCGCCTGCAGGGTGCCGGCGCGAAACTCCAGCAGCACCTTCTCCCGCGCCCCTTGTGACAGGTCACCGTGGAAGGCCAGCGCGTTGATGCCGGCCTTGCCGAGCTGCTGGGCCAGTTTGTCGGCCCCCTGGCGGGTGCGGCTGAAGATCAGGGCTGGCGCCCAGCCCTTTACTTTCAGCATGTGTTCGACCAGCGCCAGCTTGCGATCGCTGTCCACGGTATAGACCCGCTGCTCCACCTCGGCCGCCGTGGTGTTGCGCGGGGCTACTTCGATAAGTGCCGGGTCACGCAATAGCACCTTACTCAAGGCAAACAGGTTGTCATCGCAGGTGGCCGAAAAGAGCAAGGTCTGGCGATCGGCCGGGATCTGTTTCAGCAGTGCCTTGATCTCGTCCATAAAGCCCATGTCGAGCATCCGATCCGCCTCGTCAAACACCAGATGGCGCAGCGCCGCCAGACTCAGCGCCCCCTGCCGCAGATGGTCGAGCAGCCGGCCCGGGGTGGCGATCAGGATATCCACCCCGGCTTTCAGCGCCTCCACCTGCGCCGCGATACTCACCCCGCCGTAGACCAGCGTGCTGGTGAGGTCGGTGCCCTTGGCGTAGCGCGTGACGCTCTCATGCACTTGTACCGCCAGCTCGCGGGTCGGCACCAGTACCAGGGCGCGGATGGGGCGGGGGGCATCGTTCGTCGGGTTTTGCAGCAACTGCTCCAGCAGCGGCAGCACGAAGGCGGCGGTCTTGCCGGTGCCGGTCTGGGCGCCCGCCATCAGATCGCGCCCCGCCAGAATGACCGGGATGGCGCTGACCTGCACCAGGGTCGGCGCGGCGTAGCCAAGCTCGGTCAGGGTCTGCTGCAAGCGGGGGGATAGCGCCAGATCGGCGAAGGAGGCAATGGACATAAGGGTACCCGTCGGGATGGGCGCGGCCACGCCGCGCTGGAAACAGTCTTGATGGCCGGCATGGTAACAGATGCGGGGCTACGGGCAGAAGGCGCCGCCGGCTCAGCGGCAGTGAAACACCTCCTCCAGCGCGTCTACCACGGCGCGCACCCGGCTGGCTTTTTGCAAGTCGGGGTGTAGCACCAGCCAGATGTCGACCGGATCGCACAGGGTGGGCAGCACGCGCACCAGTTCCGGCTCCTTGTCCGCCAGAAAGGTGGAGAGCAGGGCGATGCCGAGCCCCTGACGGGCCGCCGCCAGCAACAGCAGCTGGGCGTTGCACTGCAGCACCACATTGGGCTCGTGCAGCGGCTCCCCGCACAGGCTGTGCCAGTGGCGGGAGACCAGCTCTCTGGCAAACAGCAGCAGGGCGTGCTGGCTGAGAGCGTGGCCGCTCTTGGGCGTGCCGTGGCGGGCCAGATAGTCGCGAGAGGCATAGAGCCCCATCTCTATGGTGGTGAGGCGCTTGATCACCAGCTCGTCGTTGTCCGGACGCAGCCCGCGGATGGCGAGATCGGCCTCCCGGTAGGCGATGTCGCTGACGCTGACCGCGGTTTGCAGGCTGAGCCGGATGCCGGGGTGGCGCTCGCGCAGCAGGGTGAGGGCGGGCAGCACGAAGGCCTGGGCCAGGGTGTCGGTGGTGGCGATGCGCACCTCGCCACACAGGCTCTGATCGCCGGCGCTCGCCTTGCGTTCGATGGCCTTGATGGCTTGCTCCATGGCGCTGGCATCCGCCAGCATGGCTTCGCCGAGGGGGCTGAGGTCATAGAGCTTGGGGGTACGGATAAAGAGCTTGGAGCCGAGGTTCTGCTCCAGCGCCGTGATGCGTCGCCCCACGGTGGCCTGATCGACCCCCAGTACGCCGGCGGCGCCGCGCAGGGTGCCCTGCCGTGCCAGTGCCAGAAAAAACCGCGCGTCGTCCCAGTTGATCATCGAGCCTCCCACTCAAAGTGCCCCGGCGGGGCGTGCCCATTAGAAGCCAGTGCCGGCGGGATCACAAGGCGAGAGTGCCCTTGTCGACATGCAGATAGATGTCACTGACATGCATTATTGAAGCAGGCTGATGCATTTGTGTCGCTGTCGAGGGGCTGCGGCGGGCGCTATCATGACGCCTCTCGTCAGCGGCCTTGCCCGCCCTCATCGGAGCCTTGCATGTCATCATCCCTCTGTGCCGCCGCCCCCTCTGCGGCGGCCACCTCCCATCGCGCCATCCTGCTGTTTCTGCCGCTGGCGCTGATGTCGGCGCTGCTCAACAGCAGCGTGCCCACCCCCCTCTATCCCCACTATCAGCAGGTGCTGGCCCTGAGCGATGTCAGCCTCACCCTCATCTATGGCGGCTATGCGGGCGGGGTACTGATCTCCCTGTTCGGGGTGGGCAATCTGGCGGGCAGGGTGAGCGATCTGCGCGCCATGATCCTGCCGGCCCTGCTGGCGGTACTGGGGGGCGCCTTGCTGTTCTCCCTCGCGGACTCCTTCTGGTCGCTGTTGCTGGCGCGGGTGCTGGCCGGGATCGGCACCGGCGCCCTGACCGGCGCCGCCAACGTGGCTCTGCTGCGCTTTGGCCCGCGCGATGGCGGCAAGCGGGCCGCCCTCAGCGCGACCCTCTCCTTCACCGCCGGGCTGGCGCTCGGCCCGGTGTTCAGCGGGTTGGCGTTGCAGCTGGAGTTCTATCCGACCCAACTGCCCTTCCTGCTCATCATGGGGCTGGCGGCCTGCGCCATGGTGGGGGTGGCGTTGAGCTGGCCCGCCCGCGTGCAAGGGACGCCGGCTGCGGCAACGCAGCAGGGCAGGGGATCGCTGGGGGAGGGGCTCAAGGCCACCGGGGCGGCCTTCTTTATTTGTGCACTGGCGCTGTTTACCGCCTGGGCGGTGGCGGCCAGCCTGCTGGCCATCGGTCCCAAGGTGGCGAGCCAGCTGCTGGGGCTGCGGGATCTCGGCCTGTTCGGCTATCTCATCGCGGCCTACATGGTGCTCTCCGGCCTCTGCCAGCTCTGGGCACGTCGGCTCGATGCCCGTCACACCCTGCAAAGCGGCGCCCTGGCGCTGGCGCTCTGCATGCTGCTGTTTGCCGGCGCCGTGCATGCCCAGTCGTGGTGGCTGGCGGTGCTCGGCTTGCTGGTGGCCGGTTACGCCCAGGGCGCGGTGTTCGTCGGCAGTGCGACCCTGGTCAACCGCATCGCGCCGGCTGCCAGCCACGCCCGGCTGGTGTCGCTCTTCTACGTGATCGCCTATGTGGCGAACTGGGTGCCGGTGCTGCTGGGCTGGGTCAGCGATGGGGCCGGCGTGCAGGCGGCGGTGGATCTGCTCACCGTCGGCAGCGTGCTGATCAGCCTGGGGCTGGCCTGGGCGGCCTGGCGCACCCGCTTCGAGCCGGCTGCCGGCTAGCGTGACTCAGTCGGCCAGCACTACTCGCTCGGCCGACAGATGGTGCATCCATTCGCGCAGGATCAAGAGGGCGGCGGCAAAGCGCCGGGTCTTGGGCAGGCTAGTGTGACTCAGTCGGCCAGCACCACCCGCTTGGCCGACAGAGGGTGCATCCATTCGCGCAGGTTCAAGAGGGCGGCGGCAAAGCGCCGGGTCTTGGGCAGTCTAGTGTGATTCAGTCGGCCAGCACCACCCGCTCGGCCGACAGATGGTGCATCCATTCACGCAGGATCAAGAGGGCGGCGGCAAAGCGCCGGGTCTTGGGGAGGTTGGCGGCGGCCAGCGGGTCACCCTCCACCATGGCGGCAAACTGGCCGAACAGCTGCTCCAGGCTCTCCCGGCTCAGTTCACGGCTGCCGAGCACCTCGGCCAGTGGCAGCGGCGCCTGCAGGGTCACCACCTCATGGGGCGGTACCTCGGCGGCCAGTGGCATCAGCACGTCCTCCACCACCATGATGGCCTGCTCCAGCTCCAGCGCGCTCGGTGGATCCCGGCGAAACGGGCCCGGCGTCATGGCTTCGAGGCCGAAGCCCAAGTCGCGGGTAAAGCGGGTGCCGTCGGCCCGGGTCAGCTGCAGCTGGCTGCTGTGCTCCCCCAGGCTGAGCAGGATGGCGGTCTGGTTGCGGGTCATGGGATCTCCTTGTGGCGGTCGCGGCTCAGCCCTATCCATACACCCGCCGCGACCTGCTGGCGAGGGCTTTCGGTGCCCCCATCCGGGGAATACGGCTTGCAATATGCAGAAGTGATGGCATTCTGGATGTCTAGATGGTTGTCTTGTCGTTACCTTCAGGAGTTCAGATATGGATATTCGTACCGCCCCCCGCGCACTTGCGCTCGCCCTGTTGCTGGCCAGCAGCCTTGCCACCGCCAACGAGGCATTGGTGATCCAGACCGACTTCGGTCTCAAGGATGGCGCAGTCTCGGCCATGAAGGGGGTCGCCTTCGGGGTGGACCGCACCCTGCCGCTCTATGACCTGACCCACGAGATCCCGGCCTACAACATCTGGGAAGCCTCCTACCGCCTCTATCAGACCCTGCAGTACTGGCCCAAGGGGACAGTGTTCGTCAGCGTGGTGGATCCGGGGGTCGGCACCGATCGCAAGTCGGTGGTGCTCAAGACCAAGAGTGGCCACTACATCGTCAGCCCGGACAACGGCACCCTGACCCTGGTGGCCGAACACTTCGGCATCGATACCGTGCGCCAGATTGACGAGAAGACCAACCGCCTCAAGGGCTCCGAGAAGTCCTACACCTTCCACGGCCGCGACGTCTACGCCTACACCGGCGCCCGGCTCGCCTCCGGTGCCATCAGCTACGAGCAGGTGGGCCCGAAACTGCCTGCCGAGGTGGTGAAGATCCCCTATCAGCCGGCAGTGGCCGAGCAGGACGGTACCCTCAAGGGCACCATTCCGATCCTGGACGTGCAGTACGGCAACGTCTGGACCAACATCGACGACAGCCTGCTGACCAAGGCGGGGATCAACAAGGGTGACAACGCCTGCATCAAGATCAGCGAAGGGGATGCACTGAAATACGAGGGCAAGGCCCCCTATGTCAGCAGCTTTGGCGATGTGCCGGAAGGCCAGCCGCTGGTCTACCTCAACAGCCTGCTGCAGGTGTCAGTGGCGCTGAACATGGACAGCTTCGCCGCCAAGCATCAGGTGCAATCCGGCGCCAACTGGCATATCAGCCTGAAGAAGTGCTCCTGATAGCGAGCCGAGGTCGCCGGTTGACCGGTACACGGAGATAAAGAGGGCAGGCATCGACGGATGCCTGCCCTCTTGTCATGGCGCCCGCGACAGCGTGGTTGTTGTCAAAACACATATTTGCAAGGTGATATTGATAATGATTGTCATTTGGCTGGATGATCGCCGACTCCTCAGACCACTCACCCTTTTGCGCGATGAAAACCAGCCTCTTACTGGTCAGCCTGCTGATCCTGACCGCCTGCAATGACAACCATAGCCAGGCGCCCGTTCCCTCTGTGCCGGTGGTGACACCGCCCGTGGTAGAGCCGCCGGTGGAACCTCCGGTGGTGACGCCACCCACAGAGCCGCCGATTGAGCCGGTACCGACCCATACCCGCAGCGAGTTGACCGTGCGGCTCGATGTGACGACCCGCCTGAGGCAGGGGGCCACCCTGCTGCTGCGCCAGGCCGCTACCGGCATCGCGGTGAGCGGAGAGGTGAGGGAGGAGCGTCCCCTGGTCATGACGCTGCCGGCCGGTTTGTTGCTGGATCAGCCGCTGGAGCTGGTGGGGAGCGATGGCAGCTATATTCTGCGCACCGCGACGGCCCGGGTGGCCGATCTCGGCGCCACGGCCTTGTCGGCCCGGCGCGCTGACGCACCTTCCTTGCGACTGGATGAAGAGGAGACGGCACTGTTCCTGCTGGCCGACCGCAATGGGAACGGCACCCTCGATCAGGGCGAGTGGGGGCAGCTGGCACAGATCCGTCTGCAACAGCAGCCGCTCATTCAGGACTATGCAACCCTGTTGCTGGCCCAGCGTCAGCCGGGAGCCGAGCTCAACTATCCGGACAGCTGGCAGATGCTGCTGGCCCTGCGTGCCGATCAGGGGGAGCGCAGCTGGTATCGGCGCAGCAACAGCGGCCCCATCGAGGCGGCGAGGGGGCTGCTCTATCCCGCCCAACCCAGCCAGCCCGACGAGCCGGAGACGGCCGACCTGATGCGTCTTGATGAGCAGGGCCGGCTGACGAGCGGCGCTGACTGGCGTTGCCTGCACGATGTGCGCAGCCTCGCCGGGGTCAAAGGCAGCCAGTATTGGCTGCACGCCAGCGGCAGCAGTGCGTTGCCGCAGGCCAGCCGTGCCGGGCTGGGGGTGATGCCAACCGGCTGCGGACGCAGTGACTGGCGACTGCCTGGCCTGGCCGAATTCGAACGGCTGCTGGCGGCGGACAAGCAGAGTTGGCGCTACCCCCACACCTTTGCCCTGGCTGTGCCGACCCGGATCTGGCTGCAGGACGGCGCCGGCCACCCCGCTCTTTACCAGCCCGCCACGGGCAGCTGGCTCGAGGAGGGAGAGGGCAGCGTGCTCTGGTATGCGCTGGCGCCCTATCCGGTACGCCCTTCAGTCATCCGTGACGACAGCATGCCCGACATGGCCGCCTTGCGCGCCCAATATGCCGGCCCTGCCGCCCAATGGCCGGCGGCCAGAGTTGATGAGGGGGTCGAGTGGCAGGAGCTGGGGCCGCTGCCGGCGGTGCCCTTCCCGGCTGACAACCCTTACCGCCGGGCCAAGGTGGTGCTGGGTCAGCAACTGTTCTTCGACAAGCGGCTCTCCCGGGCGCAAGACATCAGCTGTGCCAGCTGCCACGATCCGCAAAAAGGGTGGAGCGACGGGCTGAGCGTCTCGGTGGGCCACCAGGGGCAGAAGGGGACCCGCAATGCCCCCTCCATCCTCAACAGTGCCTTCAGCAGCAGCCAGTTCTGGGATGGCCGGGTCGGTTCTCTTGAGGAGCAGTCCCTGCACCCCATCCAGAACCCGGTGGAGATGGCACTGGATCACGACGAACTGCTGGCGCGTCTGCAGGCCAGCCACGACTACCCGGCGGCCTTTGCCACGGCGTTCGGTGACGAGGGGATCAGCCTGGAGCGGATTGCCAAGGCGATCGCCACCTTCGAGCGCACCATCATCAGCCGCGACAGCGACTTCGAGCGCTTCGTTCAAGGGGACGGGCAGGCCCTGAGCGACAAGGCGCTGTGGGGGATGCATCTCTATCGCACCGATGGCCGCTGCATGAACTGCCACTCCGGGCCGTTGCTGAGCCAGTACCGGTTCGAGAGCGTGGGGCTGGCCTACTATGGCCGCAATCTGGAAGACCGTGGCCGCTTCTTGCAGACCCGCCAAAAGGCAGACATGGGGCGCTTCAAGACCCCCAGCCTGCGGGACGTGGCGTTTACCGCTCCTTATATGCACAACGGGGTCTTCCCCATCCTGGCGCAGCGCATCGGCAGTTCCGTGCAGGGGGTGGTGGCCATGTACAACTTCGGGGTGACCAAGTGGAGCCGCGGGGTGGGCTTCCCGACCGGGGTGGCGCAGTACGATCCCTTCTTCCCGCAAGCCTCCGATCACCTGCATGCGCTCGGTCTCTCCAACGACGAGCTGGATGCCATCGGCGAGTTTCTGCGCAGCGTGTCTGCCGAGCCGAGGCGCACTCCGGCCACGGTTACCGAGCTCGGATTGAGCGGGGTGGTTGACGAGGCGCCGGTGCCTGCCATCGTGATCGATCTGCAGGTGACGCCGGCAGCGCCCCGGCTGGAAGTGGGCCAGGCGCTGGCTCTGCAGGCCGAGCTGCGGCTCAGTGATGGCTCGCGCAATCCGGCGCAGGGCCCCTTGCAGTGGCGCAGCATGACGCCGGAGCAGGTCAGCGTCGACGGCGATGGGGTGCTCCACGCTCTGGCGGTGGGGCCTGCCCGGGTGCAGGTGAGCACGAGCGAGCGGATGCTGGAACTGGCGGTGCAGGTGGTGGATGCCCAGCCTGATTTCAGCCAGGGCTGCCGTCATCCCGAGCTGGCGGCGGGCGAGCTGATCTTCGTCTGTCCCCTGACTCGCGCGGAAGCGGACCGGCCGGCGCTGGTCTACGACGGCAGTGCCAGAGATGAAGATGGGGATTACAACCCCTTCCCCCACGACTATGTGGTGATGAATCAGGAACGGGCTCGCGACTACTGCCAGCAGCTGGTGGCGCGTGGCCACGATGATTGGCGCCTGCCGGCGGCCAGGGAGCTGACGGCGCTGTTTGCCGCCTATCATCAGCGCGGTGAGGAGCTGAAACTGCTGACGGAGCAGGGCTGGCCGCTCTACAGCCGGCTCTGGAGCAGCGATGCCCCCAACGACGACGGGGAGGCCCCCCTGCTCGATCCGGGCAGCGGCGAGCTCATCACGGATCTGCCACAAGAGGCTCACGGCGTCGCCTGCGTGCGGGCACGTTAAGGGACTCGAGTCATGATCTCGACAAGGGCGCTGCGGCGCCCTTGTTGTTGCTGGTCCTGCTGTGGGTTTTACTGCCCCTTGAGTGGGGCTGCGGCAGGTTGGAGCCGGATGGGCTGGGGCGGCAGCTCGCGGACGCTTACCACCACCTCATAGCGCTTGTCGGCTTCGGCCGGCGGAATGTTCTTGAACAGCGCCTGGGCCGTGGCCTGGGGATCCTGGCCCAGTTTGCTGGCGTGATAGAGGGGGGTGGGCAATGCCGGCGGGCGGGCGTCGGGACGACCGGCTGGCGGGGCTGGCAGTTCGCAGGCCAGGGTCGACAGGCTGGCAAGCAGCAGGGTGAGCGTGAGGGGGTAACGTGACATGGGGATGACTCCATCCAGGGAAGATGGCCCATCAAACGCCAGGCGGACCGCTAGCTCAACGGCTTTTACGCTCCCTTTTCACCCTCTTTACAGTCATGACAACGGGCGCCTGGGCGCCCGTTGTGGATCCTGGCAACCGCGGGACTCAGAACTCGTTGGAGAGCGCCTTGTACCCCTTGACCAGATCGATGTTGGTGTGGGCCACGTCCTCGGAGAACTCGGCGGCATCCACCGACACCCGCGGGATGTGGTCCAGATCGCTCTGCTGGTTGATGCGGGTGGTGGAGGGAACGTAGAACTCCGGCGGCAGATCGCAGCCATCCACCACCGAGTTGTGGCGCACCACGGCGCCGTCACCGATGTGGCAGTTGAACAGCACGCTGTTGAAGCCGATGAACACCCGGTTGCCCACTTCGCACGGCCCGTGGACTATGCTGCGGTGGGCGATGGAGGTGTACTCGCCGATGGTGACCGCAGCGCCGGACTTGGAGTGGATGACGACCCCGTCCTGAATGTTGGAGTTGGCGCCGATGACGATGGGCTCCATGTCGCCGCTGGCATCCACCTCGTCGGCGCGGATCACCGCATAGGGGCCGACAAACACGTTCTCCTTGATGATCACCTTGCCACAGATGATGGCTGTCTTGTCGATATAGGCTGACTCGTCGATGACCGGCAGATGGCCGGAGGGATTCTTGCGGATCATGTTACATCCTGTTGAAGAGGAAAGCGGACGGGAAGCAGGCCGGACGTGCGGGCCCGCCGGAGAGTCAGCTTACGCCTCGGTGCCGGGAGGGGAAACCCTTTACTGGTCTGACCCCGACATGGGCCGGCGCCCCGGCAGGGTGTTCCCGCTGGGCAAAATATGGGAGCATGGCCGTTCTCGAGGGCGAAACGGCTTACTCGACATTATGTGCATAACCCTGGATACCCAAGATGAAGAAGATTGTTGTGCTGCTCGGCATGCTGCTGGTCCCCTGGTTCTCCTCCGCCGTTCAGGCCAAAGGGGAGGCTGGTGAATTTGACTATTACGCCATGGCGCTCTCCTGGTCACCGGAGCATTGCGCCATCAAGCCGGCCGATCGGGACCAATGTTCCCGCCAGCTGGGATTCGTGCTGCACGGGCTCTGGCCCCAGTATCAGCGCGGTTACCCGAGCAGCTGTAGCCGCGAGCGGCTGGATCCGGCGATGGAGCAGCAGTTTGCCGGCCTCTATCCCAGCCGTTTTCTCTATCGCCATGAGTGGGAGAAGCACGGCACTTGCTCCGGCTTGAGCCAGCGCGGCTTTCATCAGCTGGCCAGCGACCTGCGCCAGAAAGTGAAGATCCCGGCCGCCTATCAGTCTCCCGCCGAGCCGCTGCGCAAGAGCCGTTTCCAGCTCAAGGCGGATCTGGCCAGTGCCAACGACTGGCTGGCTCCGGACAACATCACGGTGGCCTGCGCCGACGGTGGCCGCTTCCTGCGGGAGGTCTATATCTGCCTCAACAAGGAGGGGACGGCAGCCGTCACCTGTTCCGACGAGATGCAAAAGCGCGAGTTGCGCTCCTGCGGTCAGCCGGACTTCCTGCTGCGCAGCGTACGTTGACCACTTATCTTCATCAGGCCCCTCGCGGGCCTGATGTGCAATGAGGGTATGGGAAAGGAGTCTGATCAATGAAGAGCAAGCAAGGATTTTCGGGCGAGGAGCGGGCGCTGCTGCTCGGCGTGAAAGGGGTGGGGCCCACCGTCATCGGGCGGCTTGAACAGCTTGGCTACCACAATCTGGCGCAATTGGCCGCGGCCGACACCGGCCATATCGTGCAACTGGTGGCCAGCATGCTGGGCTCGACCTGCTGGCAGAACAGCCCGCAGGCCCGGGCGGCCATTGATGGGGCCATCGCGCTGGCGCGCAGCCAGGTCGGTGGCGTCACTCCCGAGCGGCAAGAGGCGACATCATGACGCTGTTTGCCGAACTGGGGCTGCGCTACCCCATCATTCAGGCCCCCATGGCCGGTGTGCAGGACAGCGCGCTGGCACTGGCCGTGACTCGGGCCGGCGCGCTGGGCTCATTGCCTGCGGCCATGCTGAGCCTCGCCACCTTGCGCGAAGAGCTGACCCGGCTGGCGGCGAGCGGGGAGGGGCCATTCAACATCAACTTCTTCTGCCATCGGCAGGAGGCGCCGGATCCCGCCGCCCAGGCCCGCTGGTTGCAGCGGCTGGCGCCCTACTATGACGAATACGGCGTGCGCGACACGGCCGGCGAGGCGGCTCCCAGCCGGGCACCGTTCAATGCCGAGCATGCCGCCATGGTGGCCGAGTTCAAACCGGCCGTGGTCAGTTTTCATTTCGGACTGCCCGAGCCCGAGTTGCTGGCCAGGGTGAAGGCCAGCGGGGCCAAGGTATTGGCCAGCGCCACCACGGTCGCTGAAGCCCGCTGGCTCGCCGACCATGGTGCCGATGCCATCATCGCCCAGGGGCTGGAGGCCGGTGGCCATCGCGGCCATTTCCTCGAGGACGATCTCAGCCTGCAGCAGGGCACCTTTAGCCTGTTGCCACAGATAGTAGAGGCGGTGAGGCTGCCGGTCATCGTCGCCGGCGGCATTGTCGATGGTGCAGGTATCCGCGCCGCACTGGCGTTGGGCGCCAGCGCCGTACAGATGGGCACCGCCTTTCTCTGTTGCCATGAGGCCACGACTTCGGCCCTGCACCGGGCGGCACTGCACTCGCCGGCAGGGCAACACACGGCGCTGACCAACCTGTTCAGTGGTCGCCCGGCTCGCGGCATCGTCAATCGCCTGATGCGAGAGCTGGGCCCGCTGTCTGAAGATGTGCCTGCATTTCCTTATGCCAGTGGCGCGCTGGCCGCACTGCGCAGTGCGGCCGAACAGCGGGGAGATGCTGGGTGTTCGCCGCTCTGGGCCGGCCAGAATGTCTCTGGTTGCCGTGACTGGCCGGCTGCCGAGCTGATCTCGCGCTGGGTAAAAGAAGCCGGGTTGGTTGCAGTTATGCCTATATAGGAAGTCAACGCGGGCGCTGGCTCAAGCGGGGGGATGGAAAATGGAGTAAAAGCAGACTCGGATCTCCCTGTTTTGCTCGTTATCTGTGGATAAGCTTGTATAAAAGCTGTGCTTGGATATGAATAACTAAAAAAGAGCAGTTTTTTGCAATTTTATTGCATTTTCCCCCTTGCCAGCGTGATCAATCTCTCTATAATGCGCCCCATCGACACGGCAAGCGGCAACGCAAACAGCCGGGTCGGTCGCCTCGAAAAGCCTTTGCAAATAAGGCTTGACTCGAGAAGGCGGTTGAGTAGAATGCCACTCCCGCAGCAGCCAAAAGCTGCGTCGCTCTTTAACAATTTGAATCAAGCAATCTGTGTGGGCACTCACAGCATCGAGCATCAAAAACAATTTTTGATATCAATGTCTGATGAAGTGACCAAAGCAACTTTTAGTTGCAGCAGTTAATTCAGCAATTCATTGAGCCGCCTTAACAG